>CAMOGQ010000044.1 GCA_946614165.1 uncultured Lachnospiraceae bacterium
GGCTGACCAGTCTCGCGAAGCCCCGGCCGACGAAGTCGTCCGTGGGTGCATCACAATAGACTTAAGTAAAAAACCGGATTTTGAGAAAGGAAGAGGCTTCCACAAAAGGATCCTCTCCGGGGACCCGTAAAGGAGAAAGGAGCAGCAATGTACGCAGAAAAATCAACTGCCCGGCAGGGAAACAAGATCACAGAATGCATGCTTTGCCACGACGCGGCCTGCAGCAGGGCCTGCCCCGAACCGGATCCGGCCAGGATCCTCAGGGCCCTGTATTTCGATAACAGGGAAGAGGCGGCTGCCCTCCTTCCGGAAGACTATGACAGGGAGGCCATGGAAAGGGCCCGGGACCTGTGCCCCCTGCATCTGGATATACCGGGCATCATGGAAGCTCTTGACGGCGGCAGATCTCTTCTGGAAGGGAGGGCAGGAGCGGACAGCATCGATCTGTCCTGTGACATCTGCGGCGTCAGGCTGGAGAATCCCTTCCTTCTGTCCTCCTCCGTGGTGGCCAGCTCCTACGAGATGTGCGCCAGGGCTTTCGAGGCGGGCTGGGCAGGCGCCTGCTTCAAGACCCTCTGCCTTATGGACATCCGCGAGGCCTCTCCCCGATTTTCGGCTCTGCGGTCGGGCTCCGGAGACTGGCTGGGCTTCAAGAACATCGAACAGCTCTCGGACCATTCCCTGGAGGAGAACCTGGAGTGCTTCAGCAGGCTGAAAAAGAACTATCCCGGCAAGGTCATCATCGCTTCCATCATGGGCAGGAACGAGGAGGAATGGGAATACCTGGCCAGAGTGGTGGAAGAGGCCGGAGCCGACGTGGTGGAATGCAACTTCTCCTGTCCCAACATGGAGGAGAAGGGGACCGGGTCCGACGTGGGCCAGGACCCCGATACGGTCAGACGCTATACCAGGGCCGTCAGACGGGGGACCGTCCTTCCGGTCCTGGCCAAGATGACCCCCAACATCACCGATATAAGAGTGCCCGCCCTGGCATCCCTGGAAGGCGGTGCGGACGGGATCGCCGCCATCAATACCATTAAGTCCATCACCGGGGTCAACATAGATACCCAGGTCCCCCATCCTTCCGTCCACGGGCGGTCCATGCTGGGGGGCTATTCGGGAGCGGCGGTCAAGCCCATCGCCCTGCGCTTTATCGCGGAACTGGCGGGACAGGAGGGGATCAGGGGCTGTCATATCTCCGGCATGGGCGGCGTCCGGACCTGGAGAGACGCGGTGGAATTCATCCTTCTGGGAGCGGGCAGCATCCAGGTCACCACGGCGGTCATGGAGTACGGCGTCAGGATCATCGACGATCTGGTTTCCGGCCTTAAGATCTACATGGCCCAGAGGGGATACCAGAGAGTAGGGGAGTTCCTGGGAGCCGCCGTGGACCAGCTGGTGGAAAACGACCAGATGGAAAGGGACAGCATAGTCTATCCCGTCATAGACAGGGAAGCCTGCATAGGATGCGGGCGCTGCTTTATCTCCTGCAGGGACGGAGGCCATCAGGCCATCCTCTGGAACGAACAGACCAGGAGGCCCAGGCTGAACGGGGCAAGGTGCGCGGGCTGCGGCCTCTGCGCCCTGGTCTGCCGGAGCGGCGCCATCCACCAGTCCAGAAGGGTCAGGACCGTAAAGAAAGACCGCAGGTAAAGAAAAAACAGAGCAAAAGAACAGAAGAGGCCCGGAATCCCGCCGTATTTCCATGAGAAATCCCGTCCGGGCCTTTCTCATGTTATAATTTTCGGGCGGCGGAGAGGCCGCCTGCCATCCGGAGGGATACAAATGCTGCACGATCTGAAAATACTGGACTTTACCACCCTGCTTCCGGGTCCCTACGCCACCCTGATGCTCTCCGACATGGGAGCCGACGTCATCAAGATCTCTTCACCGAAAAGAAGAGACCTGGTCCTGGAATACGAACCCTACATAGAAGGGACGGATCTGTCCGCTAACGAAGCCTGGCTCGGCAGGGGAAAGAGAAACATTTTCCTGGACCTCAAGCACCCGGAGGCTGGAGAGATCATAAGGAAGCTGGTCATGGACTACGATATCGTCATAGAGCAGTTCCGCCCCGGCGTCATGGACAGGCTGGGCCTTGGCTACGAGGACCTGAAGGCCGTAAATCCCGGGGTCATTTACTGCTCCCTGACAGGCTACGGACAGACCGGCCCCATGGCCCGCAGGGCAGGCCATGACTGCAACTACATGGCAAGAAGCGGAAATCTGTCCATGGCGGGATATGCGGGGACCGGCCCCGCTCCCACCAACATGCAGATCGCGGACATCTGCTGCGGCTCCATGAACTCCGTGATCGGGATCCTGGCGGCCGTCCACCACAGGGCCGTGACGGGACAGGGGGAATATATAGACGTGGCCATGCTGGACGGTCTGATCCCCCTGACGGGCATGGACGGGGTCCGTTTTCTGGCCACAGGGCAGGAGACCGGAAGGGAAGAGGGCAGACTGGGCGGAGGCTCTGTCTACGGATATTATAAAACGGCGGACGGAGAGTACCTGAGCGTAGGCTCCCTGGAGCCCGCTTTCTGGAAGACCTTCTGCGAGACCATAGGCTGCCCCGAACTGATCGCCGGGGGCGTCATGCCGGAAAATATCGGTGAAGTCAGGGAAAAGGTGGCCCGGGTCATCGGGTCCGGGACAAAAGCGGAGTGGATAGAGATCTTCCGGGACAGGGACTGCTGCGTGGAACCCGTGGCCTCCCTCAGGGAAGCCCTGGAAGAGGACGATCAGATCCGGGAAAGAGACATGGTCTGGGACCTGCCCCTGGAAGGTAACGGGGAAAAAAGAGTGCGGCAGCCGGGCTTTCCCATCCGTTTTCTGAACAGCCCTGTCCGGGGGAATGAAGCGGGAGCCCCCCTGGGGGCCCATACCAGGCAGGTCCTGGAGGAATACGGCTATGACTATGAAGTCCTGAAAGGGAAGGGAGTCCTGGGCCTTTAAAGGCCTCTGAGACATGCCCTCGCAGATTCCTTTCCGGGACGGGAGAAAGGAATACATTTTTTTATGAGGAAGATTTGCCATCCGGGGATCCTTCTTATTATGACGGCCTGCCTTGTGCTTGGCGGCTGCGGGGCCGGAAAGAGCAGTGAAGAAGTGGTCTATCCCAGAGCGCATGTGAGGGCACAGGCCGAAAGCGGGGAAGAAGAGAAAGAAGAGAAAGAGGAAGAAGCGGCACCGGCAGGCGGCATACAGGAAGAAGGGAAGACCTTTACCTTCGTGGATGTCCATCAGAACTCCTACGAAGCGGAGTACGACCCGGACGTTCCCCGCTCTTTATACGATAAAAACCTTTTCATGAAGATCGGCGGTCTCATGAGTTATGAAGGGGACAGCGCCTACCGTTTCAGAAGGGGGATCGACGTATCCGAATTCAACGGGAACATCAACTGGAAAAAGGTGAAAAAGGCCGGCGTGGAGTTTGTTTTCATAAGAGCCGGCTACCGGGGCTACGGGAGCAGAGCCGGACTTGTGAAGGACAAGCTTTTTGATCAGAACCTGGAGGGGGCCCTGAAGGCGGGCCTTGACACGGGCCTTTACTTTTTCTCCCAGGCCCTGACCCAGGAGGAGGCCCGGGAGGAAGCCGAATTTCTGGTAAAGCTTCTGGACGGCAGGAAGGTCACGCTTCCCCTGGTATGCGACCTGGAGCACATAGAATTCGACAAGGCAAGGACAGACGATCTGACCCCGGCCCAGGCCACGAAAAACGTGCGGGCCTTCTGCGAAAGGATCCGGGAGCTGGGCTACAGGCCCATGTTCTACTCAAACATGGTCTGGGAGGCCTTCGGCTATGAGCTGTCCGGACTGAAGGAGTTCCCGATCTGGTACGCGGACTACGAAGACAAGCCCCAGACTCCCTATCATTTTTCCTTCTGGCAGTACAGCAATGAAGGAAAGGCGGACGGGGTCCCTTCCAGTATAGATCTGAACATAGAACTGATCCCAGTGTCCTGAGGGTATTTATGAGCTTTTTTGCGCATCAGTCCCGGACAAAAGAAGATTGTAATTCGCTCCCTTTCGATTTAACATTAGAGATGGAAACGGATACACTTCTCCGTTTTCTGTAATGATTTTTTCTTTGATTTTATGCCTTTAACAGGGCATGCAGGACGCCGCTTCACGGCCGCGGCAGAAAGGACCATTCAATGTCAGTTTTCAGAAAAGGATTTTTATGGGGCGGCGCCACAGCGGCCAACCAGTGTGAAGGCGCCTATCTGGAGGGAGGCAAGGGCCTTTCCGTTCCGGATATGCTTCTGGGGGGAGACGTGAACAGGCCCCGCACCTTCTGCCCCACCATCGAAGAGGGTGTCTTTTATCCCTCCCACCAGGCGGTAGACTTCTATCACCACTATAAGGAAGACATAGCCCTGTTCGGAGAGATGGGCTTTACCTGCTACCGCATGTCCATCAACTGGGGCCGCATTTTCCCGGGCGGCGACGATGAGGAGCCCAACGAGGAAGGCCTGGCTTTCTATGACGCCGTATTCGACGAATGCAGAAAGCACGGCATAGAGCCTCTGGTCACCCTCTGCCACTACGAGATTCCCTGGGCCATCGTGACAAAATATAAGGGCTTTTCCGACAGAAGAGTCATAGACCTTTTCGTGAAGTATGCCGTCACCTGCTTTAAGCGCTATAAGGACAAGGTGAAATACTGGCTGACCTTCAACGAGATCAACATCAGCCTTATGGAGCCCAGAATGGGCGCTCTCTACAGCCTGGGCATCGCGCAGGACTCCGATCTTGCAAGGACTGAGCCCTGCACCATTCCCGAACTGGAAAACGACCCACAGATGCAGGTAAGGGCCCTCCACAACCAGTTCGTGGCTTCCGCCAGGGCTGTCATGGAAGGCCACAGGATCAATCCGGATTTCATGATCGGAAACATGATCTGCCACATCACCTGGTATCCTCTCTCTCCCGACCCCAAAGACATCCTGGAGTGCCAGAAGAGGGACAACTTCTGCAACAATCTCTGCGGCGACGTGCAGGTAAGGGGAGCCTATCCTTCCTTCGCAAGGAAGTTCTTTGCTGATCAGGGCCTGGATACCTCCTTCATGGACGATCAGGAGGATCTGGACATCATCCGGAGGGGCACGGTGGACTTCTACACCTTCTCCTACTACATGTCCAACTGTGTGACGGTCAGGGACGACGCGGACCAGGTAAAGGGCAACATGATGGGCGGCGCCAAGAACCCCTATCTCAAGGCCTCCGACTGGGGCTGGCAGATCGATCCGGACGGCCTGCGCTATACACTGAATAAGCTGGCGGGCCGCTATCCCGGCACGCCCCTTATGGTGGTGGAGAACGGCTTCGGCGCCTTCGACAGAGTGGAAGAGGACGGATCGGTCCATGACGACTACCGCATCGCCTACTTCCGGGAGCACATCAGAGCCATGAGGGAAGCCGTAAAGGAAGGCGTTCCCCTGATCGGCTATACCACCTGGGGACCCATCGACCTGGTCTCCGCGGGGACCGGCCAGTACGCCAAGCGCTACGGCTTCATCTACGTGGACAGGCACGACGACGGCACAGGAGACTTTTCCAGAAGCAGAAAGGATTCCTTCTACTGGTATCAGAGGGTATGCAGATCCAACGGCGAAGATATCGACGGATGACTTTTTGTACTGCAATGACCGGGAGGCTGCCTTTGCGGGCAGCCTCTTTTTCGGGAGGGCACAGACCATGCGCACCAGATTCATGAAACTTGCGGCTTTACTTCTTTCAGGGGTCCTGCTTGCGGGCTGCGGCGGAGGAGAGACGAAAGAACCGGAAGAAACAGTCCCCGTCTATGAGGCCGCGCTTCCCACAGGGCCTGAGAAGGCGGAGATATTCGTCGAGCCGGTAGAGGGCATCACGGAGGATTTCATAAGGGGAGCGGACGTATCCAGCTTCCTTTCGGAAAAAGAGAGCGGAGTCCGCTACTTTGACGAAAAGGGACAGGAAGCGGATCTTTTCCGCATTCTGGCGGATGCAGGCGTCAACTGGATCCGGGTACGTGTCTGGAACGATCCCTATGACGAGGAGGGACACGGATTCGGAGGCGGCAACTGCGACGCAAAGAGGGCCGGAGAGATCGGGAAAATGGCGGCACAGTACGGCATGAAGCTTCTGGTGGATTTCCACTATTCCGATTTCTGGGCGGATCCCGGCAAGCAGATGACGCCCAGAGCCTGGGCAAAGATGGACCTTTCCGGGAAGAAAAAGGCCATAGGAAAGTTTACGGAAGAAAGTCTTAAGGAAATACAGGAGGCCGGGGCCGACATAGGCATGGTCCAGATCGGAAACGAGATCAACAACGGCATGGCCGGAGAGGCAGTCAAAAAAGAAGTGGCGGACCTTTTGCAGGCGGCTTCCCAGAGCGTAAGAAAAGTGACGGATGCAAAAGTGGCGGTCCATTTCACGGAGATCTCCGAACCGGAAAAGCTGAGCCGCTGGGCCGAGATCCTGGAGGAGTGCCGAGTGGACTACGACGTCTTCGGCCTTTCCTACTACATGTACTGGCACGGAGGCGTGAAGGATCTCGAAAAGGTCATGAGGGACCTGAAAAAGCAGACCGGAAAGGATGTCTGCGTTCTGGAGACCTCCTATCCCTGGACCCTGGAGGACGGGGACGGATCCGGCAACTCGGTGGGAGACATGACCCTTCCCGGGGACTATCCGGCTTCCGTTCAGGGACAGGCCGATGCCGTAAGAGACGTCTGCGCCGCCGCGGCAGATGCGGGGGGCCTGGGCGTCTTCTACTGGGAGATCGCCTGGGTGCCGGTGCAGCACTATTCGGGAGATGCTGCGGTGCTTGCCTCCAATAAGGAGAAATGGGAGACCTACGGGTCCGGCTGGGCATCCTCCTATGCCGCTGTCTATGACCCGGAGGATGCGGGAGTCTGGTACGGCGGCTCCTCATGGGACAACCAGGCCATGTTTGATTTTGACGGAAAGGCCCTGCCTTCCCTGAACGTCTTTAAATGGCTCTTTTACGGAGCGGAAGGGGAAAACGTCCTCCAGTACATAGAAGAGCCGGAGGTGGAAATGATGGCAGGCGGAGGGTATGAGCTTCCCTCCGAGATCATGGTCATCTGGTCCGACAGGACAAAGAGCGGCCCCGTATCCGTGACATGGAATACGGAAAATCTGAGCACTAAAGGCCCCGGTACCTATGACATACACGGGGTGACGTCCACCGGCCTTGAAGCGGTATGCCATCTGAAGGTCAGCAACAGAAACCTGGTCCGCAATCCCTCCCTGGAGGAAAGCGATGCCTCCATGTGGCTGTTCGACGTAAAAAGCGGAGGCTCCTGCCTGGATATCCAGGACAAGATGGCAGATGCGAAAGACGGGACCATGGCCATCCATTTCTGGTCCGAACAGGACATGGAATTTACCGTATCCCAGAACGTGACCGCGGAGGAAGGGGGCTTCTATACCCTGTCCTTCTCCGCCCAGGGAGGAGACCTGGGAGAGGGCGACAGCTTCGAAGCCTTCATATCCGTAAACGGAAAGGAGCAGACCGCTCCCTTTACCCTGGCAGGCTGGCAGGTCTGGCAGGAGGTACAGATCGGGGGAGTCAAGATCAACGCGGGGGACCGGATCACCCTTGGCATCCGGGCAAAAGCCTCGGCAAAGGCATGGGGGACCTTCGACGCCTTTGACCTGAGCGTACGATAGGATACAGAGGATTTTACCTGCACGCAGATGCGTCTGACAGAGGGAAGACGCATCTGCGTGTTTTTTTGATTTATAGTGCCGGATCCTGCGTTTGTTTCAATTTGTCCTTCCGCAGACGCCGGAAGGGGGCCGGCAGAGGAAAAAAAGAGAACAAACAGTGTATAACAGTTGACAACAGATATATGCTGTTATACACTGTTTATGGAGGCTAAGATATGCATATCATTTTAAACAACAGCTCAATGGTACCCATCTACGAACAGCTCATGGATCAGGTGAAAAGCGCCATCCTGAAAGGAGATCTTGCGGAAAACGAAGCCCTTCCCTCGGTCCGGACCCTTTCCGGGCAGCTGCGCATCAGCGCTCTGACCGTCAAGAAGGCCTATGACAGACTGGAAGAGGAGGGGTTTGTGGTCACGGTGCACGGAAAGGGCACCTATGTGGCCGCCGCCGACCGTCAGCTGGCTCTGGAGGCCCGGAGGAAATCCGTGGAGGACGACTTCGCCTCCGCCGTGCAGAAGGCTGCCGCAGTGGGCTTTGGCAGGGAAGACATTCTTCAAATCGTTGAGATCATACTGGAGGACTACCCATGGTCATAGTTGACAATCTTGTAAAAACCTACGGAAGTTTCCGTCTGGATCTTTCCATGGAGATCAGTGACGGAGCCGTGACCGGCATCGTCGGAAAAAACGGCGCCGGAAAGACCACTTTCATAAAGGCGCTGCTGGGCCTGATCCGGCCGGATGAGGGACGGATCACCATAAACGGCAGGGAGGCATCCATGCTGACCGGCAGGGAAAAGGCCTCCATAGGAGCAGCCCTGTCCGAGTCCGGCTTCAGCGCCTATCTGCGGGTAAAGGACGTGACCGCCATCCTTTCGAAGATGTATCCCACCTTCGACGAAGAATATTTCAGAAAGAACTGCAGGGCCCAGGGTCTTCCGGAGGATAAGCGGATCAGTGAGTTTTCCACCGGCATGAAGGCAAAGCTCCGTGTTCTTTCTGCCATCAGCCACAGGGCAGAGCTTCTGGTCATGGACGAGCCCACGGCCGGCCTGGACGTGCAGGCAAGAAACGACATCCTGGATCTGCTCAGGCAGTACCTGCAGGAAAACGAGAACTGCTCCGTCCTCATTACCTCCCATATCTCTTCGGATCTGGAGAGCCTTTGCGACGATATTTACCTGATCCACGACGGAAAGATCCTTCTGCACGAGGATACGGACGTGCTTCTTGGCAGCTATGCCGTCCTGAAGGTCAGCGAAGAAGCCTACGAAAAGCTGGACAAAAGCTATATCCTTGCCGGCAGGAAGGAAGCCTTCGGCTATACCTGCCTGACGCGCGAAAAGCAGTTCTATGCGGAAAACTATCCGGGCATGGTCATTGAAAACGGCAGCGTCGACGATCTGATTCTTTTGATGACAGGAGGACACTGATATGCGCGGACTGATCGAAAAAGATCTGAGGCTTACCTTCTCCAGAAGGCAGACTCTTATGATTTTCCTTGTTATGGCCGTGATCATGGGGGGAACCATGGATGGATCTTTCCTCGTGGGCTATCTGACCATGCTGGGAACCATCATCGCGGTGGGGACCATAAGCTATGACGAGTTTGACAACGGCTTTGCCTTTCTCATGACCCTTCCCTTTGAAAGAAAGACCTATGTGGGGGAAAAATATCTGTTCTGCCTGTTCATGGAAGCGGTCTCCTGGTGCGCGGGCGTTCTGATCTACTGTATCGGGGGACTGATCCGCCACAGCGGGGTAAACCCTGTCAGTGAACTGCCCATGCTTCTTTCCCTCATTCCGGTCCTTTTCCTGTCGGTCTCGGTCTTTATCCCCCTGCTGCTGAAGTACGGTTCGGAAAAAAGCAGGGTCGCTCTCTTTCTTGTATTCGGCCTCATGGCTCTGCTGGTCTTCGGGACAAAGCAGGTCATGTCCGGGCAGGAGCAGGTGCTCCAGGGCCTGGTCGAGACCCTGGACGCTCTGCCGGAGGCCCTCGTTTTCCTTGTCATTACGGCCGTCTGCGGCCTCCTTTCCTTCCTTTCCTATCTGTGCAGCGTGCGGATCATGGAGAAAAAGGAATTCTGAGGAAGGCCCCGCAGGCATAAGGGCCCGTATATTTTATTCCTCACTTACAGGCACCGCGGAAGCCCCGCGGTGCTTTTGTCTGTCCGGATAAAGGAAAGAAGAGCAGGGCCTCAAAGGACCGCGTTTTTCCGCGGAAGGGAAATTCCCGGCATTATAGGAAGGGCCAAAGCAGGGCATACTGGTCTCAGAAAGAAGGTGAGAGTCATGTTCGGAATTTTGGAGGGCGGAAGCCTGATCGGCTTTTATTTCATACTTGGCCTGCTCCTTATTCTTCTGGGAGAGAGGGCCGCTGCAGGGATCAGGGAATATATGAATAACAAAAAGCAGCCGGTCCTGAAGGACACCGCCGTGGTCCTGGACAGGAAGGCCCTGCCGGGAGGGCTGGTCATGAAGCTGACCTTCGCCACTGTAAATCACGGAGCTCTTACTCTGGAGATGACAGAAAAAGAAGCAAAGCTCTTTAAGGAGGGCAGCCGGGGGACACTGACCTGGCAGGGAGGAGACTTCCTGAGTTTTGTTCCGAAAAGAAACGGAAGCCTTTGAGCGGAATGGGAGGAAAAAATGGCAGACGTAAATGAACTGAAAAAGAAAGTCAACCCCTCGGATGTGGCGCCGGAGGTGCTCTTTGCGGAAACAGAGGACCCTGTCAGGGCAAAGGAACTTATGGAAAAGGCCCTGACGGCGGAGATGGATACGGTCAGAAGGAAGAAGAAGAGCCTTATGCGGTATGCGGCGGGCGGCGTGATCCTGGAGCTGCTGCTGGCAGTCCTCAGAACAAGGGCCGGGGGCGATACGCTGAAGGTTCTGCTGCTTGGAGCCATCATCCTCCTTGCCTTCGTTTTGATCTCCATGATGCGGGAGACAAGGCGCTTTGACAGCGTCCTTGCGGATGAGGAAAACACCCTGAAGGAGATCCGCTCCGGCGGCATCGACGCCCTGGAATTCCTTACCGGCTTCCGCAGCCACAAAAAGCAGGAGATGGAAGAAAAGGGTCTTACGGACGACTACGAGGCCTATCGGAAGGCCTGGGAGGAGACCGGCAACTGATTGGGAAAAAGGCAGGAGATGCCTTGAAAGCAGGAAAGAGACGGACGCATTGTCTGACTCTTCCCTGCTTTTTTTCTGTTACTTCTGCCGGGATATGTTACAATAGTCTCTGCCTGCAGCGCGAAATTACTTTTTGAGGAAAAGCAGCCATATGTCAGACAGAATTGAAGATATATACGAAAATGAAGAAAATCCTGCGGAAAGCCCAAAGGATGCCCGGATCCGGATCATGGCGGAGGAGGTGCCCTGGAAGGCGGTCCTGAAGATGGGCCTTCCCATCGCCTTCGGCATGCTCTTTATGGTGGCCTACAACCTGGTGGACACCTACTTTATCGGACAGCTGGGCGATCCCTATCAGCTGGCGGCCTCCAGCCTTTCCTATCCGATCCTCATGGTCATGATCGCCCTGTCCGGCATCACCGGCAACGGGGGCGCCTCCTACATAGCCAGATGCATGGGAGCGGGCAGAAAGGAAGAGGCGGACAGGACCCTGGTCCTGGGCTTCGAGATGATCCTTTTCATGAGCCTTGTGCTCATGCTTCTGGGGGCCTTTGCCCTGGATCCCATCGTGGCTCTTCTGGGAGCCAGGGGAGAGACAGTTCCCTATACCAGGGACTATACGGGAGTCCTGCTGGCAGGAAGCTTTTTCACCATGGGCAACTATGCCCTGGGCCAGCTGCTCCGGAGCGAGGGATCCGTATCCTATGCCACCGTCAGCATGATCGCGGGAACGGCGGCCAACATCATCCTGGACCCCATCTTTATCTTTAACCTGGGCATGGAGATCAGGGGCGCTGCCATCGCAACGGTCCTGGGAAACCTTCTGAGCACGGTCATCTGCCTCTGGGTCTACATGAGCGGAAGAAGCCTTCTGACCCTTTCTCCCTCCTATCTGGGCTTTTCATCCCGGATCTTCGGAGAGATCATGAAGGTGGGCATCCCCCATACCCTGGAGCAGTTCCTGTCCACGGCCTCTATCCTGGTCCTCAACAACCTGGCCGCGGCCTACGGAGGCCTTTACGTGGCGGCCATGGGCATCTCCACCAGGATCATGTCCTTCGGAAACTATCTCTACCAGGGCATAGCCGCGGGCTGCCAGCCTCTTATGGGTTATAATTACGGGGCAGGGGCCTATGGCCGCATGCGGGCCCTGATCCGGGCGGCCGTCGGCATCATCACTTCCATAGAAGTCTGCGTCATGGTCCTTTTCGGACTGTCGGCCCCTTTCCTTTCGGGCCTTTTCTCGGAAGATCCCACGGTGGTATCCCTGGCCGCCATGACCCTCCGGGCCGCCATGCTGATCCTTCCCTGCGTGGGGACAACGGCCCTGGTCCGCAACGTTTACAACGCCATCGGCATGCCGGGATCTGCCTTCACCATTACCCTGGTGCGCCAGCTCATCCTCTATATTCCCTTCCTGATTGCCTTTAACGCGGTCTTCGGCTACAGGGGACTGATCCACGCCCAGCCGGCGGAAGAGCTGCTCTGTCTCTTTTTCTCCGTTTATCTGCTGAAAAGGTCCCTGGTCCGGATGGAAAAGAGGAAAAATCAGGTGCAGAGCATCTGATTTACAGCTGCCCTGGGCCCGGCCCCGAAGGGGAAAGCGCTCATGGGCAGAGGATCCCTTATACTGTTGGTATAAACCGTGCAAAAAGCCTTGTAAAAACATTTGCGGCACATTAATATATTAACTGCAGTAAATTAAAGACAAAGAGCCGGCCCGTCCGGCTCTTTTTGGTCACCTTCATCCCTTAAAAAACCGAAATGATTAAGAAATACGATTCCAACTTCAAACTGATCTGGCACTTTCTGAAGGGGGCTTATCCCTTCTTTCTCATGAGCCTTATCTCTGCCGGCATGGTATCCTTCATGGATATGGTCAATCCCAAGATCATCTCCTTTACGGTGGATTCGGTGATCGGAGACGCCCCCTCTGCCCTGACAGGCATGGCGGCATCTCTGGTGGATGCGGCAGGAGGCCTTGACGTTCTGAAGGCAAGGCCCCTCATCATAGCCCTGGCCGTTGCCTGTGTGGGCATCCTGGCGGCTCTTTTCCGCTATCTTTTCCGGATCACCAACGCGGCCGGCGCGGAGACCTTCGTCAGAAGGATGCGTGACGAACTCTTTATCCACATCATGGGCCTTCCCTATGTATGGCACGGAGAAAATTCCACGGGCGACATCATCCAGAGATGCACCTCCGACGTCCAGACCATCAAGCGCTTTGTTTCCGAGCAGCTGGTCCAGCTGATCCGGACTGTGATCCTGATCGCCATGGCCCTTTATTTCATGGCCGGCATCAACGTGACGGTCATGCTGGGAGCCGCGGCCTTTATCCCCGTCATCCTGTGCTATTCCATGATCTTCCATTCCAGGATCGGCAGCGCCTTCCGCAAGGTGGATACGGAAGAGGGAAAGCTTTCCTCCATCGTCCAGGAGAACCTGACCGGCGTCAGAGTGGTCAGAGCCTTCGGACGGGAGGTCTATGAGCAGGAGAGGTTCGAAAAGCAGAACGCCTACTATACGGGCTTCTGGATCCACCTCATGCGGCTCATGTCGGCCTTCTGGTCCTCGGCGGATATCCTGACGGGCATGCAGAACCTGACCGTCCTCTTTCTGGGCACCAGGGCCTGCCTCAGGGGGACCCTGACCACCGGCGGCCTCATTGCCCTGATCTCCTACAACCTGATGCTGATCTGGCCTGTCAGAATGCTGGGACGGGTCATCACCGAGATGAGCAAGGCGGGCATTTCCATAGACCGTATCCGCTACATCATGAATTCCGAGCCTGAAATGGACAGGAAAGGGGCTCTGGAGCCTCCCATGGACAGAGACATCGTCTTCGATCATGTATCCTTCTCCTACGAGGGAACGGCGGCAGAAGCCCTGCATGACATTTCCCTGACCATCCCCGCCGGCACCACCCTGGGCATCCTGGGCGGAACGGGCTCCGGCAAATCCACCCTCATGTACCTGCTGGAGAGGCTCTATACCCTGGCCCCCGAAAAGGGCCGGATCCTGATCGGGGATACGGACATAGCGGATATCAGTAAGGGGTATCTCCGCCGCAATATCGGCATGGTCCTCCAGGAGCCCTATCTCTTCTCCAGGACCCTGTCCGAGAACATCGGCATAGCGGCAGAGGATTCCGGCATGGACCAGATCAGAAGAGCGGCCCGGCTGGCTTCCATCGACGATGCCATAGAGACCTTTACGGCGGGCTATGAGACGGCCGTGGGCGAGAGGGGCGTGACCCTTTCCGGCGGCCAGAAGCAGAGGACGGCCATAGCCCAGATGCTGATCCGGAAATCCCCGGTCATGGTCTTCGACGATTCCCTGTCCGCGGTGGATACGGAAACGGATATGAAGATCCGCCATGCCATCCGGGAGGTGTCCGGTCAGTCCACGGTCATCCTGATCGCCCACCGCATCACCACCCTCATGAACGCGGACCGGATCATTGTCCTGGACAAGGGAAGGATCCGGGAACAGGGCACCCACGATGAGCTACTTTTACAGAACGGACTTTACAGAAAGATCTATGATCTGCAGACCGCGGGTCTGACAGATGCGGGTTAAAGCAATGCCAAACGACGAAAAGATTCTGAAACTGCCTTTTTTCGGGATTCCCAGGCTGTTTCCATACATTAAGAAATACCGGGTCAGGATCATGGTCATGGTCCTTCTGGGAGGGGCTTCCAGCGCCATCGACGCCTTCTATCCCCTCTTCAACCGCTATGCTCTGGACCACTACATAGGAGAGCGGACCATGGAGGGAATCGGTCTCTTCATCGCCCTCTATCTGGCCGTGATCGTGTTCCAGGCTTCCATCAACTATTACAGCGCCTTTTCCTGCGGAAGGGTGGAAATGTCGGTCAACAAAGACCTGAGGGACGCGGCCTTCGGCCACCTGCAGACCCTGTCCTTTTCCTACTACAATCAGAATTCCGTAGGCTATATCCACGCCAGAGTCATGTCCGACACGGGCCTGATCGGCGAGTCGGTCTCCTGGAGGCTGATGAACCTGGTCTGGTCCGGGGCCTATGTGATCGGGGTCCTGGCGGTCATGCTGGTCATCAACGTCCGCCTGGCCTTCTATATCCTGCTCCTTCTGCCGGCGGCGGTGCTTCTTATGACCTACTTCCAGAAAAAGCTGGTCCTCTACAACCGGAAGATCCGTGAGATCAACTCCCAGATCACCGGCAGCTACAACGAAGGCATCACGGGCATCCGGACCATCAAGGTCCTGAACATAGAGGAGAAGATGAACCGGGATTTCAGAGGCGAGACCCTGAACATGAAGCGGACCTCCATTCGGGAAGCCCATTTCAGAGCCTTCTTCATCTCCACCGTGACCATGATGTCGGCGGTGGTACTGTCCCTGGTCCTCTGGCAGGGCGGAAAGCTCACCAGGGAAGGCCTTATGCAGATCGGTACTCTGTCCGTCTTCATGTCCTACGCCATAGAGCTGCTGGAGCCGGTCCAGGGCATCATCGAGACCCTGTCGGCCCTGGCCGGCATTCAGGTCAATATCGAGCGTCTGACAAGGCTTCTGAATGAAGAGTCGGATGTGGCGGATTCCCCGGAAGTCATCGAAAAGTACGGGGACATGTTCCATCCCAGGAAGGAAAACTGGGAGGAGCTGAAGGGAGACGTGGAATTCGAGGACGTTTCCTTCCGTTATCCCGACGGGGACGAGTACGTGCTGGAGCACTTTAATCTCAAGGTTCCCCGGGGTACCAACGTGGCCATCGTGGGAGAGACCGGCGCGGGCAAATCCACCCTGGTCAACCTGGTATGCCGTTTCTTCGAGCCCACCATGGGCAGGGTCCTGATCGACGGAAGAGACGCCAGGGAAAGATCCCAGCTCTGGCTCCACTCCAATATCGGCTACGTGCTCCAGTCGCCCCACCTCTTCTCCGGTTCCGTCCGGGACAACCTGCGCTACGGAAAGCCCGACGCCACGGACGAGGAGATCATGGAAGCCCTGAAGGTGGTATCCGCCGACCAGGTGGTGGCGGGAATGGACAAGGGACTGGATTCCGACGTGGGAGAGGGGGGAAGCCTCCTGTCTACGGGCGAAAAGCAGCTCCTTTCCTTTGCCAGGGCCGTGCTGGCGGATCCCAGGATCCTGGTCCTGGACGAAGCCACCTCCTCCATCGATACGGTAACGGAAAAGATCATTCAGTCCGCCATAGACAAGGTCATAAAGGGCCGAACCTCCTTTGTCATCGCCCACCGCCTCTCCACCATCGTGGACGCGGACGTGATCCTGGTGGTGAAGGGCGGACAGATCATTGACCGGGGCACCCACAGGGAGCTGATGAAGAAAAGAGGCTATTATTACGACCTCTATACCAGGCAGTACGAGGAACTGCTCTGGGGACAGCAGTAAGTTAACTGACTGACCGGGAAAAGAAAAGATCACCTTTCGGGGGCATGAGGAAACTGCGGTTTCTTCATGCCCCTTTCTGCGGCAAAAGGGGAAGCTGGGGAAAGGGGCCCGAAATGTGAAGATTCTGCCCGGCGGCCTTCGGTGCTATAATAAATACGTATAGAAGAAAAAAGCTGAAAAGGACAGCTTTTAAAGGAGGAGAAATGGAAATTCTGAAAAAATGGAACTCGTTAAGTCTGGTCATCCGGATCTGCATAGGACTTGTGATCGGCGCCGTTCTTGGCCTGATAGTCCCGGGGATGACCTGGATCGGCGTGCCCGGAAAGCTCTTTGTAGGCGCCCTCAAGGCCATCGCGCCCCTGCTGGTCTTTGTGCTGGTGGCTTCTTCCCTGGCCAACGCCAAAGGAGGAAACATGGCCAGGTTCCGCACGGTCATCTTTCTGTATCTGTTCAGCACCCTCTGCGCCGCCATCGTGGCGGTCATAGTCAATTTCATTCACCCAGTCAGCCTTACCCTGACCGGTCTGGAGGCGGCTCAGGGATATGCCGCCCCGGGCTCCATGTCCGAGATCATCATGAACCTGCTCATGAGCGTTTTCGCAAATCCCGTGCAGGCCATTGCCGGCGGCAACTACATCGGGATCCTTTTCTGGGCCGTGGTCTTCGGCATAGCCCTGAAAGCAGCCCGTCCGGGGCTCAGGGAGGACATGGAGGATCTGGCGGAAGGGACATCCAGGGTGGTCCGCTGGGTCATAAGCTGCGCTCCCTTCGGTATCCTGGGCCTGGTCTTTGAAGCTGTATCCACCAGCGGTCTGGAGATCTTTACCACCTACGGAGAACTGGTCCTGATTCTGGTCCTTTCCATGCTGATCGTGGCCCTGGTGGTGAATCCTCTGATCGTGGGGATCACCCTTAGGCACAATCCCTATCCCCTGATCTTCAAATGCATCCGCCAGAGCGGGGTGACAGCTTTCTTTACCAGAAGCTCCGCCGCCAACATTCCCGTCAACATGGAGCTCTGCAAGGAGCTGGGACTGGACGAAGACATGTATTCGGTCTCCATTCCCCTGGGCTCCACCATAAACATGGACGGAGCCGCCGCGGTCATCACCACCTTTGCCCTGACGGCCGCCAATTCCGTGGGAGCGGAGGTGACCCTGCCCATGGCTATCCTGCTCAGCATCGTATCCACCTTTTCCGCCTGCGGGACTTCCGGCGTGGCGGGAGGCTCCCTGCTTCTGGTGCCACTGGCCTGCTCCCTTTTCGGGATCTCCGGCGACGTGGCCATGCAGATCGTGGGCGTGGGCTTTATTGTCAGTGTGATCCAGGACTCCCTGGAGACTGCCCTCAATTCCTCCGGCGACGTGATCTTTACGGCCACGGCGGAATTCCTGGAGTGGAAGAAAGAAGGAAAGGAGCTGCCTCTCTGATGAAAAGTATCAAAAGTGTTTTCAAGATCGGCAACGGGCCCTCCAGCTCCCATACGGTGGGTCCCTATCACGCGGCACAGATCTTCGGCGCCCGCTATCCGGACGCGGACGCCTATGAGGTCACTCTTTACGGATCCCTGGCCTTTACGGGAGAGGGCCACGGCACCGGCAAGGCCATCCTGGAAGGCCTGCCGGGGGCAAAGATCGTCTTTGACCGGGATACCAGGGACCTGCCCCATCCCAATACCATGAAGTTCGAAGCCTTTAAAGAAGGCGGGAAGATCGCCTCTGTCAGGATGTTCAGTATCGGAGGAGGCTCCATCCGGATCGAAAACGAGTCCTCCGAGGAGGATAAGGAGGTCTACCCCCAGAACAGCTTTTCCGAGATCGTCTCTCTCTGCAACCAGGAGAAGATCAGCATCCTGCAGCTGATCTATATCCTGGAGGGCTATCAGCTCAGAGACTATCTGAAGACGGTCTGGCAGGCCATGCGCAGCGCCGTGGAGCGGGGACTTGAAGCGGAAGGCATTCTGCCCGGAGGCCTGAAGCTGACCAGGAAGGCAAAATACCTGTATCACAAGCGCTGCTACAACGAAAGCGCGGACGTGACCATGAACCGTGTCATCGCCGCCTACGCCTATGCGGTCAGCGAGGAGAACGCCGCCGAAAATCTGGTGGTCACGGCTCCTACCTGCGGCAGCTGCGGCGTGCTTCCCTCCATCCTCTACTACATGCAGGAGGACAGGGGATTTCCGGAAGAGGAGATCCTGGACGCCCTGGCAGTGGCGGGCCTGATCGGAAACGTGATCAGGACCAACGCTTCCATCTCCGGAGCGGAATGCGGCTGCCAGGCAGAGATCGGATCCGCCTGCTCCATGGCGGCGGCAGCGGTGGCCCAGCTCTACGGCCTGAGCATCGACCAGATCGAATATGCCGCGGAGATCGCCATGGAACACAACCTGGGCCTCACCTGCGACCCGGTGGGCGGACTGGTCCAGATCCCCTGCATCGAAAGAAACGCGGTAGCCGCCATGCGTGCCCTGAGCTCCGTCAACCTGTCCCGTTTCCTGTACGCCACAAGAAAGATCTCCTTCGACGATGTGGTAGCCACCATGTATCAGACCGGACTGGACCTGAATGAAAAATACAGAGAGACGGCCCACGGCGGTCTTGCCCAGATCTATAAAGAGCATTCTCCGGCAGGGACCTGATACGGTATCTGCCCGGCATAAAATCAAAGGCCCTGCCTGCTTCCGGAAGTGACAGGAAGCAGGCAGGGCTTTCCGCGCCTTCCGGGCAGTTCTGCAGAGGAAGAAATAATGAAATAGAGGAGGGATCCGGGGCCTTCTGTTCAGGGCGGCCGCTTTCTGATAAGATGGTGCCTGGAAGGAAGATGAAGGAATACTGAAGGAGGGAGAGACTTGGCCGTATACGCACTGCTTTTGGGAATAGAAGATTACAGCGGTCTTTCCCTGCCGGACCTTGCATCAGCCTCCGCGGATCTGTCCCTGATGCGGAAGGCCCTGGAGACAAATCTGAAGATCCAGGAAGAGAACATCCGGGTCCCGGGAGAAGAGGAAGGCCTGCGGATAAGGGCAGAGGACCTGGCTCTTTCCATGGCATCCTTTCAGAGGCTGCTTCAGAGGGAGGATGTCCTTGTCTTTTACTTCTCAGGCCACGGGAACGGAAAGAGTCTTTTCTTTTCGGACGGCCCGGTCAGCCTCCGGTCCGTGATCGCCTTTATGGCAGAGCTTCCCTGTAAAAGCGTTCTTATGATCCTGGACTGCTGCCATGCCGGAAACTTCCTGGTGCCTGAGCAGCCTCTTCCGGACCTGGAAGAGAGTCTGTCGGACTTCGCGGGAAGAGGGATCGCTGTCATGGCTTCCTCGGCGGCAGACCAGAAGTCCAGGCTTTCGGAGGCGGGAGGAGCCAGCGTCTTTACCCTGGCATTTACCCGTGCCTCGGAGGAAAAGAGACTGGTCAGAAGGGGCAGGATCTCCCTCCAGGACCTGTTCGATGAAACGGCCTTTCGGATGGAACTCTGGAACAGGAGGCACCCGGAAAAGGCCCAGCATCCCGTCTTTCGAAGCGCCATGGGCGGGACTCTTTTCTTTCCTGTGAAAGACGCTCCGGAGAGGGAAAAGATCCCCGTATCCTTTGAGACCTCTTCCTGCCTGGCAGTTTCGGTAAAGCCCATGAACGCTTCCGATGCAAGGCGCCTCTGCGTCTTTGTTATCCCGAAGGGAAGGGCGGACGGAGGAAAAAGCGGGGGCAGCAGACCAAAAGAGGTAAAGGATGAGACGCTTGCCGCCATGACCTGGGAGATTGTCTTAAGCCTTCTGGAAATGCCGGAGGAAAGACTCTATCCCGGTAACAGGCGCCTTAAGGGGAAGGAGACCGGAGCCGTATGGTGTTATTTTGCCGGGGACCGGAGTGACCTGGGGGAGAGCCTTTACTTTGCCGTATGCATCTGGGCAGGAAGCCCTGAGATGAAAAGGCGCTATTACAGAGAGGACAGACACAGTCATGTCACGGACGGCATCCTGGTACAGAGGAATATTTCCTACTCCATGCTGAAAGAGATGCAATGCAGAGAAATGACCGGAGAGGTCTGCCTTTCGGAATACGGAAAGCTGCTTTCGGGGATCGTTGAAATGGCGGAGACCTTTATCCGGGACCTGCAGGAGACGGAAAACGGCCTGATATCCACAGCAGAGCTGAAGGAGCGTTACGGACCCTGGGCAAAGCGTGTCAGGGCCATGTATATCCGCCTGTCGGATGCGGGAAGGCCTCCGGAGCATCTTTATGAATGGACAGAAGGAATCTTTGACCTGGCCGGCTGGGTCCTGGATCTGTCTCTTTACCTGGACAGGGAGAGCCTTAAGGAGGAAAGAGACCTCTGGCTGATCCGAAATGCTCTCAGACATTACTATGAGAGCATGGAGGCCCTGGCAGGACTGGAAGAAAAGGCAGGTATAAGAAGGAGCAGAGACGTCTTATGATGGAACAGGAAGCGGCACTGACCAAGGCCCTCCCCCAGGAAGTGGTTCCGGCCGAAGGGGAACTGGAAAAACTTAAGAAGGAGATCAGAGAGCTCAGGGAAAAGGCGGCGGCCCTCACCGCGGAGCGGGATGATTTAAAGCTCAGGATCTGCCGGGAGCTGGAAGCGGAATACAACCGGAAGATCGGAGTCCTGGAGCTGACGGTCCTGATGAAAAGGTTCAGGATCCTGCAGCTGAAGAGCCTTCTGGAAGCCCTGCAGGCCCTTCTCAACCGGCGGGAAAAACCAGACTTCGCCAGGGAAGAAGAAAGGGTCAGGGAAGAATCCCGGATCTATGAAGAGGACCTGAAAGACAGGGCGGAAAAGATCCGGCAGGAGGAAGAGGAAGAGAAAAGGCGCAGAAAAAAGAGGACCGACTGGGAAGAGAAGAAACGGAAAGAAAGAGCAAAGGAAAAAGAGAAGGAGACGGAGAGCGGCAGTGAGGATCAGGATCCGGACCGGAAGAAGATCTCCGAAGGGGAGGATGCGGCATCCGGCCCTTCTTTTATGGAAAGGCTGAAAAGCCTTTACAGGAAGATCGTAAAGCTCCTGCACCCCGATATGAATCCGGACGTCACAAAGGAACAGCAGGCTCTTTTCCGGGATGCGGTCAGAGCTTACAAAGAGGAAGACATAGACAGGCTCCAGGAGATATCAGACCTTCTGGATGCGGAGATCTTCCCGGAAAGGGCGGGGGACAGTCCGGAGGATCTGGCAAGGCTCAGAAAGATAAGGGACGGTCTTCTTGCTTCGGTTGCGTCTCTGGAAGCGGAGATCCGGGAGATCAAGGAGACGAGGCCTTACCTCTATAAGTTCTTCCTGGAGGATGAGGACGCCGTTAAGGAAAGAAGAGAGAGCCTCCTTGCCCTGATCCGGGAGCTGGATGAGCAGATCGGAGTCCTGGAGAAGAGGCTGGAGGATATGAAGAAGAAAGGCGGGAAATTATGAGAGAGCTGAAAAGCGGGCAGGATATGCTGGATTTCATCCGGTCCAGAAGAAGCACCAGATCCTTTAAGGAAAGCCCTGTGGACCGCGCCCTGACAGAGATGGTCCTGGAAGCGGGACGCTACGCTCCCAGCGGAGGCAACAGCCAGACCAGTCATTTCCTGGTCATTCAGGACAGGGAGATCCTGGATAAGCTTGCCGTCCTTGTCAGGGAGGCCTTTGCCGGCATGGAGATCACGGAGGGCATGTACCCCTCCATGGCAAACTCCATAAGACTTTCAAAGGGTGGAAAGTATGTCTTCCACTACAATGCCCCGGTCCTGATCCTTGCGGCCAACAGAAAAGACTACGGAAACAGTCTGGCGGATATATCCTGTGCCCTGGAGAATATGATGCTCATGGCCAATGCCCTGGATCTGGGAAGCTGCTGGATCAATCAGCTCAAGTGGCTGAATGAGGACGAAAAGCTGCTTTTACTGGAAAGGGAGCTGGGAATGAAAGAAGGCGAGAGGGTCTTCGGCGCCCTGGCCCTGGGATGGCCCGCATCCGGCGCCCCTGTCAGAGATCCTCTTCCCAGAAAGGGTAATGAAGTCACATGGATCGGATAAAGCAGGATAAGCGCCTGAAGGCGAAAAGAAGGCTCAGGGAGCTTGGCCTGTTTCTGGCAAGGGTTGTTTTCATAGGAGCCCTCTTTGCCATGCTTTACCTGGTCAGGAGGTTCATGCCGGGAGCGGGAGGAAACACCGCCATCCCGGGCCTTCAGGTATCCCTGGGAAGCGGAGAAGAGATTACTCTGGACGTCCCTGCCTGGAAGGGAGAGCCCTTTTATACCCTGAACGGGGACAGGCCCTTTTTTGACCCGGAAAAGGCGGATTTTCAGGGCCAGGAATACAGCAGCCTGGACAGCCTGGGCCGGTGCGGACCTGCCAGAGCTTTACTGGACGCCCATATGATGACCACGGAGGAGAGGGAGGACATGGGAAGGGTCCGTCCCTCCGGCTGGCACCAGATCAGATACAAGGGGATCATCGACTCGGATCCGCCCTTTCTCTATCACAGGTGCCACCTCATCGCCTACAGCCTGACGGGTCAGGGGGCCAACGAGAAAGACCTGATCACCGGGACAAGGTATTTCAACGTGCACGGAATGCTCCCCTTCGAGAAGGAGGTCATGGACTATCTCTGGGATACGGATTTCCACGTGCTCTACAGGGTAACGCCCGTATTTGAGGGAAACGAACTGCTCTGCCGGGGCGTCATTATGGAAGCCTGGTCTGTGGAGGACAGGGGAAGGAGCGTCTGCTTTTGCGCCTTTGTCTACAACGTCCAGCCAGGCATTGTCCTGGACTACCGCGACGGATCCAGCAGGGCGGAGAACTAAAACGAAGGACAGGATCTCTTTCAATTAAAACGGCGGAAAGGCCCTGCTGATCTTCCGGCACAGGAGCAGCATGAATATGAACCACGAAAAATACTGAATCTGCATGCAGGTGCAGAGGCGTCTCGGATTATTACTCTGCTTTTATAATTCTTTTACCATCTCATGTCATCAGAATGCCGGAGAAAGTAAGCAAATGCTGTACAGCGGGTAATAGAAAGAAGGCGATGCGGATGACGGGCAAAACAGTATTTTTTTTACATGCGTATGGAAGAACAAAAAGGCAGAGCGCAGGCTTTGCAGCGCACTCCTGGAATGATGCTGCCGAAGGTCGTAAACATGTATATTTCTCAGTCTTTCTTAGCCGGAGGATTCTCTCTGATGTCCGGATTTCGAGATTCGTCAGGGAACAGAGGCAGCGATGAATAAAGCAGAAGATATCGCTGCAGGGAAGGATAGAAGCAAAATTCTTTCACTTTGCAGTAGAGTTATCTGCGGAGCCTGATGCGGAATGATGGTGTTATAAACAGCCGGAAAGGTCCGTCAGGATTGTAATCGATGAAAAAAAGGCGCGGCCTGAATATGAGTCTCCCTGAAGATGTGACCAATAATACCTGCCGCCGGTCCGCTGCAGATAATGAATATCGTCAAACCAGCAGCCGGCGCTTATTAATACTGATCGGGGTTACTGCTGATTTAAGCAATAGAGGGCAGCAGGAGACGTAACAGGTCTTTCATTACACAATGCTTGTCGTTGAAATCTCAGGCACAGCAATGTATTATTGAATCAGAAAAGGGATGACCATCAGGTCATTTGTCTGCACGGATGCCCGCGGAGCGCATGTGAGCAGTTTCGACAGCTGGCAGGCGGGAGCTGCTTTTATCAGGGTGTTTCGGAGAGGAAATGCAGACAGATATGGCTTGAGTGCCGGGATTCTGAAAGGAATGCGGGTTTATTAAAGTCAGTCTTAAGCAGCATTTATGAACGAAATATGAACAGACTGAAAAACGAATGGCTGAATCGACATTTATCAGAATATTCTGAAAAATACCTGCAGAAACACCCATGAAAAATGGCGGAAATAAGCCGTTCGTAAAGGGGTACCGTAGAAATGATGTAGAGCCCGTATAGGGCATTGACACATATAATATATTATCTTTTTTTCATACTATTGCCCTCACGTAGAAATGATGTAGAGCCCGTATAGGGCATTGACACATCCCTCAGCTTGGGAGACAGAATGACCTTGGCCAGGTAGAAATGATGTAGAGCCCGTATAGGGCATTGACACGCTTCTCTTATTTTCTGCAGAGATGCTTCATACTGTGCGTAGAAATGATGTAGAGCCCGTATAGGGCATTGACACACAGTCAATAAATGCACCTGTGTAGAGGTCTGTGCTGGTAGAAATGATTTAGAGCCCGTATAGGGCATTGACACAGCACACACTTAAGGGTTCGTGGCACTCTGCCCCATGCAGAGTAGAAATGATGTAAAGCCCATATGGAGCATTGTTAAATCATGAGTTTGATCCTTATTATACTAGTTAACGAAAATAACTGCTGTTTTATTGATTAAATCTTCGCTTTG
>CAMOGQ010000045.1 GCA_946614165.1 uncultured Lachnospiraceae bacterium
ATTCCACCAGGGTGGTCTTGCGGGACCGGTCCCCGTGGTACATGGCCCCGATCTGAGGAATGGTCATGTGGGACTCGTCCACGATGATCAGATATTCTCCCTCGAAGAAGTCCATGAGGGTCAGGGGCGGAGCCCCCGGAGGCATGAAGTTCAGATGACGGGAGTAGTTCTCGATGCCGGAGCAGAAGCCCGTCTCCCGCATCATTTCTATATCAAAGTTGGTGCGCTCGGAAATGCGCTGGGCTTCCAGCAGCTTGTCCTCGCCCTTGAAGTACCTGATCCGCTCCCGCAGCTCCTCTTCGATGTTGTCGCAGGCCTGATTGATCTTTTCCTGGGGCACCACGTAGTGGGAGGCCGGCCAGATCATGACGTGCTCCAGCGTGGCGTGGATCCTGCCGGTCAGCTGCTCCACCTCGCAGATCCTGTCGATCTCGTCCCCGAACCACTCCACCCGGATCAGGTAGTCCCCGCCCTGGGCGGGGCAGATCTCCAGGGTATCCCCCCGGACCCGGAAGTTGGATCTTTCCAGGACCATGTCGTTCCGGGTGTACTGGGTGGCGATCAGGTCCTTTATGACTTCGTCCCTGTCTTTTACCATGCCGGGACGAAGGGAAATGGACATGCCCTTGAATTCATCCGGGCTGCCCAGGCCGTAGATGCAGGAGACGGAAGCCACCACGATCACGTCCCTGCGCTCCGCCAGGGAGGCGGTGGCGGACAGGCGGAGCTTGTCGATCTCGTCGTTGATGGCAGAGTCCTTGGCGATGTAGGTATCGGAGGAGGGCAC
The DNA here is from genome assembly GCA_946614165.1 of uncultured Lachnospiraceae bacterium. Classification (GTDB taxonomy): domain Bacteria; phylum Bacillota; class Clostridia; order Lachnospirales; family Lachnospiraceae; genus CAG-791. Next base: position 788 of record CAMOGQ010000045.1, read on the forward strand.
ATAGGCCTCGGGCTGATAGTAATCATAGTAGGATACGAAGTATTCCACCGCGTTCTCTGGGAAGAACTCCTTCATCTCCCCGTAGAGCTGGCCCGCCAGGGTCTTGTTGTGGGAGATGATCAGGGTGGGCCTGTTCAGGGCCGCGATGATGTTGGCCATGGTAAAGGTCTTGCCGGATCCGGTGACCCCCAGAAGGGTCTGGAACTGGTTTCCCTCTTTAAAGCCTTTTACCAGGGCTTCTATGGCCTGGGGCTGGTCACCCGTAGGCTGGTATTCGGAATGCAGTACAAAATGATCCATGGATTCCTCCGAAGCGCGCTCCCCGCGCCCTCTCTAGAACGTGTATTCGAACAAGGTCTATACAGTATACCATACATATTTTAAATACGGAACACCAAAAAAGCCGATTTGTCCCCTCTCCCGGCCGGGGCCGCCCCTCCCGGCGGGCAGGGGGCAAAAGAAAACAGAGCACGGATCCTTAGGATCTGTGCCCTGCATCTGTTTCCTGAAAAACCGCCTTCCCGGCGTCACCTTCCCTTACGGCCGGGTATTCTGACAACATAGTAGTCGTCGTGCGCCTGGTCGGAATGACTGGAGGAATCCGTGTGTTCGTCGTTGTAATCCGTGAATTCCGTACAGGAGGGATAGTAATCATCATGGCTGTCATCATGGATCTGGCTGTCTCTGTGGGGATTGCTTCCCTGGTGCAGATTGACCAGAGCCTTTGATGACCCGGTCCGCCTGTACAGCTCCATCAGCCTGTCTGCCGCCTTTGTCACTTCCGCTTCCACCTTATTCTGATGGACGGCCGTCAGGGTCTTTTCGCAGTCCTTTATAAAACTGAGATAGACCTTGTCCTCGATGGGCCAGGGGAGCTTCTGCAGGATCTGCCAGCGGACATCCCTGTCCTCATCCCCCAGGACGGCCCTGATCAGACTCTCCCTCTCCTCGGGCCAGGACAGCTTTTCCAGGGCAGATGCCCTGTTCCCCGGATCCCGATCCTCCGCACCTATGGTCAGGAGGGCTTCCCTTTCTTCGGGATAGGGGAGTTTCTTTACGGCGGCGGCCCTGCTGCCCGGGTCCTCATCTGTCAGGGCAGCCCCGCGGAGGGTTTCCTTCTCCTCGGGGTAAGGAAGCCTGTCCAGGGCCGCTTTCCGGTTTTCCGGATTCTTATCACTGAGTGCGACGCTCCGGATCGTTTCCCTCTCCTGGGGCCAGGGAAGCTTGTCCTGGGCGATCCTTCTTCCCATCAGGGCATACCGGACCAGGTTCTCTCTGTCTTTCGGATACCAGGACAGCTGGTCCAGGCGCTCCGATACATACTCTCTGCCGGCAGAAATATATCTGGCAGCGTAGATCCCTCCAAGAATCACCGCAGCCAGACAGTCGGCAGACAGCAGAAAGCCGGGCTCATTGAGATCGAAAGCAGTGAATGCCACTATGTTCAGGACCAGAATGCCTGCGGACGCAAGAACTGCTTTCCTGGCCATCCGGAGAAAGAACCTGAATGGGGCTTTATCGTCCACTTCATCCAGAGCGGCCCGCAGCAAGGCCGCAGCAAACAGGACCGCGAAAAAATAAAAGAGCCTGAGTCCCATAAAGCTGGGCCTTCCGGGCGTAAATATATAAAGATCCAGGATCTGGAGCAGCTGCCCTGCCAGCTCGATCAGCAATGCGGCGGGTATAAAGCCCAGGGCCCTGACCGCAAAACCGGCACTGACAGATCTGTAACCTCTCTTTTTCATTCTCTCCTCCCGTCTTTCCCTGCCTCCTGAACGTCCTGGCGGCCGATGACAAAGTAGTCATCGTGCGCTGCGTCGTCATGCGTGGTGTAATCAGCATGTTCGTCTATGTGTTCATCAGTAAATTCCGTGCAGGAAGGATAGTAGTCGTCGCCCTCATCATAATGGGAAACATTGTCTCTGTGAGGATTGCTTCCCTTATGAAGATTGATCAGGGTCTTTGACGAGCCGGTCCGCCTGTACAGTTCCATCAGCCTTTCTGCCGTTTTCGCCGCATCCTCCCCGACTTTGTTCTGATGGACCAGGGACAGTGTTTTTTCACAGTCCTCTATAAAGCTGAGAAAGGCTTCCTTCTCCTGCGGCCAGGGCATCTTTTCCAGACACTGCCAGCGGATCTCCCTGTCCTCATCCTGCATGACGGCCCGGACCAGGGTCTCCCTTTCTTCCGGGTAAGGCAGTTTCTGCAGCGCCCCTGCCCGGTTCCCGGGATCCTTATCCCTTAAAGCGACGGCCCTGAGGGTCTCCTTCTCTTCGGGCCAGGGCAGCTTGTCCTGAGCGGTCCTGCTTCCCATCAGGGCATACCGGATCAGGATCTCTCTGTCTTCGGGGTACCAGGACAGCTCGTCCAGATGCTCCGATACATACGCTCTGCCGGCCGAAACATATTTAAAAGCGGAGAGCCCTCCCAGGACCACCGCAGACAGGCAGTCGGCAAGCATCAGAAACCCGGGTCCTTCGATTTCCAGTAAAGAGTCTCCCGCCAGGTTCAGCACCAGGATCAGAGCGCCGGCGAAGAGCGCATTGCAGACCATCAGGATAAAGCATCTGGCCGGGGCTTCCCTGTGGAAATCATCCGCGGCGGCCTTTACCACCCCGCCGGCATACAGGACCAGGAGAAAATAAAAGATCCTGAATCCGACAAAGCCCGGCCGGCCGGGCGTTACGATATACAGGTCCAGGATCTGGAAAAACTCCGCCGTAAGCTCCACCAGCAGGGCGGCGGGTATAAAGCCCAGGGCCCTGACCGCAAAACCGGCACTGACAGATCTGTGTCCTCTCTTTTTCATTCTCCCTCCTGCCCGGGGCGCCCATTTATCCCTCTGCCGGCAGATCCGCCAGAGACGCCATCCTTTTGTAATAACTGTATTTATCGCAGATAAAGTCTCCGGAATCCGGATCCTGCTTATTGCTGACCCAGGACCTGCACATACCTCCGCACAGGTAGCGCACGTCGCACCCGGAGCACTTTTCGTTGCTGTCCACGTCATGAAGACGGTAGCGGAAAAGGTCTCCCCGTCCCAGGATGGTCTCCATATCCTCTGTCCCCAGATTTCCCAGGCGCTTTCCCTCGGCGCACCAGGCGTAGCAGGGATAGACGTCGCCGTTGGGCTCTGCGGTCATGTTGCTGCCGATGCCGCAGGTGTACCTGGGCCGGAAGGCGCGGGGGATCCTGACCTCTATGTCCTCCAGGGTCTCCATGCGGGCCCCGCACCCTCTGCCCAGGGGAAGAAGGGGCCGGAAGGTCACTTCCCGGATTCCCAGCTCCTCAGCCAGGTCCCGGACCGCTCTCCCTTCCTTTCCAAGGCGCTCCCGGGCGGACAGGACGGCCCAGAGGCCGAAGCTGCAGCGCCTTCCGGGAGTCTCCATGGCAAGGCGCAGGTTTTCCAGGGCCTTTTTATATACGCCCTTTCCCCTTCTCCTGTCGTGGAAGGCTTCGTCCCCGTCCATGCTGACGATCACCTTGTCGAAGAGGCGGCAGGCGGAGCGGATCCGCTCCGGGGGAATGTCATAGCCGAAGGAGGTACGGAGGACAAAACGGGTCCCTCTTCGGTCCACCTCTGCCAGCAGTTCCATCAGCCGGTCAAAGCCGGGATAGACAAAGGGCTCTCCCCCCGTAAATTCGATTTCCTTAAAGCCGGCCGCCGCCGCTTCCCGGGCAATGCCCGCAAACCGCTGCGGGCTCAGCTCCTTCGAGTCAACGCTTCCCGTGTTGGCACTGCAGTGGCTGCAGCGCAGGGGGCACCTGTAGGTGATGTTCAGAAAGAGGCCGTTTATGCGGTTCCGGCCGTAGGTGAAAAGGTCCTCCTCCTTCAGCTCTTTCACCCGGGCCGTCAGGTCTCCTCTTTTCTTTCCCAGCTCTGCCGCCTCCCGGAACCTTTCCAGAGCCATCCTCCTGTCATAGGGATGGGGCCGGTCTCCGGCCATGGAAAGAAGGGGCGTATCTTCGACCTTGTCCTCTTCTCCCGTCAGCTGCCGCTTCATCCGGGCAGCCATTTCCAGGGCCATATCCCGCTTCATGCGGCCAAAGACTTCCTTATAGGCGCTGCAGTAGGGATCCCTGTCTCCGCCTCCCGCGAAGGTGCTGTACAGGCAGCCGCCCTGACAGCAGGAGAAATGGCTGCAGTCTCCGCAGGCTTCCTTCATGCCCTCCTGCTTTTCCTTAAGGCGGAGAAAGGCAGGACTTTTCAGGATGGTCGCCTCCGTGGGATCGTCCATGACGTTTCCCAGGGAAAAGCCCTCCAGGCCGGTAAAGCGCTGGCAGGAGTAAATGTCCCCGCCGGGGCCGATGGCCGCAAAGCGTCCCAGGCAGGCCCGGAAGGTGCACAGGCTGCTCTCTCCCCGCAGGCAGGCCTTCGCCATGGCGTCTATGGTGGAGATACGGGCGTGTGCGGGATCTTCCCTGCAGGCCTCATAGCTGTCGAGGTAGACCCGGGCCATTTCCTCCGGGGTCAGGGTCAGGGGATCGCCCTCGGCGCATGCACCCGCAAGAGACGGGACCGCCCCGTGAATGGCATAGCTTCCCTCCGCCTCTTCAAAGACCCGTCTGGCCTTATCCGCGTTTTCCCTTCCGAAGGTGCAGATCTTTCCCGCGGGGATCCCGTACTTTTTCAGCTTTTCTATGGCGGCGGTAGTCCTTTCGTAGTAGCCCTCTCCCCGCTGGGAGTCGCACATTTCCCGGTATCCGTCAAGGCTTGTCCCCACCGATACGTCGTAGAGAAAGAGAAGCTCCAGGAGACGGTCTCCCTCCGGCCCGTTCAGGGCCCAGAGATTGGACTGGATGGAGAGACTGAGCCTTGCCCCGAAGCGCTTTTTCAGGAGGGGCAGGGCCATTTCGTAAAAGTCCGCCCCCGCCAGCAGGGGTTCCCCCCCATGAAAGACCACATGGATCTTTTCTTCCAAAGGCCCTGTGCGTTCCATAAAGTCCGCCGCTTTCAGAAAGGTTTCCTGCGTCATCACCTCTCCCTGCTTTCTGGCAAAGCAGTAACGGCAGGAAGCCTGGCAGGCCATGGTGGGGACCAGCATGAAATAAGAGGGTCTGAATCTTTGCATCCGCTGCCTCCTGTGCCATCTTCTTCTCCCCAGGCGCTCTTTCGAAAGCGTCGGAGCAAAAGAAAAAAGGGCACAGTTTTTGTTTCTGTGCCCTTTTCTTAAGCGTCAAGTAATGTTGTGTCTAAGGACTGTAAAAGTATGGCGGATCCTGCCGCAGGTCAGGGTCTCTTGGTTCCGCAGTTGGGGCAGAACTTGCCTTCCAGGCCTTCGGTTCCGCAGGTAGGGCAGGTCCAGGGGCCTGCTGCCGGTCTGGGAGTGCCGCACTCGCCGCAGAACTTGCCGGTCAGGCCTGTGGTTCCGCAGTTGGGGCAGGTCCAGGAGCCTGCGGGTGCCATCTGGGGAGCCGCCTGCTGAGGGGCTGCCTGCTGGGGAGCCTGCTGCTGGGCCGCCGCGTTGAAGAGGCCGGCGGTTGCCATGCCGCCTGCGCCCTGTGCCATGTTAAGGCCTGCAAAGCCCATCATGGCACCGTTCGGGTTCTTGGCCGCGTCCTGCATAGCCTGGGCATAAGCCTGGGCCGTTGCGCCTGCCGCGTACTGAGCGTTGCCGTAAACAGCGGTCTTCTGCAGTTCCTTGATCATCTTCTCGTCTTCTTCGGGTGCCTTTACGGAATTGACGCCGAAGGTAACGATCTGGATGCCGTAGGTCTTGCCCCAGCTGTCGGAGAGCAGCTCGTTGAGGATCCTGGCCAGGTCATCCGCATGTCCGGGCAGGGCGCTGTAGCGGATGCCCATCTCGGAGATCTCTGCGAAAGCGGGCTGCAGCTGTGTCAGGAGCTCGCTCTTGAGCTGGGATGCGATCTGATCCTTGGTGTAGACGGAAGCTACGTTGCCGGAAATGTTCTTATAGAAAAGGATGGGGTCTGCCAGACGGAAGGAATACTCACCGAAGCACTTGATGGTGATGTCCACGTCCAGGCCGATGTTCCTGTCGACAACGCGGAAGGGGACCGGTGAAGCGGTGCCGTACTTGTTGCCGATGATGTCCTTGATGTTGAAGTAATAGATCCTCTGGTCCCTGGGAGCGACGCCGCCGTATTTGAAGCGGTTGAAGGACTCCTTGATGCTCTCGCCCAGGCTGCCGGAGAAGATGCTGGGAGAGCCGGCTTCGTATGTGAATGCGCCGGGCTCTGCACAGACGTCTACGATGGCGCCCTGGTCCACGATGATGGCGCACTGGCCTTCATTGACCACCACGGTGGAGCCGCTGGTAATGATGTTGTCGGCACCGCCTCTGTTCAGAAGGCCGCTCTTGCCGGTGTGGTGCTCACCCTTTCTGACAAGGATGTCGTTCCCCATGTCGCTGCAGTAAAAATACTCCTTCCACTGGTCTCCCAGGACGGAAGCGATGGATGCACCTGCTGCCATTAAAAATCCCATAATATACCTCCTGTATTTTTCCCGGCCCCGCGCCGGATGATTCACGCCAAGTGTTCTGCCCGATCACCTGTAGTTTCGTAGGGTAATTATACCATAGATTGATTTTGCGGACCATGCAATAGGGCCCCAAATGCTTAAAACTTGCGTTTTTCCGCCGCTTCCAGCCTTCTACATCTGATGCCGGACCACCGCGTATTCGTCGCCGTTGCGGTAGTAGGGGCAGTGCTGGTGCCGGTCCTGGAGAAAGCGGGCATATTCGTCCTCGTCCATGTCTATGTCGCAGAGATATTCCTCATAGTCCTCGTCGTAGACATAAAAGGCACATGTATCGCAGTCGTTTCCCATGGTCTTCCTTTCTGCATTCTTATTGTAATCCGGAGCCTTCGCCCTGTCCGTACGCTTCCTGTTAAGAAGCCATGGCATCTATAAAGCCATGGCACTTACGAAGCCATAGCAGCGTTCAGCTCTTCCTCTTCGACTTTCCCGTTCAAAAAGTCCACCGCGTCCCGCAGCTGGGAGTCGATGCCCTCTTTCTCATAGAGGTCCGCATCCAGCTCCGAGAGGATGTCCGGAGTGATGCCCTTTTCGTTGATGTCCTGGCCGCCCCTGGTAAAGTACTTTCCTATGGTCAGCTTGACCCCTGAGCCGTCTTCCAGCTCAAAGACCGTCTGGACCACGCCCTTGCCGAAGGTCTGGGTGCCCATGACGGTGCCCGCGCCCGCGTCCTGAATGGCCCCCGAGAGGATCTCGGAAGCGGAGGCGGAGTAGCCGTTGACCAGGACCGCCAGGGGAATGTCAAAGTCCGCGCCGGGACAGGTGTATTCCTGCTCTCCGGTGGAAGGGTCTTTGGCCTCCACGTAAAAGACCAGGCCCCGGGGCAGGATCTCCCCGGCCACGCCCACCACGGCCGAGACGGTGCCGCCGGGATTGCCTCTCAGATCCAGGATCATCTTTTCCATGCCGGCGTCCTCCAGCTCCTGCAGGCCCTTTTTAAACTGTTCCGCCGTGGTCTGGGTGAACTGGGTGATCTGCATATAGCCGATCTTTCCCTCTTCCTCCAGCATGGACCACTCCACGGTGGGCACGTCCAGTTCACGTCTTGTGACGTCCACCTCCAGGAAATCCCCGTCCCGCAGCATCTTCAGATGGACCTTTGTATCGGCTTCTCCCCGGACCAGGGATGCCACCTGGTCCGTGGACATGTTCGTCACGTTGGTCCCGTCCACCTCCACGAAGTAGTCTCCGTTGGCAAGGCCGGCCTCGCTGGCGGGACTTTCCCTGAATACGCCTGTGATCATGGGGGCTCCGGTATCGGGATCCATGCCTATATAGGCTCCGATTCCCGAATAGGACCCGGCCAGCTCCGAATTCAGGGCCGCAAATTCCTCGGGGGTATAATAGACGGAGTAGGGGTCCTCCAGGGCTTCCAGAAGTCCTTTGTAGAGGCCTTCCGCCCTTTCCTCCTGGTCCACTTCCTCCGACTTGTAATAGTAGGCGTCTATATAGTCCTCCAGAAGCCGGATCTTCCGGTCCCTGGCGCTCTCTTCTCCGGGAGCGGCGGACGATGCCTCCTGCTGTTTTTCGTTGTACAGATCCCGGATCTTTCTGGCCTGGAGGCTGGTCTGTACGTTCATGACCGTCAGGATCACCGCCACTGCCGCCGCCACGGCAAGTCCCAGGGCCAGTCCCTTCCAGAACTGCTCCTTTTTCTCCTCCTGCCGGGCCGGGCTCTGTTCTTCAAAATCATAATAGCCGTTTGAATCGCTCATTTTTTCCTGCCTTATACCTTTAAATGTTTTCTGACGGTGAGAAGACTCCCCAGAAGGCCGATCCCCATGCCAAGTCCCAGAGATACGGGGACCAGGGTCCTGAAGAGGGTCTCTGCGGGAAGAAACCGCATCAGTGAATAGACCAGCGTGTAGTTCTGTCCTATATAGAGGACCGCCCTGTCATAGATATACCAGACCGCGCCCAGGGGCAGCAGGGCCCCGATGAGGCCGATCAGAAGTCCCTCCGTCACGTAGGGGCCGCAGACGAAGAAGTCCGAAGCGCCTATGTACTTGAGGATCTCGATCTCTTCCTTTCTGGAAACGATGCCCACGGTGATGGTCATGCTGATCAGAAAGGCCGATACCGCAAGAAGGATCCCCACAACGCCCGCGGCAGACATGGTCAGGAGGTTCCCCGCCCCGAAAAGAGTCTCCGCCGCAGCCCGGGAATACCGGACAGAGCGCACCATGGACTGGTTTTCCAGATAGGCCACCAGGTCTCCCTGGGCCCCCAGGTCCTCCATGCGGATCTGAAGGCTGGCCGAATCCTTCAGGGGGTTGGTCTTAAAGCTTTCTCCGCCGTCTCCCAGATAGGACTGGGAAAAGCCCGCCCAGGCTTCCTCGGCGGAAGTATATAAAACGCCCGCCACTTCCTGTCTTTTTTCCAGCCTGCCCTTGAAGGCAAGGATCTCCTCTTCCGTGGTCCCTTCCTCAAAGAAGACCACCACCGATACTTCCTCCCTGGCCGCTGCCAGGGTCTCCTGCAGGTCCGCCAGGATGGTATAGAACATGCCGAAGAGGAAGATACACACCGAGACCGTCAGGATGGAAGCCAGGGAATACCATCTGTTTCTGAAAAGGTGGGAAAATCCCCCTTTGACCGCATTTCCCATGCTCTCACCCCTTTCCGCCGGGAGCCTTTTCCAGGTCGCTGACCACAAGGCCTCCCTCCATGGTGATCACTCTCATCTGCATCCTCTTTACGATCTCCCGGTTATGGGTCACCACCAGCACGGTGGTCCCTTCCCGGTAGACCTTATAGAGAAGGGCCATGATCTCTCTGGCGCTGTCCTGGTCCAGGTTGCCGGTGGGCTCGTCGGCCAGAATGATCTCTGGATGGCCCGAAAGGGCCCTGGCCAGAGCGGCCTTCTGCTGCTCTCCTCCGGAGAGCTGGCCGGGCATGGCATCCTTTTTGTCCGAAAGTCCCACTTCCGCCAGGACCTCCTCTGCCCTGCCCTTAATCTGGTTCCCGGGCGTCCCCAGGGCCCGAAGGGCCAGGGCCACGTTCTCGTAGACGGTCCTGTCCTGCAGGAGCCGGAAGTCCTGGAAAACGATGCCCAGGCGCCGCCTCAGGGCGGTGACGCCGGACCTTCTGAGCCTTGTCAGATCCATGTCCAGGACCCGGACCTCTCCCTGGTCTGCCTTCAGCTCCCTGGTCAGGAGCCGGATCAGGGTGGTCTTTCCGCTGCCGGATCTTCCCGTTACGAAAACGAACTCTCCCTTCCGGACCTTCAGGGAGACCCCCGCCAGGGCGGGCGCCTGGTCTTCTCTTCCGTATTTTTTATAAACGTTCTCAAGAAAAATCACACTGCCGGAAGCGGCAGTGTGATCCATGGTTTTTTTTCCAAGCATAGTTTCTGCCCTTGCTTAAAAGTCGTACTGCTCCATATAGCGCATGTACTTGACGACCATCAGGGCGATCTTGAAAGTAATGGCGTCTTCAAAGACGCGGAGATCCAGACCGGTGCTCTTCTGCAGCTTGTCAAGACGGTAGACCAGGGTGTTCCTGTGGATAAAGAGCTGTCTGGAGGTCTCGGAGACATTCAGAGAGTTCTCGAAGAACTTGTTGATCGTGGTCAGGGTCTCCTGGTCGAACTCGTCGGGGCTCTTGCCCTTGAAGATCTCGCGAATGAACATCTTGCACAGGGGGATCGGGAGCTGATAGATCAGGCGGCCGATGCCCAGTTCATTGTAGGCGATCACACTGCGGTCCTCGAAGAAGATCTTGCTGACATCCAGTGCCATCTTGGCTTCCTTATAAGAGCGGCTTACTTCCTTGATCTCGGATACCACCGTACCATAGGCGATACGGACATTCGTCATGCCCATCCTGTGCAGGTAGGCTTCGACCCCGGCAGCCATCTTGTCAATATCCTTCTGTTTGCCGCCATCGGACAGATCCCGTACGATGACGACGTTGTTTTCGTCCACTGCGGTCACGAAATCGGACGTGGTGGTCCCCACGTATTCCTGGATCAGCTCCAGGGCGTTCTTTTCCTTGTCCTGGCCTGCCTCAATGATCAGGACCACTCTCTGGGAATCCGCAGCGATATGCAGCTTCTTGGCTCTTCCGTAGATATCCACCAGCAGGAGGTTGTCCAGCAGAAGGTTCTTCATGAAGCTGTCCTTGTCGTAGCGTTCCTTGAAGGCCGCCATAAGGCCCTTGATCTGGAACGCTGCCATTCTGCCCACCAGCAGGGTGTTGTCCGTATCTCCGTAGACTACGATGACATACTCCAGCTGCTGCTCGTCAAATACCTTGAAAAACTGAAACGGTCCTGCCGACTGGGAGTCCGCAGGAGAAAGCGCAAAGTCCGGGATCGCTCCCGAGGCATCCGCAAATACGGGGGCGGTCACACAGACCTCCCTGCCGTCTGCGTCCATAATTCCAAATTCCAGATGGGAAATCTCCTTCAGCCCTTCAAGTGTATTCTGTAATACCTGGTTCGAAATCATATACTTCCACTCTTTCCTCAGTAACTATTACCTTTATTGCCCCGAGCTTCTGTGCAAAAACACAAGAAGCATTCTTCCCTTCTTACATTCTAAGGCATATAGGCATAAAAATCCATAAAAATAATGCATTTTTTTGGTAATAATTACGAACAGGAGGTCTGAAGTACCCGGCAGGCTTTTTAAGCCTGCGTTTTTTCGATCCGGTCTTCCCCGATCCGGATCTTTCCGTCCCTGTAGAGGCGGCCGATGGCCCGCTTGAATTCGTTCTTGCTCATCTGCATCTGCTGACGGATGAGCTCGGGGGAGGATTTATCGCAGAGCATAAGGGTCCCGCCGGCCGCTTCCAGTCTGGCCATGATCTTTTCCCCGTCCCTGTCCATCTGCAGGTAGGCCTTTTCCCGGATGCTCAGATCCAGCTTGCCGTCGGGGCGGACCGCCGTGACTCTGGCGGAAACGGTCTCTCCGATCCGGATGTCGTGGACCAGTTCCTTTTTGGGAATGAGGGCGGAATAGATGGAATCCACCGCCACGAAGGTCCCGAAATTGCTGCTGGTCTCATAGACCACGCCCGTGACCTGGTCTCCGGTCTTATAGGGGCTGTCCGTCCGCAGATAGGGATAGACGTTCATGGTGGCGCAGAGCCTTTCGCTCTTGTCGATATAGACGGCCACCAGGACCTCCTGGCCCTCTCTCACTCTGGCCCTGGGCTGCTCCCTGAAGGGCAGGAGCAGGTCCTTGTCCAGGCCCCAGTCCAGGAAGGCGCCCACCTTGCCCACGGCCGCCACGTTCAGCCACCCCACCTGGCCCAGGGTCAGACGGGGGGTCTTTCTGGTGGCGATCAGGCGGTCGGAGGAATCCTTATACAGAAAGACCTCCAGGCTGTCGCCGACTTTCGTTCCTTCCGGCATCTGGGATCCGGGCAGGAGGACTCTTTCCTCATCCCCCTTTTTCTCGGCCAGGTAGACGCCGAATTCCACCTTCTTATCCACGATAAGAGTCTGTTTTTCTCCAAGTTTTAACATAGTTCCTCTTTTCTTTTATATAACGGTCACTTCCGTCGTGCAGAAGGGACCGCCGTCCCTGCCGCTCAGCAGGATCAGCCAGGTGTTTTCCGATGTCTTAAGGGCCCGGGGCAGCATCTGATCCCCCAGGCGGGCCTGTTTCTGATACATGATCCTGAGCCGCTTTATGACCTGTCCTTCGGGCAGGGTGCTCAGGGCCAGCCTTACGTACTGAACGTTGTTGACATGATGGTTGGTGTCCAGGTGGTGCTCCTGGACCGTCATGGGGGGCTTTTCCCTTACGGAAAGCCATTTCTCTTCCCCGGGCACCTGGATCTTGCGGGGGGTATAGTCCATGTCGAAGGGTTCACAGAGCGTATACTTATCCATGATCTCCGGCATAATGCGGGCCGGGACCATTTTCTTCATATTAAATAGAGACCACACCGAGTTGGCGTTGACCAGCCGCTCTCCCTCCGCGGTCTCCATCATAAAGTTTCGAAGGCCCATAAAGCCCCGGAGCTGATAGGGGGAGGTGCCGATGACCACCTGCTCTCCCAGCCTGGGATAGCGGCTTACGTCGATCTGCCAGTAATTGACGATCCAGGCCAGATCCATGCCCTTCAGGTAATCGATGCCGATCCCCAGGTCCTCCGACTGAAAGGTGGAGCAGTCCTGGAAATAATCGATCAGTCCTTCCATGGACAGATATTCATCCTCGTTGATCTCGCTGTAGCGGATCCTGCTTTCGAAAGTATACATCTTATCTCCCGTCTCCGGCCGGGATCCCTGCACGGCAGGGCCTCTCCGGACCAGTACCATATGATAGCATTCTTTTCAAAGCCGTGTCCATAGGACTTTGTTAACCTTTCTCAAAATCCCCCGCCAGGCCCCGCTGCCCTCCCCGGCCCCCTATGCAGCGCCGGAACAGAGAGTCCGATTCGCAGATTTTCCTGTGTTTTTCCGCATGCTCGGAAATAATTATTGTATTATTCGATAATATCGTTAATAATTACTGTTATGTCCCTGTTTTTCCGCCAAAAAATGCAATTTCTCCGGTTTGCTCCGGGAAGAAAGGTATGCTAGTATCGCACTTGTGGCTATAGGCAAAGGTGCATGTACTCCCGTTCATGCATTTTTTTTGCCGAATCGGACTTTTGCGCTTTACAGCGCCGATATATGAGGAGGAAACTATGCAATCATTCATCGAAACTGTCACAAACGTAAACGGCGCCGTCAACGGCTTTGTATGGGGCGTTCCCATGCTGGTCCTTCTGATCGGCACCGGCATCCTGATGACTGTCCTGACCAGGTTCTTCCAGGTCTCCCACTTCGGCCACTGGATGAAGAAGACCATCGGCGCCGTCTTTACCGACAGGCACGTCACGGCCCATACGGCCGCGGACGACCAGTCCATCAGCCAGTTCCAGTCTCTGTGCACGGCCCTGGCCGCCACCATCGGCACCGGCAACATCGCCGGCGTATCGGCCGCCATCGTATCGGGCGGTCCCGGCTCCATCTTCTGGATGTGGGTCGTGGCCTTCTTCGGCATGATGACCAACTATTCCGAGAACGTCCTGGGCATCTACTACCGCCGCAAGAATTCCAAGGACGAATGGTGCGGCGGCGCCATGTACTACCTGCGGGACGGCCTGGGCTCCAAAAAGGGCTTTGAAGGGGTGGGCGCCTTCCTGGCCATCCTCTTCTCCGCCTTCTGCGCCCTGGCCTCCTTCGGCATCGGCAACATGTCCCAGATCAATACCATCGCCGCAAACATGGATTCCGCCTTCGGCATTCCCGCCATCATTACCGGCATCACCCTCATGATCCTGGCGGGCCTGGTCATCATCGGCGGCCTCAAGCGCATCGCTTCCGTTACGGAAAAGATCGTTCCCTTCATGGCCATCGCCTACGTCATCGGCGCCCTGGTCATCGTATTCGCCCACGCCGGGACCCTTCCCGCCGTATTCGTATCCATCTTCAAGGGCGCCTTCGGCATGAAGGCCGTGGGCGGCGGCATCGTGGGCTACGGCGTCAAGATGGCCCTGACCTGGGGCATGAAGAGAGGCGTCTTCTCCAACGAGGCAGGCCTGGGATCCTCCGTTATGGTCCATTCCGCTTCCAACATCAAGGAGCCCGTCAAGCAGGGCATGTGGGGCATCTTCGAAGTCTTCGCCGACACCATCGTGGTCTGCACCCTGACCGCTCTGGCCATCCTGACCTCCGGCGTCGTCAACCTGGACACCGGCGAGATGATCTCTACATCTGCCTCCACCGCTCTGGTGGCGGAAGCCTTCTCCACCGTATTCGGCAATTTCGGCACCAAGTTCATCGCCGTGGCGGTCCTGCTCTTTGCCTTCTCCACTGTCCTTGGCTGGTCCCAGTACGGCATGAGGGGCTTTGAGTACCTGTTCGGCACCGCTGCCACCGTCATCTACAGGGTCATCTTCGTGCTCTTTATCGTCCTTGGCGCCACCATGAAGCTTTCCCTGGCATGGGATCTGTCCGACACCTTCAACGGACTCATGGCCATCCCCAACCTGATCGGCGTCCTGGCAGGCGTCCCCGTCGTGATCATGCTGACCAGGAACTATGTAGAGCGTCAGATCCTGGGCAGGAAGGACGTGAAGGCCATCTATTCCGCCTTCCCGGACATCCAGGCCATGCAGGAAAAAGCTGCGGCCGAAGACGCAAGGCTGGGCAGGGAAGAATAAGCACTGTCTCCATAACACTTTTTATATAAACATCTTTAAGAAAGCCCGGAAGGCCTCCCCTTCCGGGCTTTCTGTCCGGATTGGAAAGAAAAAAGGATGCCGGTCCGGACGGATCCGGACGGCATCCTCTGCATATGCGGCTTTTGTCACAGTCTCTTCATGCCTCCAGGAGGGAGAAGATCCTTTTTTCCTTCAGGGCCTCGTTGGCCAGGCGCCCCTGCTGCTCTCTGTCATAGCCGATGAAGAAAAGAGCTATGGTCCCGGGCCCCACATGGGAGCCGGTACAGAAGTCGTAGGAGGTATTGATGAACTCCCGGACCTTTACCCGGTCCGTGATCCCCTTGACCACGTAAAGGGATTCCTCATAAGCATCCGCGTGGGCGATGCCCAGGATCTGCTTTTCCCCTTCCACGACGTTATCGCAGACCAGGTCGATCAGGGCGTTGAGGGAAGCCTTCCTTCCCCTCTTGATGCCGCACTGGACGATAAAGCCGTCCTTATTGCCGCAGAGAAGGGGCTTGACCTTCAGAAGATTTCCCACCAGAGCGGTCCCTTTGTGGAGCCTTCCCGTATGGGCCAGGTATTTGAGGTCCTCCACGGTGAAGACCCCGTTCATGCTGTGGGCCGTCTCCTGCAGGACGTCCGCGATCAGGGAAAGGTCGATTCCCTTCTCCCGGAACTGGCTGGCATAGATGGCAAGGATGCCCTGGGCCAGGGAGGCGTTGAGAGAGTCCACCAGGCAGATCTTCCTGTCCGGATACTCTTCCGCCAGGTCTGCCGCGGCGATCCTGGCGGCGTTGAAGGTCCCGCTGATGTTGGAGCTGAGGGAGATATAGAGGACGTCCTTTCCGGCCCGGAGGACAGGCTCGAAGTTCTCGCGGAACTCCCCGCTGTTGATGAGGGATGTCTGCACCCGGGCCCCCGCCCGGATGGCGTTATAATATTCCCTGCCTTTTTCTCTCTCCTCCTCCTGGGTAAGGCCGCTTTCAAAGCCCGGCACCTTTTTCCCGTCCACCAGGTTGATGAAGGGGATCACGTTGATCTTATATTTTTCCACATAGACCGCAGGGATATTGGCTCCCGAATCCACAAAAATCTCAAACACAGCATTTCCTTTCTGCCTCTGCCCGGCACCTGGAGTTAAAAACTATCTTATCACTTTGTAGTCCCTGGCTCAATGTAAAATCGGGCCGCGTCCTGCCCTGCGAAAAGAGGCTTATTTCCAGTCGATGCAGTCTCCCTCGTCCCGGATCACGCAGTAAAGCCCCTTCTCCCGGCTCTCTCCGAAAAGGGTCAGGATATAGTTGCCCAGGGATACGCCCTTGACTTTGGTAAAGCCCGATATCTTCTTATACCAGGCCCTGCACAGATCTCCCTCCGACGCAAAGACCAGGTCCTTTAACAGGGCCGGATTGTTTCCCTCCAGGTAGTAGCTCAGAAAGGCTTCCCATCCCTTTCCGTCCATGGTAAGGCCCGGCCGGATCCGGGCCATTTCTGCGGCCACCTCCCTGACGGCTTCCTTTGAGGTGTCAAGGGTCATCCACACTTTGTCTCCCTCATCGCTGACGGTAAGAAAATCTCTTTCCAGTAAAACCATATGCGCTCCTTTCCGGGCCCTCTGCCCGGGCCTTACACGGTTTCTTTTGCGCTGACAAGGACCGACAGGCTCCTGGGTCCCAGATCCAGCTTCCGGTCCCATTTCCGCCGTATGATTGAAGACCACGTCCAGAATGACCTCTATGCCGTTTCTGTGGAGCTGCCTGACCATGTTTTTCATTTCATCCGCGGCCATGCCGTAAATGCCCGAAAAAGCATAGGCCGACTTGGGCGCAAAAAAGCCCACCGTGGAATAGCCTCAGAAGCTGCAGAGGCTCTGTCCTTCCCAGATCCTCTGGTTTTCCAGCTCATCGAATTCAAAGACCGGAAGAAGTTCCACGCAGTTGATGCCCAGCTCCTTAAGATAGGGGATCATTTCGATGACCCCCGCAAAAGTCCCCTTCCGCTTTGCGAGAGAGGCAGGGTCCCGGGTAAATCCGCGGACATGCATCTCATAGATCACCAGGTCCTCCAGGGGGATCTCCAGGGCACGGTCACCTTCCCAGGCAAAGTCCTCCGGGACCACCCTGCAGCGCATGGGCGTTCTTTCATCTCTTCTCTGTCCCCAGACTTCACGGCCGGAAATGAGCCTGGCATAGAGGTCCGGCAGAGGGATACCGGGATCAAAGCGAAGTCCCGCCGCAGGGTCCATCTCTCCCCAGAACCGGTGGGTATACTCCAGGTCCTCCGGATTCTGGTCGAATACAATGATGGAATAATTGCTGCCCACGCGGTAACTGTCCGGGATCCGGATATCCGCATAGGCCCCGGCCTCCCCTCTGTGATAGAGCTGCAGGGCACATCCCTCCGCGTCTGCCGAGTTGACGGAAAAGTTGATCCCTCCGTTCCCCACCTGAGAGGCTCCAAAGGGCAGAGGATGCCCCTGACAGCACCTGACATTGTCAATCACTACAAAATCCAGTTCGTCGATCCGGTTCACTCTGCGGCCTCCGTAAGCGCTATGGCGGAGATCTGCCGACTGTCTTCTTTTATTATACCCGCTGGGGGCTTTTCTGAATACAGTTTCCGGGGACCTGCGGGGAGCTGGCCCGGGATTTCCTTCCCGCTTTCCCCGGCCCCCTCCTCTCCGCATGGGACGACAAAAAAGGCCCGGATCCTGCGATCCAGACCTTTCAGCTGGGCTAGAAGGATTCGAACCTTCAAAATGACGGAGTCAGAGTCCGCTGCCTTACCGTTTGGCTATAGCCCAATATTCAATTCGCAGCTGTTTCCCTGCTACGAATTGAAATTATAAGGCATGGGCCTATTATTTGCAAGCATTATTTTCAGAATTTCTTCCAAAAACAAATTTTCTGCCAGCTTCCTGCAAACAGGCAAAGATGCCATGCAGCTTTTGCGAAAAGGCTCCGGGCCCTTCCGGGTATCTCCCGAATGGGCCCGGGCCTTTAAAAGGTCTTTACCTGGTCTTTTTCTTCATGGAACCTGCCGCTGCCGCGCAGCATGCAAGGGACACTGCCATAAGAAGGAGAAAGACCCCTGCGCCGGATTCGTCTCCCGTCCTGGTCTTATTAACGGCCTTCCCCGTTCTGGAGGTTTTTGTGGTCCCGCTGGTCTTTGTTTTTGTGGTCCCGCTGGTCTTTGTTTTTCCGGAAGAAGAGGTAGTCTTTCCGGTTTTTCCCGAAGAGGAAGACGGTGTATTTCCCTTATCCCTGCCGGATCCTTCCTGGGAAGATGTCTCCTGGCCGTTTTCAGGCTCGCCGGGCTCCTCTTCCTCCAGAGAACCAAGATCGAAATATTTCCAGCCGGATCTGCGGTAATCCGGGTCGTCGTCGTCTCCCCCGGGCCATACAGCCGTAAGAATGATTTCGGCAAAGTCCCCGGACAGCCTGGTAACGGTATAGACGGTGCCGTCTGCTTCTCCGCCCACAAGGTAATCATCCTCGTCTGTCTCCGCAGGCTTTACTTCCTTTCCGTTCTGATCCGTCACACGGACCTTTGCAGGATCGAAGAGGAGTCCGAACCGGGCTTCTTCCACGCGTTCCTCCGATACTCCACCGCCGCTCAGCTCTTCTCTCCTGACCACACGGGGGCTGATGGTGAAGCTCTCTCCCTTTTCCACAAGACCATCCTCAGGCATCGTATTATCCGCCATCAGGAAATCCTCAGCAGGGCTGTGGCGGTGCTCCGTTTCGAAAGATCCGATCTCTTCCCCTGTCTCTTTCAGATAAACAGTGGCTCTGACCACAGCGGTCTGGGCATTCTCTCCGGAAACGCCGCTGCCATCCACACGAAGCACTGCGGTTGTGCCGTTCTCCTTCAGGGTAAAATCTGTCACCGGGATTTCTTCATCCTCAGGCTCCAGCTCCCAGACCACATCTATTTCATCCTCTTCCAGCTCCACGGTGACACTGTCGTCTCCGTCTTTGGCATAACGGTAGGCACGGACCTTCAGATTGCTGCTGTCTCCGGTGAGCATGTCAAAGTCCTCATAGCTGTCTTCCATATCGACATAATAGATAACGTCCTGAACCGTAACGGTAAAGGAGCTCTGTCCTTCTTCTCCGTCCGGGCCCTCATAGGTGATCAGAGCCTGGGTGGTACCGGTTTTGAGGCCTTTTACATAGACCCTGCCCTCCTCGAAGCGCACCTCCGCCACGGAAGGATCTTCGGCCTTTGCTCCAAGGATCTCACAGTCCAGCGATTCCCCGTAGGGATACTCCATGTTCCGGACATCGGCCGTTATCGAAGGCTCTTCGTACTCCTCTTCTCCGGGCAGCAGCTTTACCTCCTCCAGGTCGCAGTTGACGAGTATACTGCTGTGGATGATATCAATATAGACCGAGTCAGTGGTCAGTTCCCTGCCGTCTTCTTCTCCCACAACGGCAAAAATCTCCACTGTAGCGTCCTCACTGATCAGATCTCCCAGGATCTTTCCGTTCACCGTGGTCCGGAGAGAAGTTCCGGGATCGCCAAAAGGATACTCCAGAACGCGTGCGACCGTTCCGTCCTCTCCCCTCAGTACGGCGACCCATTTCTTTACGGTCAGATCATCGCCGGATTCAGAGTAAACGGTAATGACCGATTCGGACGCAGGCTCGTCAAAAAGCATGTCTTCGGAAGCGGAAATGACCGCGTCCCAGTCATAGCTGAAATCGCCTGCCACATAATCTATAGAATCAGAAGTGATCAGGTTCTCCTCCGACACTTCCGATCCCAGGTAGACCTTCGCGGTGACTGTGACATATGAGTTTTCGTGGTAGGGAAGGTCCCCGTCCGCTTTCAGGACGGCCGAAAATCCCTGTCCCTCCAGGCTGAAAATATCCCTGTTGTCGAAGTCGTAGTCCCAGACGACCGTTACCTCGTCTTCGTCCAGAAACCGGATTTCTTCCTCACCGGCCTTTATGGCTGACACGTCAAGATGAAGACCTGTGCTGCTGCCCGGATCCAGACGGCCGTCGTCTACATCGTCCTCCGGAGAAATGCAGGCGCTGTATATGATCTCCTTGACAGTGACCTTGAAGCTGGTTTCCCCTTTGCCCTCCGGGCCTTCATAGGTGATCCTGACCCTGGTGGAACCGATGCTCTTTCCCTTTACGAACAGGTCCTGGCCCTCAACGAGAGTTTCTGCGATATCCGGATCGTCGGCGGTGATGCCGGTCACCTCCAGAGGGATCTCTTCTTCCGACTCCGCGCCGTCCGGTACGGCAACAAGTCCTCCCAGATAGACTTCCCCCTCTTGGCCGGGGACCATTTCCAGATCTCCGATCTCGTCATAATATATATATCCGGATTCCTCTTCCCCGGGCTCTCCGGGCGCTGCCAGAAGGAGGCGCATGCCCCCCGCGGGGCTCTCTGACAGATCCTCTGCGGGCGTTTCTGCCGGCGCTTTTGCAGGCGCTTTTGCAGGCGCTTCTGCCGGCGCTTCTGCGTTCTCTTCTTCCGCCTTCTTTTCGGGGACTGCCAAAGTTTCCTTCTCTTCGGGCTTCTCAGCGGGAGCCTCTGCCGGAGCGGCCTTCTTTTCCTCTTCGGAAGCCTTCTCTCCCCCGGTCTTTTCTTCTTCCTTTTCTCCCGGCACTTCTTCCTGTACAGGATTCTCACCTGTTTCCTCTGCCCTGACCTGTGCCGGCGCTGCGGCAAGGCCGGCGGCAAGGACGCCAGTCAGCAGAAATGCCATAAATCTTCTGTACTTCATTATCTTCTCCTCTCTGCTTCCCGTCTCCGGGAATGCAAATCTACAGATAACATTTTACTATGATTCTGTTAATTAACAAGGGCGGGGGCGGCCATTTTTCTGACCATTTTTCTGAAGAAATCCAAACAGACACAGGAACCTGCAGGAAACGGTCTTCCCGCGGGAATGGCTGCCGGCAGGGGCACCCTCTCAGACAGCGAAAGCGCCGGCAGATCATGTCGGCGCATTCGTTTCATTCATTCTTCTGTTTTTGGGAGCGTTTCCTCTTTTCCCCTGTATTTACAGGGCAGCGACTGTCAGCCCCTGTTCTTTCTCCTTCTTTCGGGGACCCAGATGGAGGGCACGAAGATGACCAGCATGGGGAAGATCTCCAGTCTGCCGGCCAGCATATCGAACATGAGGATATACTTGGTGACGGGCAGGAAGGCATTATAGTTGCCCGTTGCACCTACCGCGTCCAGACCGGGCCCGATGTTGTTGAAGGTGGCCACCACGGCCGTAATGATGGTCTCCAGAGATCCCTTGTCGAACAGAGTGATCAGGACAATGGAGAAAACAAAGATCAGTATGTAGGCTGCCAGATACACGTTGACGCCGCGGACCGTTTCCTTGTCCACCGCCTTGCCGTCCAGCTTGATGACGGATACCCGGCGGGGATGGATAAAGTGGAGGACCTCCTGCCTGGCGCTCTTGAAGAGGATCAGGACACGGGAAACCTTGATGCCGCCGCCGGTGGAACCGGCGCAGGCGCCGATGAACATGATCAGCACCAGAAGGTTCCTGGAGTACTGGGGCCAGAGGTTGAAGTCCGCCGTGGCATAGCCGGTGGTGGTAATGATGGAGCCCACCTGGAAGGCCGAATGATGAATGGCTTCAAAGAAGGATCCGAAGTATCCCCTTATGTTCCAGGCAATGGTCAGGATGCAGAAGAGGATGATGCCCAGATAGGCCTTGACCTCGCTCATCCGGAAAGCCTGTTTCTTTGCCTCCCAGGTCTTGCCCAGGAGCAGGTAATAGTAGAAGTTGAAGTTGACGCCGAAGGCGATCATGAAGAAGGTGATGATCCCCTGCTGCAGCATGGTGTATTCGAAAAGGCCGGAGTTTTTGACGGCGAAGCCGCCGGTGCCGGCGGTACCGAAGGTCAGGCAGAGGGCGTCGAAGGGAGCCATGCCCGCGATCAGAAGAAGGATGCACTCTATGACCGTCATGGCAAAGTAGATCCCGTAGAGGATCATGGCAGTCTGCCGGATCTTGGGCACCAGCTTGCCCACGGAGGGGCCCGGGCTTTCCGCCTTCATCAGATGCATGTTGTAGCCGCCGGTCATGGGCATGATGGCCAGGATAAAGACGATGACGCCCATGCCGCCCACCCAGTGGGTAAAGCTTCGCCAGATCAGGCTGGCGTGGCTTAAGTCTTCCACGCTGGTCAGGGCACTGGCTCCGGTGGTGGTAAAGCCGGAGATGGTCTCGAAGAGAGCGTCCGTATAGCTGGCCACGTCGCCGGAAAGAACAAAGGGAGCGGCTCCGAAAACGGACAGGACGATCCAGCTCAGGGCCACCGCCGTGAAGCCTTCCTTGGTATAGTAGGTCTCGTCATTGCGGTTCAAATAGACCAGGAGGGTGCCCAGAAGGGCGCAGACCGCAGCCACCGCCAGATAGGCCAGTCCCTCGGTTTCTCTGTAGATCAGGGCCGTCGCGCAGGGAAGAAGCAGGAACGCCGCCTCGAACTGCAGGATCAGGCCCATAATTCTTCGTATACTGGAATAATTCACGGTTTATTACCCCCTGCCGGTCTCAATGATATCATTGATGGTCTGGAAGCCTTTCTGGCTTGTCACCACCACCACGCTGTCGCCTTCCCGGATCACGGAGTTGCCGTTGGGAATAATGGTATTGCCGTTTCTGGTAATGGAGGCGATCAGGACATCCTCCTTCAGGCGGATCTGGGACAGAGGCTTGTCCGTGACATCTTTGGAGTGGCGGACCTTGAATTCCAGGGCTTCCACCTTGCCCTCGATCAGCTCGTAAAGGGATTCCATCTCGGACCCGTAGGAATTCTGCATGGCCCTGACATAACGGAGGATATATTCCGCGGTGATCCGCTTGGGATGGATGATGGAGCCCAGGTCCAGGGAATCCACGACTTCCGTATAGTTGATGCGGTTGATCTTGGTGATGATCTTGGCGTCGGACACGGTCCTGGCGAAGAGAGAGAGGAAGATGTTCTCCTCGTCGATGCCGGTCAGGGATACGAAGGACTCGCAGTCCCGGATGCCCTCTTCGATCAGGACGTTCTGGTCCGTGGCGTCTCCGCAGATGATGTTGGCGTCGGGGATCAGTTCGCTGAGCTCCTCGCAGCGCTCCCTGGACTTTTCGATGACCGTCACGGCAATGCCCTGGGTGAGGAGCTGGCTGGCCAGATAGTAGCCCACGGTGCCGCCGCCCACGATCATGCAGTTGCGGACCCGGCCTCTCTTGATCTTCAGGTTCTCGAAGAGCTTCTTGGCATTGGCGGGAGATGCCACCACGGAGATGGTGTCCCCGGCCTTGAGGATGAACTGGCCGTTGGGGATGATCACGTCCTGGTTCCTTTCCACCGTGGCCACCAGGACTTCGGATCCTGTCTTGTGGGAAATATCCATCATCCTGCACTCGTCCAGGATGGAGCCCTCCTTGATCTTGAAGCGCAGGATCTCGGTCCGGCCCTTGGCAAAGGTATCAATGGAGATCGCCGAAGGGAAGCGCAGGATGCGGGCCGCTTCCGTCGCTGCCGCATGCTCGGGATTGACCGTCATGGACAGGCCCAGTTCCTCCCTGATAAAGCCTACTTCACTGTTGTAAATGGGATTTCTGACACGGGCGATGGTATTGCAGCCGCCGGCTTTCTTGGCCACCAGGCAGCAGAGCAGGTTGACCTCGTCCGCGTCGGTGACGGCGATCAGAAGATCTGCCTCCTCGACGCCGGCGTCCTGCTGCACGGTATAGCTGGCGCCGTTGCCCTGCACGCCCAGCACGTCAAAGTTGTCCGTGACTGTGGTGATGACACGGCTCTTGGAGTCGATGACGGCAATGTCATGTCCCTCCGCGATCAGCTGCTCTACCAGAGTGCGGCCTACCTTGCCGCCTCCAACAACGATAATCTTCATTATAATCCGCGGGATACCACGTCCATAGGAGCAGCTGCACCGCATGGG
>CAMOGQ010000046.1 GCA_946614165.1 uncultured Lachnospiraceae bacterium
TTTCTGACCCCGATCATGTTGGCGGCCATGCCGGCGCACCTGTCCCGGTTGGCCGAAAGGGTATCCTGCAGGTCCTGTCCCACGGAAAGATCCGCCTTCGTGGCAGGATCGGATTTCTGCCCGAGAAAAAAGATGTCTCTGACGATGGGTCTGTTCATAATTCCTCCTTCAGCAGACTGTAAAAGCATTCGTTCAGCTTCTGCATATCATTTTCAGGGTTATCTGCGGTCTCTGGAAGCAGGGCCTTCTGCCTCCCGCATTCCTCCCGGATAAAGTCAATGATCTCAGGGATCTGGGGATTCAGATCCTTCTCCTCCGTGACGGCCTTTTTCGCAAGCAGGTCCTCCACGGCTTCGTAAAGCTCCCGGGTCAGGCCTTCCTCTCCTGTTTCAAACAGGGTCAGAAGCCTTTCAAACGCCACGGGCGGAGCCTGGTGAAAGCGCCTGATCCAGCGGCAGCACAGAAGTGGCCGAAGAGCATAGAAATACTTCTTGTACTTTACCCTGTCCTCCGAAAGACAGGATTTCAGGGTATGCCCTGCGATTCCGCAGTAGTGGTGCAGGGCCGCCTTTTCCGAAAAGCACTCCCCCGTAAGGGCAGAAATCCTCTCCCACTCAGGCGCCTTTTTATAAACGATGGGGGAAGCCGTCCATTCCAGGATATTGGGATTGCCCTTCCCTATGGCATAGAGGGCCTTCTTCAGATCCCAGCCGTTGATATCCAGTACCTGGTCCAGCTGCCATTCGATGACGTCCCTGGCGGGATCGATCCTGAGATAGTCACGGGGCTTCTGCATATAGATGAAGCGGACGTCATAGTCGCTGTCCGGGGAGGCAAAGCCCCAGGCCCTGCTTCCCGATTCTACCGCAAGAAGGATCCGGACGCCATAGTCCCTTTCGATCTGATCCAGGTTTTCCAGGATCTCTCTGTATACGTCTCTCATTCCGATCCCTCCGTCAGGGCCCTTCTGTTGACTTTTTCCACAAGGGCCTCCACCTTTTCCATGTCCGGATTCTCCGGAAGCCTGCTCTTTTTTTCCGCCTCTTCGAACCGCCTTTCATAGTCCTCCAGGATCTCATAGAAAGAAGGCAGAAGGATCCCGTCCTTCATATAGGCCCCATCCCGGATACTTACAAGGAGCTTTAAGTCCTCCGGCGGGCGGTGTGTCCGGATCTCCTCCTTTTCCAGGATGTCGATGCCCATCATAAAGAGGCGGATCAGATGCATGGCATGTTTGTTCAGGTGCCTTTCGTCCTTCTTATGGTTCCTCTTCCCGATCCTGTCATAGTCCCGGACCACAGAATTCAGGGTGTTCATGAGGGCGTTGTACTGTCTTAAAGGATAGGCCTTAAAAGAGGCATTCAGGAAGATCTCTTCTTCCAGCCCCTCCGTGACCGCCCTGTCCACGTAAAGCCTGGCGGCGTTCAGACTGTCGTTTTCATAATCCCGGTTGAAATCCTCCAGGGCATGTCTGACCGACTTGAGCATGTGCTTTTCCCTGTCCGTCTGGGAAAGGGAGTCCCTTGCGATGGCGTTCTGCAGTCTTCTGAGCTGGGCGTCCGCATAGTGGCCGAAGGAGGCAGCGGCTCTTTTGCTTAAGAAAAGATGGCTGTCCCGGATCAGTTCCCGTCCCGTCTCTGTCAGGATCAGGTACTGGCCGGGGTCCAGGCCCAGGATCTCTATGGTGTTGGGATTGCAGCCAAGGAGCAGACGGATCAGCTTCATGAAGGAATAGATCACCGTATCCGTCTCCCTGTCCTCGAACTGCTCAAAGGAGGTCAGACCGATCAGGTCGGAGGGAAGGTTGAGGGCCGCCCCCCGCAGGTCCAGATCGCTCCCCTCCCGGTTCGTGCCGTAGCCGTAGCTGCCGGAAAGGCCCAGAAGAATAACGCGGCCCTTCAGCCGGGGATCTTCTCTTAAAAAGCTGTACTGAGGACCGGCCAGAAGGTCTTTGAAATCAGTTCTGAAAGCCAAATTCAGTCACCTCCCGAAAACTGCCGGGCCAGGCGGCCCGGCAGTATCATGCATTCTTTATTAAATCAGTTGATATCAGGAAAAATGTAGGGGTTAAAACCGTTGGCGGCCATGACGAACCAGGCGGTGGGAGCTGTATGAGGGTCTGTGGAATACTCCCAGGGAGATCCGTCGAAAAGCTCCATGCCGGTGGAAAGATGATCGTTTGTGGCCGCGGGGAAGAGGCCGCTCTCCAGCTGGATCCCGCACAGGGCGTCCATAGCTTCACAGTACCTGGAGATCTCTCCCCGCTCTCTGAACATAAGGGCGGTAAATGCGGTTCCCTCTGCCCACCAGCCGCCGTTTCTGTTTTCCTGACAGAAGGGGTAGCCTCCCTCGGGAGTCTTCATGCTGTCCACCAGGGAAAGGGCCTTTTCATAGTCCTTAAAGGAATCTCCCTTTGCCATGGCACACCAGACCTGGGCATCCAGTACGGTAACGCCTTCATTGGGGGTCAGTCCGTCCTCCAGTGTTCCTGTCATAAAGCAGCCTTTTTCTTCGTTGTACATGGACAGAATGAAGTTTTCCGCGCTCTTTGCGGCTTCGTAGTACTTCGCTTCAGCCGTGGCCCCGTAAAGAGCTCCGAAAACGGCGTAGGCATCGATGTTGTGCTCGATGGATTTATAGCTGAAAGGATAAACCACCGGCGGATCACCCTCTTCCCAGCCGTCGAAGCCGGCGGTAAAGCCATCCCTCCCGTCCTGACAGTTTTCAAGGACCCAGTCCATGATGTCCTTTGCCGCCTGCAGATACTGACTTCCTCCGAAGCGGTTGTAGTACTGGAGGAGGGCCAGGGCCGCGTAGGAGGTATTGCCCACGTTGCTTCCCACCTGGTAGCGGTCTTCATACCAGTTCCCGTCCTCTTTATCATACCAGCCGGGAAGCCTTGCTCCGGACTCCCAGCCGGGCAGCGCGGAAATGTCGCCTGCCGAATAGGCATTACGGATCCGTTTTCTGCCCTGTGCCCTGTCGTTTTCTATGGCATAGACAAAGGCATCCAGGATCTGCCGGGCCTGTCCATCCATGCCCTCGGACAGGAAGGCCATGGCTGCCAGAGCGTTGTCATAGGTATAGGCAGCGTTCTGTATATAAATATTGTCCGTATCATAGGACCTTAAAAGGACCGGGGCCTCCAGGAGGGATGCGATCTCTCCGATAAAGCGGATCTCATCCAGGTAAAAGACGCTGTCGCTGTTTCCGTCCATCTCGTCGTTTAAGACATAGCCGAAGCCGCAGACGATGTCGGAAAGGTCCTGCCCCTGCAGGGGGATTTTATACTCCTGCCATTCCTTTGTCAGGGTGACCCTGCCAAGAGACTGCTTTTTGCAGCTGTCCGGATATTCCACTGTCTTCACGCCCGTTTCACCGTCATAGCCAAAGCCTGCCGTAAAAAATTCCACGGTCTCCCCGCCCTTTTCTCCTCTTGCGGAAAAGAGCAGAGCTTCGGCCCCTGTCAGGTCAAGTCCCTGGCCGGGAGCGGAACCGTCGTTTAAAAGAGGAAGGCTCTCTCCCCTGGGAAGATATCCGTTCAGGAACAGCCAGCCGCCCCAGTCTCCCTCCCGGGTGGTCTGTTCGCAGCGGATGCAGCTGTTCCCCTCACAGGGATCCTCCTGCCAGTTCTCGTTCATGTCCTTTACCAGGCTCAGGTCATTGCCGCCCATTTTTGCCTTCTGGGTAAAGTGATTGTCCGTAAGGCCGAAGTCCTTATATACATAGAGCGCGGAATACGGAGCATAAAGGCGGTCCAGAAGGGCAATGACAGCAGCGTCCTTCTGCGTGTCGTATGCCCTCTCCCATCCCTCTTCTTCCTCAGGGGGAAGTTCCTCTTCCGCTTCCTCCGGCTCACTTTTTTCTTCCGTTTCCGCAGTTTCCCCGGGAGCAGGATCCTTTCCGCTCTCACCTCCGGTCGAAGCTCCGCAGCCGGAAAGGACCAGGCAGGCACACAGAAGGCCTGTCATCACTCTTTTGATAAAAGCAGCTTTTTCATGGAATACCATGCTTATTCTCTCCTTCCTTTCCTTTATGAAACTTCCAGCACAGGGCATAGAGGGGATGGCCCCTGTCGTCGCACAGACAGTTCAGATCCCCGGAGAAAGCCCGGATCCGAGCGTCGGAAGGTCTGCACTGTATGGTAAAAAGAGGCATCTGCTTACGCTGCATGGGAATGGGATAAAGCCTGAAAGCCATATCCGTGCTGCCGCTCATCCTTTTTCCGATAATGAAAAAGGTCAGGTCTTTTGACGGAATCAGGATCCTGGGCTCCCCGAAATCGATCCTGTCCCACTTTTTCCTGTCCTTCCGGAAGAAAAGGAGCGATCTGCCTTCCCAGGGCCTTTCGTCCTCCGGATACCGCATCAGGCCAGTATGGGAGGTGATCAGGGCCATTCCGAATCCGTCCACGGACAGAAAGACCGATTTTACGATCTCGCCGGTACGTTTATAGGAAGGTCCGTTCTCTTCGTAAAAGAGCTTCTCCGGCATTGGAAAGGCTCCTCCCTCCCGGGGCCTGGTCTCCGTCCAGGGACGGGTATAAAATTCCGTGCCATCCAGTTCAAAATACCAGATACGGCTGGTGTTGGGATACCAGAGGTAGCCTCTGTGGGGGCCGTAGATGCCGTCCTCCAGAAAGCAGCCTTCCGGAGCCCTGTCGTATTCTCCTTCCAGGACCACTCCCACACGGCGGCCGTGGGGCGTAAAGCAGACCAGCCTGAAGAAATCAGGGGACTTTTCTCCTCCCGGCAGGCAGCGCAGCTCTGCAAGGAGATAATCTCCCAGACCGGAGACTGCAACGATTCTTTTCAGGTATTCCCCGTCAAGCTCCAGGGGAATAACGGATTCCGTCAGCTTTCCCTCTTCTTTGTCCCAGATGCAGGACTTCATGGATACGGAAACTTTTCCAAACTCCGGGAAAAAGGGATAAAACCAGCGGATGATCTCTTCATTGTCATGCCAGCATTCGCCTGTCCGGCAGTCAGGGGAATCCAGAAACCTGTTGCCCGTCTCAAGAGGCTGTAAGGGACAGGCGGAAAGGATCCTGTCCGGGCCGGCCTGGTCCGGATCAATACCGAAGTGCCGGACGAACTGCGCCTCCCCGATCATTTGCCGCCCCGGCAGGGGACATCTCTTCATCAGCTCCCGGCTCATGGAGATCTGAATTTCCTGCTGAATCAGGTCAGTTTCCTCCCAGGTCCTGTCATAAACAGACAGCATGCCGTCAAAGTCATCCCTTTCGGCAGCATCTTTGAATTCCCTGTAAAGATCCATTGACTGCACCTCCCTTTTATGGCTTACGCCCGTGTGCTCTTTCTGTAAGAAGGTCTTACCCTTTCGTCTATTTTCCCCCGGAGAAAGATCCGATGCTATAGGTTCAAAGTATAAAATATCTGTTTTACACTGTTCTTTTCAGGCCAGCTTTGCCAGAAAATCCAGAATGCAGCGGTTGACCGCCCCCGGATTGTCCACATTTGCGTTGTGGGCGGCGCCCCGGATCACCTTCAGGGGATAACCGGTCCTTCTGGTCCATTCCCTGTTGTAGATCATGACCTTTCCGGTTCTGTCCTTTTCTCCTACGATCAGAAGCACGGGGCAGGGAATGGCCAGGTCTCTGTTGTCCTCCAGAAACCCGGCAAAGCCGATGCCCAACAGGCGGCACAGCTCCTTCCTGCTGTAGACGGAAAGCATCTGCCGCATGTTTTCCCTTCCTTCTTCTGTCAGGGCCGTCTGATCTGCCATGGCAGACCTGAGGAGCCTGTCGGGAAAAAGCTTTGCCATCCATTCCACCTGGCGGAGCCACCACTTGTCGGATTTCGAGTAGTAGTCTCCGTAGGGGGTGGAATCTATGGCGATAAAAGCTCTGACCCTCCGGGGATAACGGCTGATAAAGGCCTGGGAAATAAAGCCGCCCATGGACTGGCCGATCAGGATGACATTTTCGATCTCATGCCGGTCCAGGATCTTTTTAAGGCACTCTGCGGCCCCGGCATAGGTAAAGCCCTCATAGGGTCTTGATCTTCCGTGGGCCGGCGCATCCCAGGTCAGGATATTGTAAAAACGTTTGAAAAGCGAGATCTGCTTCTCAAACATGGTATGGTCGGCCGTCAGACCGTGCAGAAAAAACAGGGTCTCCCTGGAGGGAACCATTTCTTCCGCCATCCAGTAAACGACTTTGCCGCAGCTGTCCTCAATACTGTACTCCACCATCATATGACCTCCCGGACTCTGCAGAATCTTTCTGCAGGTCTCTTTCTCAAAAAACAGAGACGGTTCGGATACGTTTTCACATTCATGTGAATCCGCTTTTATGATAGCACTTCTGCCGGTCCGCCACCATATAAAAGGGACCCTTCCGTCCGGAAGGGCCCCTGCAGAGTAATATATGTTTCTTTTCAGTTCTGTTCCCAGATCGCGGGGACCATCCATGATCCGTCCTCTCCGATGCCTGTCCTGTAGACGGCGCAGTTTCCTATATACCTGGACCACCAGCTTCCGCCAGAGTCTTTCGACAGGTATTCCAGAGCTCCCTTCATGGCAATGGCATGGGTGGACACAAGGATGGTCTTCTCCCCGGCTTCTTCCCGTATGTCCTCCAGAAAGAATCCCAGCCTTCTGACCACATCCTCCAGAGGCTCCATGCCCTCCGGAGCAGGGTTACGCGCAAAGTCACTGAAAAAGGTCATCACTTCCGGAAGGGGCCTTGTAAGATCCATGCCCTCATAGGGGCCGTAGTCCATTTCGATCAGCCGCATGTCCCTGAAAAGGGGGGCATCCGTAATAAGTTCCGCCGTCTCCGCAGCCCGGACCAGGGGAGACGAATACACCCTGTCAAAAACGATCCCTGCCTTTTTTAGCCGCTCTCCCGTAAGAAGAGCTTCTTTCCTTCCCTCTTCGTTCAGGGGAATGTCGCTTCTTCCCTGCAGGAGCTTTTTTCTGTTCATGGCCGTCTGACCGTGCCGCACAAGATAGATCAAGATTTCCTCTCCTTCCTGCAGGGCTTATTTCTCCCTGCCGGGATCGTAGGTCCAGCCGTGTTCGTCATGATAGATCATGAGCTTTGTCATGCCTCCGTCGATGCAGATGTTCTCTCCCGTGATAAAGCCTGCTTTGTCGGAGCACAGAAAGAGGACCGCCTCCGCTATGTCCTCCGGCTTTCCCACCCGGCCTGCCGGCTGCTGGAGAGCGTCCGCTCCCGAATAAGCTGAGTCGTATGTATCGATCCAGCCGGGGGAAATGCTGTTGACCCGGGCCCTGCCCGAGAGAGATACGGCCATGGCATGGGTCAGGGCCGAGATTCCGCCCTTGGCCGCCGTATAGCTTTCCGTCTCCGGCATGCTCATCCTGTCACGGGAGGAGGATATATTGATGACACAGGCTCCCGGCCTGAAATAAGGCATAAGGAGCTTTGTCAGATAAAAGGGAGCCGTAACCCCCACGGAAAGGGCCTTCTGGAAATCCTCGTAGCTGCACTCTCCGATTCCCTTCATAAGAGGCGGCGCGTTGTTGATCAGAAAGTCGGCCCCTCCGCTCTCCCGGATCACCAGATCCGCAAAGGCCTCCAGATCTTTCTTTTTCCCCACATCGCCGGTGTAGTCCGCATCCGGTGCCGGGTCAATGACAAAGACTCTGGCCCCTTCCCTTCTGAAAGCCAGGGCGCAGGCCCTGCCGATCCCGTGGCAGCCACCCGTTATGACGGCGGTCTTCCCTTCAAAAATGCCGGCCATACCTTTCTCCTTTCTCCTCTCCCTGTCAGGAGAGCTTATCTGCCCATTCCTCTTCTTTGAAGCCGGTCAGTACGAAATCATCTGCCGCCACCAGAGGGCGCTTTACCAGCATGCCGTCGGAAGAAAGAAGCGTAAGCTGTTCCTCCTCGCTCATGTCCTTCAGCCTGGAAGACAGGCCCAGTTCCCTGTAGGGAATGCCGCTGGTGTTGAAAAAACGCTTCAAGGGAAGGCCGCTCTTTTCATAATACTTTTTCAGTGTATCCCTGTCCGGATGCTCGGTCCTGATATCCTTCTGCTCATACTTTATTCCCTTCTCATCCAGCCATTTAAGGGCCTTTCTGCAGGTGGAGCACCTGCTGTAGCAGTATACTGTGATCATATATCTTCCTTTCCGCCGGATCCCTCTCTTTTTGGAATCACGGTCATAAGCACTCTCTCCTTATCAAAATCATAGTGGCAGCATAAAGCAAAGTCAACAGACATAAAAACTCCCGGATGCCTGCTTTCCCCATACGTAAAAATACCGGCCGCTGCTTCCCGCAGCCTGCCGGTATTTCTTTTGCCGCCCATAATGGACAAAATCTGGCATTTTTAAAACCGTTCCTATTAGCTCTGCCCTGTCTTTGCCGCTGCTTTCCTTTCCGGTGCGTTGACGCAGATAATGCCGGCACTGACCAGAAGAAGGGCCAGGATTCCGTTTACGGAAAAGGCCTCTCTGCCCTCTCCCAGAAGGAGGGCGGATAAAAGAACGCCCATGACCGGATTCATAAAGCCCAGGATGGATACCCGGCTGACCGGATTGTATTTTAAAAGGACGCCCCAGAGGGTATAGGCTCCCGCGGAAATAAAGCCCATATAGATCAGATTCAGGACGCAGCCGCCGGTGTGGAATGCAAGACTTCCTCCCATGAAAAAGCCTATGACGTAAAGGACAATGCCGCCCATAAAGAACTGCCAGCCGCTTAAGGTCACGGGATTTTCGTCCCGGGAAAAGATCTTGATCAGGCAGCCGGACGCCGCATAGAAGAAATCCGCCGCCAGCATGGCTCCTTCTCCCGAAAGGGTCACTGCGCCGCCTTCCGCCAGGGCCCTGCCTCCGCCCAGGATCATCAGAATGCCGGCAAAGCCGATCAGACAGCCCGCAAGCTTTTTCAGGGTCATCTTTTCGAAATGAAAGAGATAGACGGCAAAAAGGATGGCGATAAAGTTGCCTGAGGCGTTGATGATGGATCCTCTGACGCCGGAGGTATTGGCCAGGGCCATGAAAAAGAAGTAGTACTGGCAGATGGTCTGGCACAGGGCAAGGACGGCCGTCTTCTTCCAGGACCCTCTCTTTGGCACCAGGAATTTCCTGCTTAAAAGAGACCCGAACAGAATGGTCATGATGCCGGCAATGGTAAATCTGGCTCCGGCCAGCATGATCCTGGAAGCCGTATCCGAAGGCCCGATCCGAAAGATCTCATAGGCGATCTTGATGGCCGGGGAAGCGCTGCCCCAGAGGACGCAGCAGAAAAGGGCGGTGGCAAATGTAACCGGGAACCAGGCCCATATGACCCTTTCTTCCCTTCCGCTTCTGTTAAGTTCCATAAAAATGTATCTCCTATGGTTTGCTTTTTTCTTTTTTCACTTCCTGCCCTTCCGGCAGGCAAGGCATATGATAAAGGAGAAGACGGCTGCCCGCAAGGGAAAATCCTATGGAACAGTGAAGTCAGAAGGATTAAAAAATACCCCTCCGGCGCCGTTTAACGTCAGACCTCCCTGAAAGTCTTCTTTCCCGCAGCCAGGAAAAATGCAGCCCGGAGGCTGCATTTTATGTCTATGCCATTCATTTACGCTCCCGGAATCATTTAATGTTATCAGGAGCTTTTCATTTTGCTTCTGAGAAAGGTCTGGCCTGCCTTTTCCTTATCTACCCCTGTTTCCGGATCCTGTCCACCAGATCCATGTAGTCACCGCAGTACTTTTCATAGAGAGGCTCTGCCATGCGGCGGAGCTTTTCCTTCTCTTCCTCCGGAAAAGTGATGACCTGAACGTTCTGCTTCAATACAGTGGCCCTGGAAAGCTTTTCCTGCTGCTCCCAGGCTTCCCTCTGGCACCCGGTGGATTCCCGGGCGCACTCCCTTATGATCTCCATATCCTCTTCGGACATCTTTTCGGCGGTGACCCGGCTCATCAGGACCAGTTCGGGGATCCTGGTATGTTCGTCAATGATATAGTAGGGAGCCACCTTGTAATGTTCCATGGATTCATAGGAATTCCAGTTGTTTTCCGCCGCGTGCACGGCGGCTGTCTCCAGCATGCCGTAGACGTCATTGAAAACGGATGTGGCGGGGGTCGCCCCCAGGACCCTTACCAGGTCCTGCATCAGGTCGGAGTCCTGTACGCGGATCCTGAGTCCCGAAAGATCTTCCGCTTTTTCGATAGGCATTCTGGAGTAGAAATTTCTGACGCCGGCATCGTACCAGGTCAGGGGAACCATTTCGGTGTCATCAAAAGATTCTATGATCTCCTGCCCCACGTCCCCCTGCAGGACGGACCACATATGGTCCGAAGAGGTGTAGAGATACGGCAGCATCAGCACATTGCACATATCGTTGTAGGCGGCCAGGGTCGCTATGGAGGCTCTCATAAAATCACAGCCTCCGAAAGACATCTGGTCTATGACATCTTCCTCCGGTCCCAGCTCCGCATTGGCATAGATGCGGATCTGGATCCGTCCCCTGCTCTTTTCATGGACCCGCCTGGCGAAATAGCAGGCACCCTCAACCGTAGGATAGTCATAGGGCTGATTTTCCGCGTAGGTCAGCACGTAGTCGGGCACCACGTCTCTGTATTCTTCGCATATGGCTTCGTGGACGTCCTGCTCTGTTTCGGCGCTCCTGCCCTGGTCCGGGGAGATAAGCCCGCAGGCGGCAAGGCAAAGGCCCGTCAGGACAGCCGCGGACGCCTTCAGCAGACCCTTTCTGGTTATTTTCATATCGCTCAGCCTTTCTGACGTTTTACAAAGGGCTCCAGGGCCGCGCCCACGGCGGAAGGATCCAGGTCCCTGCTGATCATGCATTCGTCCGAAGCCAGATAGGTCTTCATCATGCCGCGGTCATAGCAGTCCGTATCCCGAAGGCCGGAAAGCCTGACGCCCGGCGCGGTAAATACGCCGATGACCCTGGACCTTACGCCTTCAAATCCCGCATCCTTCAGGACCTGGGAGAGGATCTTCTCCTGCTCCCTGTTTTTTACGGTGGGGGAGGGGAAACGCTTCTTTTCCCCGTTCATGGTCTGTGTCCAGTCATCTTTTCCACTTCCGGCCATGACGCTGCCGCCGAAGCCGAAACAGTTGATGCCCAGGACCATGCCTCTGGTAATGATGACGGCCGCAAGGGAAGCTGTCTTCCCTTTATGCTGCAGTGTCCCCGGCATTATCATATAAAAATGATTGCGTCTTGCATAGGTGGTAAGATCAGAGATCAGGACCATCAGATCATTTCTGCTGCTGTTCTTTTCTTCCTTCTGCTTCTTTCCGGCTGGAGGATCCTGTTTTTTCTCACCGGCGCCGAAGCCGGTATCGTTGATTCTCCTGCCGAAAAAGATCTCCATGGGATTTTTGCCGGAAAGTCTGGCAAAGATCACCGGTATGACGATCATGACAGCGATCATGATCAGAATAATGGTCAGATTGTCCATTTCAGTATCCTCCGAATATGCAGGCAAGACCGTTGCCGGATCTGTTTCCGGCAGCGGTCTTAAGCTTCAGGTCATATCAGTCTGCAGACTGTATTGCTTTACCCTGATCAGGGCATGAGCAGGTTGGGCAGTGCCAGGGAGATCGCCGGTACAAAGGTGATCAGCAGCAGAGCCACCAGCATGCAGAGGTAGAAGGGAAGGGTCGCTTTGACGACGTCTTCCATCTTCAGTTTTGCCACTGCGGAGCCGATGAAGAGCACGGCGCCTACAGGAGGGGTCAGCAGGCCGATACCGCAGTTCAGGACCATGATGATACCGAACTGGATGGGATCGATGCCGATCTGGGTAGCGATGGGAAGCAGGATGGGTGTCGTGATCAGAATGATGGGAGACATATCCATGATGCAGCCCAGAAGCAGGATGATCAGGTCGATCAGCAGGGCGATGATGATCTTATTGTCTGTCAGACCCAGGATCGCTTTGGATGCCAGATCCGGAACATGGAGCTGGGTCAGGCAGTAGCCGAAAATACTGGAGGTGGAGATCAGGATCAGAACGATGGACAGCGTATCCACGCATCCGTCCAGAGCCTTCCATAC
Organism: uncultured Lachnospiraceae bacterium; assembly: GCA_946614165.1. Lineage (GTDB taxonomy): Bacteria > Bacillota > Clostridia > Lachnospirales > Lachnospiraceae > CAG-791. The sequence continues at coordinate 12,011 of CAMOGQ010000046.1, forward strand.
GCCCTTCCAGGTCAGTCCCTTGTAAACATACAGGGAGACGATCAGGGAATAGATGACGGCGATGGCTGCGGACTCGGTGGCGGTAAAGTAACCGGCGACAACGCCTACCACGACGATCAGGATGGCGGCCAGGGCCCAGATGGAAGAAGCCAGCTGCTTAAAGAATACCCTGAGTGAGAACTTGTCTCCCTTGGGGTAATTTCTCTTTACAGAGATAATGTAGGAGCCCACCATCAGGGAGATGGCCAGGATGGCACCGGGCACATAGCCTGCCAGGAAAAGACGTCCTACGGAAACGCCGCCGGCTGCCATGGCGTAAATGACCATGTTGTGGGACGGAGGGACCAGCAGGCCTTCACAGGAAGATGTGATGGTAACGGCTGTGGAAAAGTCTCCGTCATAACCCTGATCCACCATCATGGGGATCAGAATGGAGCCCAGGGACGCGGTATCCGCAGATGCGGAACCGGAAATGCCTCCGAAAAAGTAGGAAGCCACGATATTGACCATGGCCATGCCGCCCCGCATCCAGCCGACGCAGGAGTTGGCCAGGGCTATCAGTTTTTCGGATATGCCTCCGCTTCCCATCAGTATGCCCATGGTAATGAAGAAAGGAACCGCCATAAGGGAGAAGGAGCTGATGCCCTTGACCATCTGCTGGCAGAGGCTGTTGAGCGACTTGCCCTGATAGATCAGGCAGGCCATAGAAGAAAGTGCTACGCCGTAGGCTACCGGGAATCTTAAAAAGACCAGGATCAGGAAGCCCACGATCAGAATAATAATAGCTGTGGTATTTGCGCTCATCCCTGTGCCTCCTTAATCATTTTTTCTGCCTGATTCTTCAGATCGTATTCCGTATCCTTGAGGAAAAAGGCTCTGATATCGTTTACGATTGCTTCCAGTTCAAAGATGACCATGAAAAGTCCCGCCAGCGGAATAGGGAAATACATCCAGAAACGGGATACGAAAGGCATGGACACGTAGGTGCCTCTGCTGCCGATGGTCTGGGCATAGCCCATGCCCAGGACCAGCATGACAACGCCCAGGATCATAACGCCGATGTCTGCGGCCAGATCCAGAGTCTTTAAAAGATTTGCGGGCAGGAAGCGGTCAAAGGCCGTCATGCGGATATGAGCCTTGCGGCGGATGGCCAGGGCTGCGGAAAGGACAGCCATGTAGGACATGCAGGTCAGAACCACTTCTTCGGACCAGGACGGATCCGGAATGAAAGGAATGTATCTGCCGGCAACGGACATGGATGTGATCAGAATGTCGGTGATCAGGAAAAGCTTGCAGATCACCATAAGAACCTTGCTGACTACGTCATACAGAGGTTTCACTTTATCGAGCGTAGTAAAAATTCCAGGCATATTACCCTCCTTTAAAACGGGGGGCGCAAGGGTTTCCCCCTGGCCCCCCGCAGTACTGCCAAGTGCTTTTTTATAGACCGGACAGCTTATTTTGCAAAGTCAAGCAGCTGCTGATACAGATCAGCATATGCGGATGTGTTCTCTTCGATAACCTGTGCGCAGGCATCTCTCCAGGGAGTCAGATCCTCAACTTCGACAACGTTGCAGCCTTCGTCCTTCAGAGCCTGAAGCACTTCGTCTTCCTTCTGCTGAGAGATGGTCTTGTTGTACTCTTCGGCCTTCTTGCCTGCCTCGTAGATGGCGCTGATCTGCTCGTCGTTCAGCTTAGCCAGAGCGGTGTCGGCAATAATGACCTGGATGGCGCCAAGGGTGTGGCCGTCAAGAAGGAGTGTGGGAGCAACTTCCTGGAAGGAATTGGACTTGTAGTTGGCAATGGGCTGCTCGGCTGCATCGACAACACCGGTCTGCAGAGCGCTGTAAAGCTCGCCGAAGGAAACAACGGTAGGGGAAGCGCCGAGGGCGTTGACCATGCCGTTCATAACGGGGTCGTTGGAAACGCGGATCTTGAGGCCCTTGAGGTCTTCGATGCCGGCAACTTCTGTGCCTTCCTTGAAGAAAAAGTGACGGAAGCCTTCCTCGCCGTAGAACACGCCGGTAACGCCCAGTCCGAGTTCTTCGGGCTCTTTCAGGAATTCATCTGCCAGATCGCTCTCTGCGAATGCCCAGAAATGATCTCTGTTCTCCCATGTGAAGGGAATGGAAAGCAGGGTAGCCTTGCCGCAGCCGTAGGAGCTCAGTGCGAAAGCGGAGATACGGGAAATGTCGATGGAATCGTCGCCGCCCAGCATGGCGTCAAGAACGTCGTTTTCGGAACCCAGAACACCGGAATCCTGAAGGTCGATCTCTACGGTGCCGCCGGTAAGTTCCTTGACCTGCTCTGCGAAATAAACGTCTGTCATACCTACGATGGTATCCAGAGGGTTGACTTCTGCCATAACAAGCTTGATGGCATCGCCGGAAGCTTCTGTGGCTTCTGTCTCAGAACCGGTGCTTTCGGGCTGAGATGCGCCGCTGTTTCCGGAACCGCCGCATGCTGCAAGGCTCATGGCCATGACAGCTGTAAGGATAACTGCTGTAAGTTTCTTTTTCATGATTTACTCCTCCTTTGTTTGATAAACTGATTAAGAAACTGTTTTTGTTTTCGGAATTAATTTTATCAATTCCGAAAATGACTAAAAATCGGAAATCCTTAACATGCGCCGTAGTATTCTATCCTATGATGTTTGATTTTTACCCTTGTGCGTCCGTCCTGTATTCGGTGGGTGTTTTGCCTGTAATTCTGCGGAAAACCTTGGTGAAATAGTTGGAATCCTCATATCCCACCAGGCAGCCGATCCTGCGCACGCTCTGGTCTGTCTCCTTCAGGAAGCTGCAGGCCTTTCTGATCCGGTAGTCTGTCAGATAGCTGACAAAGCTGACGCCGAAATACTGTTTGAAGAGCTTGCAGAAATAGACCTCTGAATATCCCATCCTGCCGGAAATCTCCTGGATGGACAGGTCCCTCATATAGTTGTTCTCGATAAAGGACCGCATCCATTCCTGCTTCCTGACTTCCTCGGAATCGCCGAACCGTTCCGCCTCGTCTTCCGAAGAGGAAGGTTCCTCTCCCTTCAGCTGTCCCTCCGCTTCCTTCACGATCCTGACAGCCTCTTCCACGACGCTGTAAAGCTCATTCTCGTCGCAGGGCTTTAAGAGATAGTCCAGAGCCCGGACGGAGAAGGCCTTTTTGGCATAGGAAAAGTCATCAAAAGCCGTCAGAAAGATAATGACCGCATCCCGGCTCTCCTTCCTGACCTGCTCCGCCACCTCCAGTCCGCTCATGCCCGGCATACGGATATCCAGGATCAGGATCTGTGGGTGTTCGGCTTCGAAGACCTCCAGCGCTTCTCTCCCGTTCTGTACCTGAAGGATCTCATGAGGTTCCTCCGAAAGAAATCTTTTCAGCTTTCTGGCCAGAACGATCCTTTCAATTGCTTCATCATCTGCTATCAGAATTCTATACATATTTCCTCTCTGTACTTTTTTTGTAAAATCATGCCTGCCGGATCATGGGTTTCCTTCAGATCTTACGCTTTACTGTCTCTGAGGTATCAGAAGTACCACTTCCGTTCCCTCATCCGGCCCGCTTTCTATGATCATATCGGCCAGAGGCCCCAGCCTTCTGAGCCTGGCCGCCAGATTGCCCAGACCGATTCCGACTCTTCTCTCTCCTTCCGGGGAACCGGATTCCCTTTTCTGTCCCGATTCCCTGACAGCTTCCCTGAGCTTTTCCAGGGAAGCTTCGTCCATGCCTTTTCCGTTGTCATACACGCTGATCCGCATGAGATCAGGGCCCTGCATGATGACGGACAAGATCACTCTGCCGTCTTCTTCCATGTCATAAAGGCCGTGGATGATGGCATTTTCCACCAGGGGCTGGATCAGCAGAGGCGGTATGTGAAGACTTTCCGGATCAATATCCGAATCCACGTTTTCCATGTACCGGATCCTCTCCCCGAACCGCATCTGCTGAAGGTACATATAGTCCTTGACCGCCTTCAGTTCCCTGGAAAGGGGCACCAGATCCGCCGTCGTCTGCAGGTTGTAGCGGAAGATGGAAGAAAGGGACCGGATCATCCGGTCGGTGATGGAGGCTTCCTCCAGTTCCGCCATACCGGATATCACATTCAGGGTATTGAAAAGAAAATGAGGGTCCATCTGGCTTCTTAAGAGCCTCAGCCTGGCTGTATCCAGCTGTTTCTCGGCCTCAATCCTCTGCATGGCCTCCCTGTGGAGCTGTTCGGACAGGTGCTGGTTTTCCTCCAGGGTTTCCAGATGGACCTGGAGGGTATCCTTCATGGTATTGAAGTCCGATACCAGTTCTCCCAGCTCGTCCCTGTTTTCCACCGAAATATCACCGCCTCCGAAATCGTTGTCCGAAATCCTGTGGACAGCCTCCGATATTTTTCTGACCGGTCTGATCAGGGCATGGTTCAGAAGTCTGGTAGCCAGGCAGATCATCACCAGAGAGGCGCAGGACAGAACCAGCATCAGATAGGGAATGCGCCTTAAAGCCTCCTGTCTCTGCTGATAGAGGTCTGAGCATTCCTCTACCGTTGTCTGGGTCAGGTCCTGCAGATACTCCGAAAGCCAGTACTGAATGTTGTAGACCTGATAGAGCAGGGTGATATCCTCGTCTCCGTTTTCGTACACATGGATCAGGCGGTTCCGGTACTGGACATAGGTCTCGTAGGTATTGCGGATCCTCCAGAGCTTTCCGAAACGCTCCGCTCCGATCTTCTCATAGTCCCCGGGCAGTTCTTCGATCTTTTCCTGTGTCAGGGAGCAGGCTTCCGAATAGGCTTCTCCCGCTTCGCTTCCCTTTTCCCGGATATATCTGTCTAAGCGGGCACTTTCGCTGCGCATGGCTTCCAGAGCCCCCGAGCAGGAAGATGTATCCGCCACCATGCCGTTTAAGCTCTGCAGGGAAGAGAACACCACCCAGCCGTTGGCAAAGGCAGAGATAAATACAGCCGCAAAGGTTATGAGTAGAAAGATCCTTGTTTTTCCCGTGATGGGAAGACGGAGCCAGAAGTTTCTGATTGCTTTCATAGAATCATCCCGAAAAAACAGGCCCGCGTAAGAACTCCGGGCCTGAATGATCTGTTTTGAGTGCCTTTATTACTTTTCCGAAACATACTTATGGAGGACCGCCCGTACTGCTCCAGGGCCCGCAAAGAGCTCGGAGACCATCCCCTCTATCCTCTCTCCCAGACCCGCCTGATAGAGATCCAGACCGAAGAAATCCTCTCTGGAATAGAGATTTCTGAGGCAGGACAGATCCTGCTGTGCATTTCCGATCTTCAGGGGGGCCACGATGGCCTGAAGCTCCGCCAGCATGGGATCGGGTGAGATTTCAAAGGCATTGCCCTGATCGTCTATGCCCTTCAGATATCTGGCATAGGCGGCCAGAACCAAAGGGATCAGGACCAGATCGTCCGTATTCATTCCCTTCTTCAGATAGGATTTGATAGTCTCGCCGAAGCGGATGGACAGCTTCTGGGAGGTGTCCATAGCGATCCTCTGGGGCGAATCCGGCATAAAGGAATTGGGAAGCCTTCTTTTCAGGACCGCATCGATGAAATCCGAAGGATTCAGGACGCCGGGATCTGTGACCACCGGCATGCCTTCCAGGTAGCCCATCTTTGTGACAAGGCCCCGGATATCCTCATCCTGCATCTCCTCCGAGATCAGCCTGAAGCCCAGCATGCATCCAAAGATGGACATGGCGGTATGGAGAGGATTGAGACAGGTGGTCACCTTCATTCTTTCCACTCTGTCCACGGTCTCCCTGTCGGCATAAATCACGCCTGCCTTTTCCAGGGGCATTCTTCCGTTGGTATAGCTGTCTTCGATCACCAGATATTCCGTCTCTTCCGCATTGACGAAGGGAGCCGTATAGGTATGTTTTTCTGTAATGATGGTCTGGCTGTCCTCGAAGCCCGCTTCCTCCAGCATTTTCTGCACCTTGGCGTCCGGTCTGGGGGTGATCTTGTCGATCATGGACCAGGGGAAGCTGATCATGGACTCATCTCTGAGCCATTCTGCAAAGCTTTCCGGCGCAAGGCCGTCCCTGACCCATCTGTCCGCATAGGAAAGGACAGCGCTTTTTACCTTGTCTCCGTTATGGGAGCAGTTGTCCATGCTCTGCAGGGTCAGGGGATGTCCTCCTGCCATAAATCGTTCCAGAAGAAGGACAGTGATCCTGCCCATGATCATGGCAGGGGCCGTTCCTCTTTCCAGATCGGCCTCAGATACGCCGTATCCCTTTTCCGTAATGGTAAAGCTGGCCATCTGCAGGGAGGGGGCCCTGAAGATCTCTTTCAGTCTCTCCCAGTCCCCGTCAAAGTCGGGAGAAGCCTTCAGACTCTCTGTCACCGAAGCCGTCACTTTCTTTTCCATGCTGCCGTCGGATTTAAGGACCACCAGGAGGCTTAGGTTGTCATAGGGAGCATAGGCCCTGTCGATAATGTCATAGTCAAAGCCTTCCGCCACGATCACGCCGCGGTCGCAGATGCCCTGATCCAGGAGCTTCTGCAGCAGAACGGCGGGAAAGGCCCGGAAGATGTTGCCGGCCCCGAAATGAATCCACTGGGGTTCCCTGCGGGTCTTTTCTCTGACGGATGCGATATCAAAGGAAGGCAGATCAAACCCCTTCCATTCCTCTTTATCTGCGATGGATGCAAGATTCAGTTTCATTTTCTCTCCTCCTGTTCGTTTCAGGATATGACATTTCCGCTGATATTATTTTATGTCCCTTTCAGGCAATGCGGCAGAGTAGATTTATATCCCTTTGTCCCCTGGATATTAAAAATTTACTATGGACTTTTCCCAGTCCGAATGACACCCGGATCATAAAAAAACCTTCCGGAATCCGCAGATCCGGAAGGTTTTTTTATGCAAGTCTGTAATATACCGGTCAGTTGCTTCCGCCCGTAGGAATATAGGGAAGCAGAGCGCTGGCCACTCCGCTGATGGGCATGGTCTGGAGCCATACGGTTCCGGGACCGGTCAGAACAGTATTAAAGAGGCCTTCTCCGCCGAAGAGAACGTTCTTTACGCCCTTGACGGTAACGATCTCCATCTGGACACTTTCCGTGTACCCGGCCACGTTGCCGGTATCCACGATCAGCTGCTCGCCTCTGCCCAGCTTATACTCTACCAGTTCGCCGTCGATCTCCACAAAGGCAAGGCCTCTGCCCGAAAGCTTCTGCATGATAAAGCCTTCTCCGCCGAACAGGCCTGCGCCCAGCTTTTTCTTGAAATGAATGCTGAGGTTGACCGTGGCTTCACTGGCAAGGAAAGCGGATTTCTGAACGATCCAGGACTCCTGGCTGACATCAATGACTGCGATCCTGCCGGGGAAGCTGGATCCGAAGGTGATCATGCCGGGACCTCCTTTGGCGGTATAAATGTTCTGGAAGATCTTTTCACCGGAAAAGAGTCTGGTGAGACCGCCCGAAGCACTGGTCTCCATGTTCATGTTGGGAGTCATCCAAACCATGGATCCGCTCTCTGTAATCATCTTTTCGTTTGCATTCAGCTGGCATTCAACTACAGGAAAGGGTGTAGCTTTGATCGAATATTCCATAATCATCACTCCTTAATTGAAATAGAATAGGGTCTTTTTCATCCTTTATAATAGCATAATTCCGCTCTTTTTTCATTAAAGGAGCTGATTTACATTTTTCAGATATTCTGCAGTGATATTCTGCAGGGAACAGAAAGACCTCTTCCCTTTTATTCAAAAAAACATACAGCTCCGCAACGGGAGCTGTATGCCGTATGCTTTCTTCCGGACAATTCCGGAATTTCATTAAAACTCTTTGTAGCTGTAGGTAAACTTCTCAAGCAGAGCACCATTGAGTCTGGAAATGGTCTGCACCAGATTTCCGTTCTTGTCGTAGGTATATTCGTAGGTCTTCTTTTCCTTGAAGCTGTTGCTGGTGAGAGGTTCGCCCTTGCCGGTCCTGATCTTTCCCTGAGATTCTGTAACAATGTTCCAGATTCTCCCCTTGTCTTTGCCGGAAGTCGCATATGTAGTGACTTCTGTAATGGCATGACGGATGTACTTGTACTTGTCATCCGTAAATCTCTGCTTTTCAAGCTTCTTGACTGTCTGGGTCTTCAGAACGCCGTTTTCCTTAACGTAGCTGTATTCGGCTTCCGAAGTCTGGGTCATGACCTTGGTCTTCAGTTCGACCTTCACGGTCTTGATGGATCCGTCCTTGTGATAGCGGGTAGTGGTGGTAGTATCCGATACTGCCCTGATGTGGTCGACTTCCACGACCTCCTTGAGTTCACCCGTCTTATAGAAGGTGTAGGTGTAATTTTCGGAGGACCTGACCGTCTTGCCGTTGGTCTTGTAGGTGATATGGTACCTGATCCTGCCTTTTTCACTGCCCTTGGTATAGTAGGCTTCCTGTGACTTGAGAGTCCCGTCCTCGCGGCGCTCCACAAGTCGCTGCAGTGTACCGTCGCTCGGACCATAGACATAGGTCAGCATTCCGTGTTTTTCACCCTTGGTATTGAAAAAATAGAGCTTGCTGATCTTTCCGTCGTCATAAGTATACTTTGTGGTCTTGATGGTTCTGTAGCGGCTGTTGTCAAGCTTGATGCCGTCATAGCCGTAGACAGTCTTCTTCAAGCGGCCCTTGGAATTATAGGTATACTTGGTCTCTTCCTTGGGAACCCATTTGTTGTTGCTGAAAATATAAAAGTTTTCCTTGGCAATCTTATATGTGGTCTTGGCCCGGGCTCCCGAGGGAATCATGCCGGCAGCAATGACCAGACATAAGGCAAATGCCGCAATGCGTTTCATCATTTTCATATGAGAATAATCCTCCTGAAAAATATCTTTCAATTAATGAATCGACGCTATTATAGCAGATTTATTTTCTGAAGTAAATCTGTATCGAAAACAGCCGGATCCGGCGCATCCGGCTCCTGAGAGGCACCTGTGCGGCTCCTCTCTTCCTATGAAAAAGAAAACTCCGTAAAATCCAGCCTTCCCCTGCCTTTATAGCAGAAACAGAGGGAAACAGCGCCCGGCAAAGCACGGAGGCGGCCGGAATATTCTGTCCACTGCCCGGCAGGTTTTACAGGAATCTCACAGATCGCAGGTCCCTCAGGCTCTGTTCGGACCAGCAGTTTTCCCCTGGCCCTGCCCCTCACCCTGACAGAAATCCGCTCCGCATGCTCTATCCGGAAATATTTATATGCCGCTGCCATGCCGTCTTTTCCGTTGGCTATGTACTGCATGGGCGGCCGGCCCGCATCTCCCGGGGACCAGTCGGGTCTGTCCTGGGTAAGATAGGAATGGAAACGGAACATGAAGGGAGACGAGATCACAGGGGTCATCCTGCCGTAGAGATTGCAGCAGATGGCTGCGGAATAGGTACCTTCTCCCATTAACGGCCCCCCCGTTGAGGCCGCAGGAGGTGAGCTCCGTCTGAGGGATCGAACCGTCCTCCAGGATCTCCACCTTCTCGGCACAGCCCTGGCGGGAAAACATGGTCCGGTTGGTCTGTCTATGGTAGAAAATATAGTAGATCCCGTCAATGCACTCCAGTCCGCCATGGTTGTTTCCGTAGCAGTTGAGGGGGGTTCCGGCTTTTCCCGGAAACAGGTCGCAGTTGGACATGATGACGCCGCCGTACCTGAAATCCCGGTCCGGATGATCACTGACTGGATAGCACAGTTCATGAAGAGCGACCGAGGAATAGACCAGATAATAGCGCCCTCTGATCTTCCCGATCGAGCTGGCTTCAAAAAACTCATGCCCTTCGAATCCGGTTCCCCCGGATTCTCCCAGAACCGGCAGCAGTTTCCTGGGCTGGGTCTTCAGAGTACACATATCATCTTCCAGCGTCATCACCATGGAAAATATCTCGTATGAGACCGGCTTCAGAATATAGTCCAGTGCGTCTACCTCATAGCCTTTGATGGCATATCCGGCCATACTGGTAAGAAAGATCAGGATGACCTCCGGATCCGCTTCCCGGATCTTCTGTGCGGCCGTCATGCCGTCCATGAAGCGCATCTGAATGTCCATCAGAATCAGATCTTAGTCCGGCCTGTAATCTTCTGCAAGGTCCTCACCGTCCCGGAACACTTTTATATTAAGGGCCAGCCCGTTTTCATCCCGGAAGCGCTCCAGGTACTCCGTGACTTTCCGGATTTCCAGCTCGTCGTCCTCAACCACCGCAACTCGTATGACAGACATATCATTCACCTTCCCGATACTTTTGCGATCATTTAGAAGCAAGAATGCCATACATACGGCCAGTTTCTATTTTAGTCCATCGCTGCACCGCACTTTAAGCAGACCCGCATGTTTTTCGTATCAGTGCAGGCCTGCCGCCATGTTCCTTCTCACAAAAAAACCGCAGAGACGTACGATGCCGTCTCTGCGGATATAGTACCGATCTGAAAGTCCCATATCATTATTCAGAAACCGGATACGGGAATTCCTTTCAATCTCTCTTTTTATTCATGATCGTGGATCATGGACAGGGCGCCGTAAAGGATGGAATCGTCGCCCAGAGCAGCTGTCTTCAGTTCGACAGTGGGTCTGATGGAAGGCATGCAGTACTTGTCGACTTCCGCTGCGATCTTCTCAAGGAAAGTCTCGCCGCAGGCTTCGATGACGCCGCCGCCGTAAACTACTACATCGGGGCTGATGGTGTTGATCATGTTGCCGGTGGCAACCGCCAGATAGTGGCAGGCTCTGTCTACGGCTTCAACGGTGACTTCGTCGCCCTTTTCCAGATACTTCTTCAGATATTTGCTCTTGAAGACGCCGGTATCCGTGATCTTGTCTTCCATCTTGGTCTTGCGTCCGCGGGAGATCTGCTGTCTGATGTAGGCAGTCATGCCCTTCTTGGAGGAGAAAGCTTCCAGGCAGCCGCGCTGTCCGCAGCCGCACAGAGGACCTTCGTCGTTAAGGACCATATGGCCGTATTCAGCACCCTTGAAGCCCGTGCCGGTGAAGAGCTTGCCGTCCAGGATCAGGCCGCCGCCCATGCCGGTGCCTACGAAGAAGCCCACTACGTTGTCATAGCCCTTGGCAGCGCCGTATTTGAATTCGCCCAGAACACCTACGTTTACATCGTTGCCGATATAGAAAGGAGCACCGAATCTGTTTTCAATGGGGGATTTGATATCGTAATCTCTCCAGGGAAGGTTGGGGGAGAACAGAACGATGCCAGTTTCCTGATTGATCACGCCGGGAGCGCCTGCTGCGATGGCGTTGATCTGGCTCTTCTTGATGCCTGCGCCGTCAAGGAGTTCCTCGACTACGCTGCAGATCAGTTCTTCTACGTTGGAAGAATCTGCCCCGCCGTCCTGAGTTTTCTTTTTGATGCGGTAGATGATTTCGTTGTCCTTGTTGAATACGACGCCAAGTGTCTTGGTTCCGCCGATATCAAGACAGATATTGTACTCCTTCTTCATATGCTCCTCCTGAGTATTAAAATGGAATGCCGGAAAAATCTCTGTTTTCCGGTACAGTTTCATCCCGGTGACCGGATAATTTATTTTAACTCTTTTTATACCGATGCGCAACGAAAGGCACCAACTGTATTTTTCCCGGCATAAGCAGCGCCTTTTATGTATTACGGATCTATTTTCTGACCTGTATTTTTCGACAAGTCATTTACAGATGCGGAAGTATGAATGTTTGACTTGACTTAGTGGTAAATTTACCGCAATCTAACCAGCC
>CAMOGQ010000047.1 GCA_946614165.1 uncultured Lachnospiraceae bacterium
TCTTTTTGATGTTGTAGGTCGGCATCCCCGGCCTTCCGTACTTATCTACTGTGAACGTGACCACCTGGATGCCTCCTTTCCGTGGTCTCTGCAGGGCTGTGCCGCAAACGTGCTTACGGCATAGCCGGCAGGCTGTAATGTTTTCTGTGTCATCAAATATGGCTTACGCCTCCCGCAGCCTTCTTTGCTGCTTCCTTACGTGCTTCCTTCGTGGCTTCCTTCCTTTTTCGAAAAAACGGTTATGCGGCATGAACAATATTCTTTCGTATGCTATAATGTTTTTTAAGTTTTACTCATCCGGGGGGAGGAGAATCATGGTACGTGTAGCGATCGTCGAAGATGATCCGGTCTTTATAGAACAGCTTCGGGACTATCTTCAGCAGTACGGAAGGGAGAACGGGATCAGTTTCCGGATCACGGCCTATACGGACGGAGACGAGATCGTAGAAAAATATAAGGCGGAGTATGACATTATCCTGATGGATATACAGATGCGGTTCATGGACGGCATGTCCGCGGCGGAGGAGATCCGCAGGGTGGACGAGGAAGTGACCATCATCTTTATCACAAACATGCCCCAGTTCGCTATAAGGGGCTACCGGGTGAGCGCCATGGACTATATCGTAAAGCCCATAGGCTACTATGCCTTTTCCCAGTCCATAGCCAGGGCCCTGCGCCATCTGCGCTCCAGGCCCGGCAGGTATCTGGCCATCAGCGTGCGCAGCGGCAAGGTCAAGCTGGCGGTTTCCGACATCCGCTTCATAGAAGTCTTTGACCATGACCTGGTCTTCCATACCACCCAGGGGGAACTGGAGACCAAGGGGACCATGAGCGCGGTGGAGAAGGAACTGGAGGGGGAGCCTTTCTTCAAGTGCAACAAGGGCTGCCTTGTCAATCTGCGCTACGTGGATTCCCTTACGGGAAATGACATCCAGCTGGGAGAGGACCGGCTTCAGGTGTCCAGGTCCAGGAAAAAGGGCCTGATGGACGCGCTCAACGACTACATGGAAAGCCTGGGGGTATGAGCATGCATATCACCGTCGATCTGACAAATACACCGGGCGTCTACTACGCTCTGGCCTACTGGATCAGTTCCATGCTCTATATCTACAGAACGGGGCCCGTGGTCCGCGGAGGCAGACAGCATCTGCGGGAGGGGCTCTGTCTCTTTGTCTGGGCCTTTTATATGACCGTGACCCATTTCCTTCCCCAGTGGTGTTTCCTGGGCCTGATGGCTGCCATTTTCGGGATGATCTGCGCCTTTATCGGCATCTCCTGCGGCCTTGGCTGGCGGGAGACCCTGTACATGGGAATGCGGGCCTTTATGCTGGGGGAATTCGCCGCCTCTCTGGAGTGGCAGATCTTCTACTACATCCTGACCAGGATGGGATTTCCCCTTCGCATGGACGTCAACCTGGTCTGCCTTATTCTGATCCATTCCGGGGTCTTTTTTCTCATGAACAATCTGGAGCGCTGCTTCGGATGCGATATCCGGGAGGGGAAGGCCACCGACCAGCTCCTGGCGGCCATGGCCGTCATTACCGTGATGGCCTACCTGCTCAGCAACATCAGCTATGTCTTTCGGAATACCCCTTTTTCCGCCCAGTATCCGGCGGAGATCTTTGTGGTCAGGACCATGGCGGACCTTTTCGGGGTGGCGGCCCTCTTTGCCTGCAGCATGCTGCAGAAATCCATGCAGGAACAGATCCGGGCCGAATCCATGCAGGCGGCCCTGAACCTGCAGTACGAGAACTACCGCCTGACGGAGGAGAGCGTGGCCCTGGTGAGCCGCAAGTATCATGACTTAAAGCACCAGATCGCCTATCTGAAGAGCAGCATCTCCGACGAAGAAAAGACAAGGAGCCTGACCCGGATGGAAGAGGAGATCCACCAGTTCGAGGATCTCAACCGCACAGGGAACCCTGTGCTGGATACCATCGTGACCTCCAAGTCCATCCTCTGCCACAAAGAAGGGATCACCCTTCACTGCGTGGCGGACGGCAAGGCCCTGGTCTTTATGGATCCCATGGATCTGACGGCCCTCTTCGGCAATATCCTGGACAATTCCATGGAGGCAGTGCGCAAGATCCCCGACCCGGAGCAGCGCCTGATCCGCCTGGCCATCTCCCGTCAGAAGGGCTTTGTCCGCATCGTGGCGGAGAACCGCTACACGGGAGAGATCATTTTCAAAAAGGGGATCCCCATGACTTCCAAGCTGGATCCGGGCTATCACGGCTACGGGGTCAGCAGCATCAAAAACACAGTGGAAAAGTACGGAGGCTCCACCAGGATCCAGACCAGGGAGGGGTGGTTTGGCCTCAGCATCCTGATCCCCCTGGAGGAAAAGGCCGGCGCCCCGCAGTAGGAGAAAAGGCCTGCCTTTTACCGCTTCTTTTCTGGCACCCGGCCTTTAAGTCCCTTCGGGAAATTTATTTCCATAAGCGTCTTTCTGCTGATATAATGGGCAGGGAAACGATATTTCGACCAGGATTTTCAAGGGCTCCGGGAGGGCCGTCCCTATGCTTCGATCCGAATTTGAGGAAACCGTATTTCTGGATCTGCTGGACCAGATCAATATCATGAGCCGGGACAACGGCAAAAAGTTCACGGACACGGGCCGTCTGGACGTCATCAGAGACCTGCTCTGGGATACCCCCTACCGCAGGGTCAACGCCCAGGGCCTCTTTCATCTGTACGCCCAAAAGCCCCTTGACCGCATCGAGGGGAAAATGATTCTGGTCTCCTCCCACGTGGACTGCCAGGTGGGCATTACAAAGTGCTCCTGGAAGGAAAAAGACAGTGATCTCCTGCGGGGGACCTTCGACAATTCCCTGACCAATGCGGCCATTCTCTACCTCATGAGAAAGGGAGATCTTCCGGACAACGTGGCGGTGGCCTTCACCGGGGACGAGGAGGAGGACTCCCACGGAGCCCGTCAGGCCGTCAAATATCTGAAGGCCCTGGGCAAGTGGTTCGGGGTCATGGTGCTGGACGTTACGGATATGGGCTTTCAGGAAAAGCTCCATATCAGTGTGGAGAACGACTTCTGGACGGAGGGAGTGGGCAGGCAGGTCATTTCCCTGATGCAGAAACTGGAAGCGGAAGACGGGATCCGCTGGGCCTATGTTCCTTCCGATCCCGACGGTGTCCCTGCCTTTGTTCCCCGGGAAAAGAACCTGGGAGAGGAGGCGGAGGCGGACGAGAGCTGGGCCTACGACGAAAAGGGGATCCCCTGCTTTTCCCTCTGCATTCCGGTGGAGGGGAACATGCACCGGAACGCCGGCGTTCTGGTCTTTCGGGAATCCATCCGCGGCTACTGCGCGGCCCTGGAGTGCATCCTGAAGGCCGTCCGCGCCGGAACGGCGGAACTGACATAAGCTACTGGGGGCGGCGGAAGATATCTTCTTCCGCCTTCTTTCTTTCTGAGGGATGCCTTGCCCGGAGAGCCCGGAAATGCTATTCTTTAGACTGCTGCAAAGTTTTTTCAAGGAGTACCACTTAGATGCATCAGGTCTTTGATTTCAACGCCATGCCGGATCCGGGAAAAGATCCGGTCTGTACCTATAAAGTATTTTATTCGGACGAGAGGATCGCCGACGAGAGCCGCCCCATCCTGGTCCTGGACAACAGGGCCCGCGAATGGAAGCACCACTCCGGAGGCACCTTCACCAATCCCGTAAAAAGGACTTCCTTCGAGTTCGCGGACCAGGATGGCCGGGCGGATATCCTCAGGATCGACGCCCGCTTTACCAGCCTTCTCAAATGGCTGGGAGAAAACCATATCCCGGTCAGGCTCTCCGGAAGGAACACGGAGGAAGGCTACGCGGTCTACAGGATCCGGGAGGTGGCCCTGGGAGGGGCCGCCAAGCTCTCCGCCGAGGACGGCTTTCTGCAGTTCATGATCGGCCGCCTCTTTGCCTCCGACGCGCCCGGGGAGGATACGGTGCCGGAGGAGGAGAAGGAGGAGACGGGAGACGACATGCGTCTTACCTCCCTCCAGTCCATTAAGGATTTCCTGGACTGCGCCGGCAGGACCCTGCCCGACCACATCCGCCTCTGGGCCAGGAGGAACCTGGCGGTGGCAAATTCCTCCGAGGTGACCCCGGAGGAGAGGCGCCACGCCCAGAGGGCTCTTTCCATGATGCTGAACATCCAGTGGAAGGCGGATTATTTTCCTTCCATCGACATGGCGGAGGCCAGAAGGATCCTGGACAGCCAGCTCTTTGGTCTGACAAAAGTCAAGCAGAGGATCATGGAGACCATTGTCCAGATCAACCGGACCCATACTCTGCCGGCCTACGGCCTGCTGCTGGTGGGCCCCGCCGGCGTGGGCAAGTCCCAGATCGCCTACGCGGTGGCCCAGATCCTGCGCCTGCCCTGGACGGTCATGGACATGAGCTCCATCAACGATCCGGAGCAGCTGACCGGATCCTCCAGGATCTACGCCAACGCCAAGCCGGGCCTTATTATGGAGGCCTTTTCCGCCGCCGGCCAGTCCAGCCTGGTCTTTATCATCAACGAGCTGGACAAGGCGGCCGCGGGCAAGGGCAGCGGCAATCCGGCGGACGTCCTTCTGACCCTTCTGGACAACCTGGGCTTTACGGACAACTACATCGAATGCAACATTCCCACGGGAGGCGTCTATCCCATCGCCACGGCCAACTTTAAGGATCAGATCTCCACCCCCCTTCTGTCCCGCTTCGCGGTGATCGAGATCCCGGACTATACGGAGGAGGAAAAGAAGATCATCTTTAAGAAGTTCTCCTTCCCCGCCGTCCTGAAACGGATCGGCATGCGGGAAGAGGAGTGCGTGGTCACGGAGGAGGCCCTGGATGCCGTGATCGCCTACTGCCGGGGCACCACCGGCATCAGAGAGCTGGAGCAGGCCGCCGAGCATCTGGCTGCCAACGCCCTCTACCGGATCGAGGCGGAAGGGGCCGGCAGGGTGGTCTATGACAGGGAGACCGCCTCCGCGGTCCTTGGCTGACAGGAAGGAGCGGGGATATGCCTGTGATTTCCATGAACGACGCCCAGCTGGAAGCGGTCCATACCATAGAGGGGCCCGTGATCATCATCAGCTGTCCGGGCTCTGGCAAGACCACCACCCTGATCCACAGGGTCCGCTTCATGATCGAGTGCAGGATCGATCCCGGGTCCATCCTGACGGTGACCTTTACCAACGCGGCCGCGGAGCGGATGAAGCATTACTACCGGAAGGTCTTCGGACAGGAGGAGAGGCTGCAGTTTCTGACCATCCACTCCCTCTGCTTCGGGATCCTGAGGGCCGAGGGACTCTACGGCCCGGGGGACATCCTGAAGGAGGACGAGAGGCGGCGCTTTGTCTACCAGCAGGTCTCCCGCATGACCTGGGTCAACGATCCCTGGGAGCTGACGGGGGCCCTGCTGACGGATTTTTCCGTGGTCCGGAACAATGACATCGATCCGGACACCTATGAGCCGGAGGCCTGCCCCGCCAGGACCTTCCGGGAGGTCCTGAGACTCTACGACGAGTACAGGGACCGGGACCATAAGATCGACTTCGACGACATGCTGATCCAGTGCCGGGAGCTGCTGCGGGATCCGGAGATCCTTGCAAAGTGGCAGAGGCGCTTTCAGTATATCCAGTGCGATGAATACCAGGACACCAACGGCCTGCAGAGGGACATCCTCTACATGCTTGCGGGAGATAAGAAGAATCTGTGCGTGGTGGGGGACGACGATCAGTCTATCTACATGTTCCGGGGCGCAAGGCCCGAGATCATGCTCCGCTTCGAGGAGGACTTTCCCGGCTGCCACGTCATCCGTCTCTCCGTCAACTACCGGTCTGGCCAGGCCATCGTGGACCGGGCCGGCATGGTCATAGCCCATAACAGGGCCCGCTACAATAAGGAATTTATTTCCGACAGGGGACAGAAGGGAGCTGCCGGCGCCGTTTTCTGCCAGCAGTTCGATGGCAGGGCCGGGGAGATGGACTACATGGTCACCTGCATCCGGGAGGCCATGGCAAAGGGAGTCCCCTGCAGGGAGATGGCCGTCCTTTTCAGGACGGGAAGGCAGGCCCAGCTTCCTGCCGCCGCCCTCTCCAGGGCGGGGATCCCGGCTTATTCCACGGAATCCGTCCGGTCCATCTATGAAGGCTGGGTCTTCGAGGGGATCCGGACCTATATAAAGCTGTCCCTGGGACAGGCGGGGCCGGACGCCATGCTCTACGTGCTGAACCGCCCCTCCCGCTACCTGAAGGAGGAGTATTTCAGAGACTGCTCCTACTCCCTCTCCTCCATGCTCAGGGCCGCCTCCTACCTGAAAAGGGAGGCTTCCTGGAAGTATGAGGCGGCCAGGGAGTCACTGACGGCCTGGATGAAGGCCTTCGGGCCGGCGGTCCTAAGGCCCACGGACGAGCCCTACCTGGTCTTCCAGGCCCTGAAGTCGGAGACGGGAGGGATCGGCTACGACCTCTATATCCGGTCCTACGCCGAGTACAGAAAGCTGGACGCGGAAGAGCTTCTGGGGGACTTTGCCCAGATGGAGGCGGACGCCGCCTCCTTCAGGACGATCCAGGACTGGCTGGAATTTGCCGAGGCTTCCGCCGCCGCTTCCAGATCCTCCGGAAGGCCCAGGGACCCCCAGGGGGTGGTGCTGACCACCATGCACAAGGCCAAGGGCCTGGAGTGGCGGTATGTCTTCCTGATCGACGTAAATAAAGACCTGGTCCCCCACAGGAACGCCGAAACGGCGGTGGAGACGGAAGAGGAGAGAAGGCTCTTCTACGTGGCCATGACCAGGGCCAGGGACGTCCTCTATATCCTGGGAAGCGGAAAGACCTCTTCCTTTATGCAGGAGATGGAGGATGACCTGCGGATGGAAGAGGCCCGTGCCTTTTTCAGGATCTGGCAGAAAAAGAAAGGGGTGAACGTCTTTGTCCGCCACAGCGCCTGGGGCATCGGCCTGGTCCTTTCCCTGAAGGAGGGAAAGAGGGGCATGATCCTCAGGGCGGATTTTGACGGCATGGTCAAGTCCTTCCCTTACCCCAGAGCCTTTGCGGACGGACACCTGTCCGCGGCGGAGGGCCTTCTGGACTGAGGAAAATGAGGCATTTTCTGAGTGCAGTTAACGTTCTCTGTTCTTCTTGGCCTTTCTTTGTGGTATAGTAATACACAGATGCCGGGACGCCTTCCTTCTTTCCGGAGGGGAGGGGCACGGCAAAATACTGAGCGATCAGATATCTGAAAAGGATTACCTATATGAAGACCAGAAAAGCAACCTTTGTGCAGCCGGTGATCATGCTGACTGTCTTCTTACTTTTTACAATACTAACGGCTATGGTGGACTATAAGCCCATCGGCCCCCGCGGGTCCGAGGTGGGACTTGCCGCCGTCAACGGCTTTCTTCATTCGTATTTCGGCTACAACGATCTTTTTTATGTTCTGTCCAAGCTTCTGGGCTATATCTGCTTCCTGATCCCCGTGGTCAACCTGGGGGTCGCCATCAGGGACATCTACCGGAAAAAGAGTCTTTTCAAGGTGGGACCGGACGTGATCGGTGCCTTCTGCGTCTACGTTCTCATGGCCCTCTGCTACATCCTCTTTGACACGGTGGTCCTGAACTGCAGGCCTGTCCTGATGGACGGACAGCTGGAAGCCTCCTATCCTTCCTCCCATACCCTGCTGGCCGTAACGCTGACCCTGACAGCCGCCCTGCAGCTGAACTTCCGGGACAGGAACCTGGAAAGGAAGTCGAGGAACCAGAAGATCCTGGCCGCTCTGGGCATCCTGGTGGTGGTCACGAGATTTCTCTCCGGCGTCCACTGGTTCACGGACATCGTGGGCGGCGTGCTGCTGGGCCTGACCCTGGCAGCCCTTTACGTGCCCCTGGTGCGCCTGATCGGCAGGCTCTTCTACAGGGACAGGAAAAAAGGGAAAAAGCCTGTCAGAAAGCCCAGACAGGGCCATGCAGCGGCAAGGCCCGCCGAAAAGCATGAGCAGAAGGAAAAAGCCGTTGAAGAGGCTCCCGTAAAGAAAGGTCCTTCGGAGGGCCCTGCTCCTTCCGGGGAAGAAAAGCCCGCTCCTTCGGAAAAAGCGGAAGATGCGGAGAAAGCTGCGGAGAAAGCCCCCGCGGAGGATGCGCCTTCGGAGGATGCGCCGGCAGAAGAAGAAAAGAAAGAAGCCCCAGAGGAGTAAGATCCGGGCAGACAATGACAGATGCGAAAACAAAAAAGCGGATGCCGGGCGCATCCGCTTTTTCTTAAAGGCAGGCCAGGGCGCCGGGAGGCAGAAAAATGCCGGAAAAAGTTTATATGATCCTATGCTTCGGAGATTCCAATACCTACGGCTTTGACCCCCGCATGGGGGCCCCGGAGCAGCTTCCCTATGAAAAGAGATGGACCGGAATCCTGGATTCCATGCCCTGCTACCAGGTGATCAACCGGGGGCAGAACGGGCGGGAGATCCCCCATACCCAGTCCGCCTATGCCGCTCTGGAGCATACCCTGGAGCGGCACGCCGACGCGGACGTTCTGGTCATCATGCTGGGGACCAACGATCTGGCCTGCATGTGGCGTCCCACCGCCGGGAGAGTGGGGGCAAGGATGAAAGATCTGTTCGAGAATGTCCCCGGCCTTTCCGCCTTCCGGACGGGAGGAAAGAAGACGATTCTTCTTTCTCCCCCTCTTGTAAGCCTGGGGGACGACAGGGACGAGATTCTTCTGGAGGCTTCCGCTGGCCTTGCCGCCCAGTACAGAGCTTTAGCGGAGCGCTTTGGCCTGTATTTTGCGGATACCGCCAGGTGGCGGATCCATATGACCTATGACGAGATCCATTTTTCTCCCGCCGGGCATGCGGCCTTTGCCGGGGAGATGGACAGACTCCTCCGGCGGGTGCTGGAGATCTGAAAAACAGGACCGGACCTTCCGGGAACGCCTTCAGGCTTCCGCGGAAAGTCCGGTCCTGTTTTTTTATGCTGCATTTTTTATGCTGCATTCCGCAGCCTGCTTTCTGGTTTTGGCTTCTCCTTTGTCTGCCGGTGCTTTCTCCTTTTTCACTCCGGCGTATCTTCCGGGCTTTCGGGATCCTCCCCTCTTACTTTTTCCAGGATCTTTTCTTCGATCCCCAGCTCCCGGTTCAGGGGCTCATAGATGATCAGCTCGGAGAGGAAGATGGGGAACCAGAGGCCTATGAAGGGGATCAGGATCACGGTCCAGGGAGCGAAGAGGGCGATGACAAGGACTGCCAGGAGCTTGACCGCCGCGGCCCCCAGGACCCGCCACATATATACGGCGGTGAAGAGGACCATGTTCCGGATACTGACGGAGGCCGGCTGGGAAAAGAGGACCAGCTGGGGCCAGAGCAGCATGCTGACCAGAAGGAAGAGATAGAGGGATATAAGGTACATGGCCAGGATGGACAGACTGAATCTGCCCCCTCCCCAGAACATGATGTAGGCCATAAAGACATAGAGGCCGAAGATCAGGCCCGTCAGGGCACCGGGAAGGAGGGCTTCCTTCCAGTTCTGGGAAAGGCCTCTTTTGTAGGACCTGATCCACCTGCCCGGCGCGTCCCGAAGGCCCCGCATGATCATGTCATAGAGGGCTGCCAGGAAGGGGCCGAAGATCAGTCCTCCCAGGAGAGAGGCGGGCACAAGGACCAGAAAGCTGGAGGAGAGGACCGAGAGGGTCACCCCGGCCAGCAGGGGAAGGCCCCCGATACTGGTCACGACACCGGATTTGAACCAGGTGCCCGCATAGAAGGAGAGGAGCTGGCGGTAGCGGTAGAAACCGGTCATCCGGGTGCTCTCGTCATAGGAACTGTCGTCTGCAAAAAATAAAGCCATGTGCTTCTCCTGTCTTAACGGCCAAGCTCTGCGTTGTAGTGGCAGGCGGAGAGGAAATCGGCCAGGACCTGGGCCGTATCTTCTTCGTATTCTTCCGTGCCTGCGGCTTCCACCGTGATGGTGTAGTCTCCGTAAACGGTAAAGGCGCTGGTGCCCCGGCTGTAGGGGTTGGACTCCGTTACCACCTGATAGTCCAGGATCTGATAGGTCTGCCCGCCGATTTCCAGGGTCCTTTCGCCCCAGACATCATAGGACTGCCTTTCCCTGTCCATCCACTCTTCCATGGTGGCCTCGGGGGTCTCTCCCTTTTTGGCGTCATTTCCGTAGACAAGCATGTAGACCTGGGCGTCGTAGAGATCGGTCTCCTTTCCCTCTTCGTTGGTAAAGGGCCTGGCTTCTCCGGCGGCCCAGGTGGCATAGAAGTTGTCGCTTCCCGTCAGCACCACGGGATTCTCGGACAGGACCAGGCCGTGCCCGGGATCCGTCTCCACGCCGGCCACCCTGCCGAGGATGGTCCACTCTTTGTTCCAGTCGCTTCCGTCCGCGGCCTTTTCGGGATAGGAGCTGCAGCCGGCAAGAAGAAGAGAAAGGGCCAGGAGCCCCGCACTTTTTAAGATCCTTCGCATTTCTTTTTCAACCTTTCTTTACTCGGGCTTTATCGGCCGGCCCCTTCTGTCAGTTCGTCCCACAGGGCGTCGCACTCGCTGCGGTGCCTGCAGGTCCTCTCTCCCCAGAAGCCCCGCCTTGCAAGGTAAAGAGGGGAGAGGAGGTCCTGTCCCTTTCCGGAAAGGATCTCCGTCCCCACTGCCTCTTCGTAGCTGCCAAGGTCCATGCCCGAAAGCCTGGGGGCCTTTTTCCAGGGGATGGCCAGGGGCGGGGCGGATTCACCCTCCCCGGGCAGGGACCCGTCTTCCAGTGCCAGGATCTGGTAGTTTTTCTGGAAGGCTTCCGGATCCTCCAGGAGGAAAAAGTAGCTCTCGCACCCTTCCATATCCGCCAGCAGGGCAGCTTCGGAGGCCGCGTTGTAGGAGGCGTCCTTCACGGCGTTTTCGGATTCCCCCGTATCCTTTATGTACTGATTGAGCGTAACGACCACCTTTCCGTCCCCGTTGCAGTCCTGTCCCAGGGCGGCCAGGGCCTCTTCCAGCTTTTCCACCGTCTCTTCCGGCAGGGGGTAAGTGCCTGCGTAGGCCGCCTGGTAGTCGGGGAAGGTCTTTCCCACGCCAAGGGCCCCCAGGAGGATCTCCAGAAGGATAAAGATGGCGGCTCCTCCCGCGATCAGGTGGATCCGGTGGTAGTAGAGCCAGTTCATGATCTTTTTTCTGCCGGTCAGGGGAGCGGCCTCCTCTGGAGGCTTTTCGTTCCTGGCCTGCCATCTGTAGTATTCGCCGGCCATGTCAGATGGGTTCCTCTCCTCCGCGTCCGTAAATATATTCCTTGAAGACTGCTTCTCTGGTGGTGCCGCCCGGCCTGTAGCGGACAGGCAGGCAGGTCAGTGTGGGCAGGTGGGTCCTGTCGGCGGACAGCAGCATGGAGACGGCCTGGGAGGCGATCTGCTCCACCGGCTGCACGATGGAGGATACACAGGGCATCATATAGTCGCCGAACATGTTGATGCCGTCAAAGCCTATGACCTGGACGTCCTCGGGCACGGAGACGCCGTTCTCCTTCAGGATCTGGCAGATCACATAGGCCAGCTTGTCGGTGTTGCAGAAGATCCCGTCGAAATCGGGCTTTCCGTTATGGATCCTGTCCCTGACCAGCTTCAAAAAGGGCAGGAAGGCATCCTCATCATTGGAAATGATGGATTCGAAGGGAACATTGTGGACCCGGCACCAGGACTCGAAGCCTGCCTGGCGTTTGTCGGGCTCCCCGGATACGGGGGGCGCTATGTTGAAGAAAAGGAGCTTCGTCGCTCCCAGTTCGCAGAGCTTTCTGGCCGCCAGAGTCCCGCCGGCGTAGTTGTCGCTGGAGATGCAGGGGACGGACTCGGAGTAGAAGCGGTCTATGCTGACAAAGGGAAGGTTCTCGTCGATGACCAGGTCCGGGTCGTAGGTCAGGGCTATGATCCCGTCCACCTTGTTCTCCGTGACCATCTGGATGCACTTATGTTCCATGTCCAGGCTGTACTGGGTCACGGCCAGCATCATGCGGTAGCCCCTCTCCTGCAGGGCCTTGCTGATGTAGTTGGCCAGGTCCCCGAAGAAGGGGTGGTCCGTGCCGGGGCAGATAAAGGCGATGGTCCTGGTCTGGTTGGTCTTGAGGCCCCTGGCGTAGCGGTTGACCTTGTAGCCCAGCTTTCTGGCCGCTTCTTCTACTTTTATTTTATAGGACTCGCTGACCTGAGCCCCGTTGAAAACGTTGGATACAGTGCCCAGTGAAACGCCGGCTTCCCTGGCCACGTCCTTCATGGTAGGAGTGGAAGTCTTTTTATTCATCGGAATGTCCCTTTCTGTAAAAATACTGCAGGCAACTTTCTGCTGTAATTCATTATAAATCCGGGTTCATGAAATAACAAGGTAAGGTTTCATGAAAAGTGACGATATATTTTTAGCAAATTTGCCTTTCTGCTCTGCGTAAATGGGAGAAAAGGCAGGGGGAAGGGACTGAAAACTGATAATAAGGGACGAATCCTGCAAGAATCATACGTGAAACGTTACATATCTGTCAAGAGCCTTTGGCCTGATCCGAGGGGAATAGATGAGGCTTATATGAAACGTTACACGCAAATCCGCCAGCGCTCAGACTTCCATGCTTCCGGATCCGTTTGGGAGGAATCTGCCCGGCTGCCTGCGAAAACCGCATGAATCCGGTGAAAACAGAGGGCACTGAAGGGAAAAGACAGGAGCAGACCGGAATTGTCAGATAATTTCATGAATATTTTCATGAAATTAAACTGCAAATTTTACCTAAAATTTCTCCATAACTTTGTAAAAAAACAGAGAAAGAAAGGGGGGAGGGAGGAAAGATATTGACACGGGTCAGGGAGACTCGTAAAATTAAGATGATGAAACGTTTCATATTTACCGGGCCCTGCCGCAGAGGAGGGCCTTGTTTAAGGGCGGATAATGAAACGTTACATGGAACCCGTTGTCAAGTTTCATATAGTAAGGAGAGAGATATGAAATCTAAAGCAAAACCTGCTGCGGCGGCTGTGTCCGGGGCGCCTCTCAAAAGGAGGCTGAAGGACTGCTGGCAGCTCTATCTGCTCCTCCTGATTCCCGTGGTGCTTACCTTTATCTATAAGTACATCCCTATGTACGGCATTCAGATCGCCTTCAGGGATTACAAGGCAAGCCGCGGAATCCTGGGCAGCAGATGGGTCGGCATGGAGTGGTTCGAAAGGTTCTTCTCCGCGCCTACCTGCGCCAGAATGATCCGCAACACAGTTCTACTGAGCTTCTTTTCGCTGCTCTGGAGCTTCCCGGTACCGATCATTCTGTCCCTGTGCATCAACCAGCTGCGGTTTGCCAGGTACAAACGGGTAGTGCAGACCGTTCTGTACGCCCCCCACTTCATTTCCACAATGGTCGTCTGCGGTATGATCAGAATTTTCCTCAGCCCTTCGGGCGGTCTGATCAACCTGCTCATGCACACCAGCATCGACTTCCTGACAGAATCCTCTGCATTCCGAACCATCTACATCGCGTCCGGAATCTGGCAGGACGCAGGCTGGGGCTGCATCATCTATCTGGCCACACTGTCCGCTGTGGACACCAGCCTCTATGAGGCGGCCAAGGTGGACGGCGCCTCCGTCTTCCAGCGGATCATGGCCATCGACGTTCCGGCCCTTCTGCCCATGGCCATCCTGAACCTGATCATGAGCGCCGGCTCCCTGATGAACGTCGGCTTCGAGAAGGTCTGGCTGCTGCAGACAGATCTGAACAAGGCCACTTCCGACGTCATCGCCGTCTATATGTATCAGCAGGGTATCGAAAACGCCAAGTATTCCTACTCCACTGCCGTCGGCCTCTTCAATACGGCCGTCAACATCATTCTTCTGATCATCGTCAACCAGATCGCCAAACGTGCTTCGGACGTGGATTTTGTCTAAGGAGGTGCTCTATGGCTAAGAAACAGAATGCGGCATCCGGATTTTCCGAAAGGACCAGCGACATCATCCTGGCGGCCATCACCCTGATCGTCGTGCTCCTGGTGGCATACCCTCTCTACTATGTCCTGGTGGCGTCCTTCTCCAACCCCTATGACGTCTACGCCGGCAAGACCTTCCTTATGCCCAGCCAGTTCACCCTGGACGGCTACAAGGCGGTCTTCGCGGATTCCAACATTTTTACCGGCTACATCAATTCCATCAAATATACCGTCATCGGCACCCTCTTTTCCGTGACCATGCTCTATATTACGGCCTACCCCCTGTCCAGGAAAGAACTGCCCGGAAGAAAGTTCTTCAGCCTCTTCTTCCTGCTGACCATGTATTTCGGCGGCGGTCTGATCCCCACCTACCTGGTGGTCAGGAACACAGGCCTGATCAACAACATGTGGGCCCTCTTCCTGCCCGGCGGCGTTGCCGTAGGCAACATGATCATCGTCAGGAACTATTTCCAGAACTCCATTCCCCAGGAGCTGGTGGAGGCTTCCGAGATCGACGGCTGCTCCAAGCTGCAGACCTTCTGGAACGTCATCATTCCTCTGTCCACTCCCATCATGGCCGTTATGGTGGTCTTTTCCATGGTGGCCTACTGGAATGACTGGTTCACGGCCCTGATCTATCTGACCGGCGCCGAAAAGGCTCCCCTTCCCCTGGTACTGAGGAACGTACTGATCAAGTCCAGCGCTTCCGCGGCCCAGGCCAGCACCATCTCCGGCGGTTATGCCGAGCTGAACAAGATCACGGAAATGATCAAGTTCTCCTCCATTATCGTCGCAGCCGCACCCATGCTGATCATCTATCCTTTCGTCCAGAAGTATTTCGAAAAGGGCATGATGGCAGGTGCAGTCAAAGGTTAAGTGCAGACACGGTGTCTGACATTTATAAAAGAAAGGAGAAAAGTATGAAAAAGTTCAAAAAGCTGACAGCTCTGGCACTCACGGCTGTCATGGCAGCCTCTCTGGCAGCCTGCGGCGGAGGCGGCGGTTCTTCCCAGTCCGCCGAGGAAGCCATTTCCAACACCAGCCAGACCGAGTTCGAGATCATGGGCGGACAGTCTGCCCTGTCTCCCGGCTATGCCGACAATGAGGTCCTGAATGCCCTTCAGGAAGAGACCGGCATCAAGATCACCTGGAACACCATGAGCGATTCCCTGGCCGAGCAGGTCAACATCCACATCGCCGGCGGCGAGCTTCCCGATGCCTTCCAGGGCGTAGGCTTCTCCAACTATGATCTGGTCAACTACGGCGCAGACGGCACCTTCATCGACCTGACCCCCTACATCAACGAAGAAGTGATGCCCAACCTGACCAGGATCCTGGAAGAGCATCCCGGCATCCGGGCCGCCATCACCATGGACGACGGCTGCATCTACGGCCTTCCTTCCGCCGAGCAGATGGGCACCGCAGGGATCGGCAAGGAAGAGGACTACTCCATCTTTACCATTCCTCAGTTCTCCATGATCAACAAGGCATGGCTGGACGACCTGGGCCTGGAAGTTCCCACCACCCTGGACGAGCTGGAAGTCTGCCTGCAGGCCTTCAAGGACAACGACATGTCCGCCAGGTACTACGGCAACGATCCCGGAACCACCATTCCCATGTCCACAGGCTTTGACCAGTGGTGCTGGGGCCAGAACATCTTTTACGCGGGCTTCGGCTTCACCAACTGGATCAACGACGTCTGCAACGACCTGGTCCTGCAGCCCGACGGAAAAGTCAACTTCGTTTGCGACGACGACGGCTACCGCGCAGCCATGGACTACTTCCACAACTGGTATGCAAAGGGCCTGATGGACATCGAGACCTTCTCCCAGGATGACACCCAGCTCATGTCCAAGTGCCAGCAGGGCTACGTAGGCGTATCCACTTGGTGGTACATCGAGGAGCTCATGGGCAAGTATGCTGCCGATTATGTATTCCTTCCCGTCCTTGCGGGTCCCGACGGAACAAAGAATGTCACCGTCCGTACAGGCGGCGGCACCAACTCCGGCCAGCTTTCCATCACGGAAGCCTGCGAGAGCCCTTCCAACCTGCTGAAGTTCTATGACAAGTGGTATGACGGCGAGACCGTCATGCAGCTGCAGTACGGCCCCATCGGCGTATTCTTCACCGGCCAGGACGAGAACGGCGTATGGAACTCCATTACCGAAGAGGAGGCCCAGGCCCAGTTCGGCAAGGGCGCCGGCGAGCTTAAGTCCACCTACGAAGTAGCCGGTCCCAAGCTGATCCTGTCCCATTACTACAACGACACCTTCAAGATGGAAGACAGAGCCGTGGAGAGACTGACAGACCTCTATGACTACTGGATGCCTCAGGTCACCGATACCACCACCTATCCCATCGACTGCGTCTTCACGGCGGATGAGCTGGAGACCATTGACCGCTACAAGACCGACTTCCAGGATACCGTCGCCGAGAACGAAGGCCTCTGGATCAAGAACGGCGGCCCTACCGACGAGGAATGGGAAGCCTACAAGCAGAATCTGTCCTCTTCCTGCGGCATGGACGAGCTGCTTACCGTCTATCAGGAAGCCTATGACCGGTATGCCGCCAGCATGGACAAATAAGGGATTGACATTTCCGAGAGGTACAGTATAATCTGAATCCGACTGCCGGAGGCGCGAAAAGCCGTGCCTCCGGCTTTTTGAAACCAGAATATATTTAAAGGAGCCAATCAGAGGACAGAACAAGCTATGGTAAGCAAAAGACTCAGGCAGGCAAGAGCCTATGAACTGGAAGCAGAGAAGCGCATCAGCCCGGAGGACAGACCTTCCTTCCACCTTTCCCCCAGGTGCGGATGGCTGAACGATCCCAACGGATTTTCCTTTTATAAGGGACAGTATCATCTCTTCTATCAGTATTATCCCTACAACTCCCAGTGGGGCCCCATGCACTGGGGACACGCGGTCAGCACGGACCTTCTCCACTGGACCTATCTTCCCTGCGCTCTGGCGCCGGATTCCGGCGCGGATATAGGCGGGGCCTTTTCCGGAAGCGGCCTGGTCCTGCCCGACGGCAGGCATCTTCTCATGTATACCGGCCTGGACGACGAAATCAACGTGCCCGACAGCGATCCCTATCAGGTCCAGTGCCTGGCGGTGGGCGACGGCGTAAACTATGACAAATATATGGGCAACCCGGTCCTTTCCGATTCGGATACCCCCGAAGGATCCGATCCCCACGACTTCAGGGATCCCAAGATGTGGAGAAGGGAAGACGGCACCTACAGGGCCGTGGCGGTGAGCCGTGCCTCCGACGGGACCGGCCAGGTCCTCCTTTTCGAAAGCGGGGACGCCTTCTCCTGGAAGTTCAAGAAGATCTTTCTGAAAAATGACGGGGTCTACGGCCTTATGTGGGAGTGCCCGGATTTCTTTACCCTGGACGGCAGGGGCGTCCTTCTGCTTTCTCCCATGGACATGCTGCCCGAGGGCTTTGAATTCCATAACGGCAACGGAAACGTCTGCATGATCGGAGACTACGACGATGAGGAAGAGAGCTTTGCTCCCGAAAGGGCCCAGGCCATCGACTCCGGCATCGACTTCTACGCCTGCCAGACCATGCTTGCCCCCGACGGCAGAAGGATCATGATCGGCTGGATGCAGAATCCGGACGGCTGCTCCTACAGGGGCGATTCCAAGCCCTGGTACGGCCAGATGACCATTCCCAGAGAGCTCTTTATCAAAGACGGCAGGCTCTGGCAGGTCCCCGTCAGGGAACTGGAGGCCATCCGCTCCCATTCCGTGGTCTATGAGCAGGTGCCGGTGGAGGGAGAGTGCCTTTTGAACGGCATCGGAGGCCGCAGGATCGACATGACGGTGAAGGTAAGGCCCATGGACCCAGGGCACCCCTATCACAAGTTCATCCTCCGCTTTGCCATGAACGAGGAATTCTATACCCAGCTGTCCTTCCGCTATAAGGAAAATGTCCTCAAGCTGGACCGCAAGTTCTCCGGCACCAGAAGAGCCGTCATCAACCAGAGGCGGTGCCTGATCAGACAGAGGAAGGACGAACTCAAGCTCCGGGTCATCCTGGACCGCTACAGCGTGGAGGTCTTTATCAACGACGGCGAACAGGTCATGACCGCCCTGCTCTATACGGACCAGGAGGCGGACCAGATCATGTTCTATGCGGACGGAAGCGCCGTGATCGACGTGGAAAAATACGATCTGACGGATCAATAAAGGGAAAGTGCCGAAAAAGAAAGGCGCTTTGGATTATTCAGGAGCCGGCTTCCTTAAGGGGGCCGGCTTTTTCCGCGGCGGAGAGGGGAGGAAAGGCCCGGAAGGGCTGTTGACGAAATACGGAGACGGGTCACAATTGAGTTTACCGCCGTGTCCGTTTATAATAGAGTCATCCGCAAACTTAAGGTTCAGGAAAGCGTATGACCGTGTTGAAGGCTGAGGAGGCATTTCCCCCGGAAGGGAGATGTCTGCTTTGATTTTCCGCGGGGAAAAGGATGGTTCTTATGACTACCATGAAGGAAATTGCGTCTCTTGCCCATGTGTCCAGGGCCACGGTCTCCCGTGTCCTGTCCGGCTCTCCCCTGGTCAGGGAATCCACCAGGGAGACGGTCCTCTACTGGGTGGAGAAAACGGGCTTTAAGCCGGACCGGGCGGCCCAGGGACTGATCGGAGGAAGGACGGCCCTGATCGGCCTTCTTGTGCCGGATCTGACGAAAGAAGGAGCGGCCCTCTTTGTCCAGGCCTTCGAGGAAGAGGCCTCCAGAAGGGGCTATGATCTTCTGCTGGGCCTCAGCGGAGGCGACAGGGAAAAGGAAATGGCCTTTCCTGCCATGCTCGTTTCCAGGCGGGCGGACGCTCTGATCGCCGCCGGCACCTCTCTTTCCGGAGAGGATCTGCCGGAGGACCCCTCTCTGACGGTCCTTCTTACCGGAGATACCGACCCGGCAAAGGCTGCGGCCTATGCCGAGCGCCTGATCGGAGGGATCGGAAAGAAGGTCAAAGGCCTTGTCTGAAAGGAAAGCGTTTAAGGGAGGGAGAAAAGGCTTCCCGGACGGGCCTTCCGGGGTATAATGGAAGAGAAACGGCCCGGAGAGGGACAAGGCTCTCTTTTGCTTAAGGGGCCCCGGAGGATAGCTATGGAAATGGGAAGACTTTTTGAGGATCATGCCTTTGACGCTGTGACCAGGATCCGGATCCTGATGCTGCTTTTTGTGACGGGAGGCATCAGCGGCTGGCTCTATGAGATGGTCTTTTACAGGATCAATTTCGGATACTTCGTAAAAAGAGGCCACGGCCTTGGGCCATGGCTTCCCATCTATGCCTTCGGAAGCCTTATGATCCTCTTTGCCGCATCCCGCTTCAAAAAAAGGCCCTGGGCCGTCTTTCTGATCTGCGCCCTTGTGACGGGCCTTCTGGAATATGCCACCGGGTGGGTCCTCTATACCTTCTTCGGGGGCCTTCGCCTCTGGGACTACAATACGGAGATCTGGAACTGGGGGAACATAGGAGGCTATGTCTGCTTTAGGTCCATCCTGGTCTTTGCCCTTGCGGGGCTTGCCCTGGTCTATCTGGTCTTCCCGCTTCTCTGCCGCCTGGCAGAGGGCATGGGGAGGACTTTTTTCGCCTGCCTTTCCACCATCCCTTTCGCGGCCTTCCTTCTGGACATGATCCTGGGATATTTTGTCCGGGGACTGTGAAAAAACGATAAAAATGACGGAAATATATGGTAAAATAGGAAAGACGAAGACTGCGCTGCCCGGTGGGCAGATTGAAAGGAGATAAAAAATGCTGAATATCACGAAAACACTGAACGACGGAAAGGCTCTGGTCGCCCTGGAAGGCAGACTGGATACCACCACCGCCCCCTCTCTGGAAGGGGAACTGAAGGCCTTCCTTCCCGGCATCACAGACCTGGTATTTGATTTCGAGAAGCTGGAGTACATCTCCTCCGCCGGACTCAGGATCCTGCTCTCCGCCCAGAAGACCATGAACAGGCAGGGCGAAATGAAGCTGATCCATGTGGCGCCCGCCATCGGCGAGATCTTCGAGGTCACAGGCTTTTCCGATATCCTGACCATCGAATAAGCCGCTTCTGATCGTGATTGTTGACGGCCTGCCCGGGGCAGGCCATGCACCTTATGGAGCGGGGAGATGGAAGCTTTACAGATAAAAGCCCTGACAGACAACCTGGACAGGGTCCTGGACTATGTCAACGAAGTTCTGGAGATGATGGGATGTTCCATGAAGAACCAGATTCAGATCGATATGGCCGTGGAAGAACTGTTCGTGAATATTGCACACTATGCCTATAAGGGAGCGGCAGGGGACGCGGTGATCATCGCCGGTCCGGATCCGGGGACCGGCATTCTCAGGATCACTTTCATTGACTGGGGCGTGCCTTTCGATCCTCTGGCAAAGAAGGATCCCGATATTTCCCTTTCCGTCGAAGAAAGGGAGATCGGCGGTCTTGGGATTTTTATGGCCAAAAAGATCATGGATACCATGAACTACAAGTACGAAAACGGACAGAATGTGCTGACTATGACAAAGAAAATCGGCTAAGACCGGCGGGGGCGGATCTCTGAGGAGACCTGCCCCCTGTTTTTGCATCAAAAGTTAACGAATTTAGTACCTTATTCCACCAATTTGCGAACGGTATTATGTAAACTAATATCGAAAGAAGGTACTATCATGGTGGAATTCGGACTTAAACTAAAGGAACTGAGAACAAAAGAAGGAATGACCCAGGAACAGCTGGGCGAACTGATCGGAGTGAGCAAGTCTGTGGTCTCCTATTATGAGACCAACGACAGGATCCCCTCTCCCCTGACCCTGATCAGGATCTCCAAGGTATTTCATGTGACCACGGACTTTCTTCTGTCCCTGGACAGCGGACGGACCGTAAATATCGAAGGTCTGGACGCCCATGACGAGGAGATCGTCCGCCGGATGGTGGCGACCATGCGGAAGCTCCAGGAAGAGAGCGGCAGCTGAGAAAAACAGGGACAGGGCCCAAAGGCTCCGTGATCCTTCATAAAGATTCAGAGAAACTGTGCCCCGGCCGGGAAAAGGCGGGGCACAGTTTCTCTGTTTTTACAGGATACCGGCAGGGAAAGGCTCTCTGGACTGCTCCGGCCGGCAGGACCTGCCGCAGCGTTTTTTCCGGGGGGATAAGGGGGCGTCAGACGGGCCTTCCCGCGGCGCTTTTTCTTGTGGCCTCTTCCTCCCTGTCGTCCAGAGGGGCCAGGGAGGTGAAGGAAGGATCTCTTCTTTTAAGGGCCGTCAGAAGGAGGAAGTCTGCAAGGGCCGGGTTCTTTGGAAGGACAGGGCCGTGCAGGTAGGTGCCGATGCAGTTCCTGTACCGGATGCCCTCTCCCCCGTCCCTGCCGTTGTTGCCCCTGCCCCGGATCACCCGGCCCAGGGGGGAGGCTCCCTCCAGGAAGGTCCTGCCGGAGTGGTTCTCAAAGCCGGTGACAGACCCGAAGGGCGGGGCGTCTATGGTGATGTTGCCCACAAGGCGGCTTTTTCCCGCCTTTGTATAGGCAGGGAAGACCCCGATCCCCCGGATGGGGTCCCCCTCCAGGGGAAGGAACTCCCTGCCAAAGAGCTGGTAGAGGCCGCAGATGACAAGGCCCGGGGTCCCGTCTTCGATGAGGGCCCGGATCCTGTCGCCCCGATCAAGCAGGTCCTTTTCGATCCTGGACTGGCCCGAATCCTGGCCTCCGCCTCCGAAAAGGATGTCCGCTTCTTCCGGGAAGGGGTCCCCTGTTTCCAGAGGGACGACGTGGACGGGAATGCCCCGCCATTCCAGGCGGCGGCGCAGGCAGAGGACGTTGCCGTGGTCCCCGTAGAGGTTCATTTCCCGGGGATAGAGATGAAGGATGGTCAGGGGATGGTCTGATGTGATCACAGAAGGCTCCTTCCTGTAAGAATCTTTCGGATTTCCAGCATGGCCGTATAGGTGGCAAAGATCTGCCTTGGCCCCGGAGCCTTCATAAAGCCCTCCAGGGCAGGGTAAAGATCCGGCTCCGCAAAGGAGACCGGGACAAGGTCATACTTCAGGCGGAGGGCCATTTCCGCGGCCCTTGTGCCGGAGACGGTGTGGACATGGGAAAGGGAGCTGAAATCCACGTTCCAGAGCCAGGAGACGTCCCGCCCGTCCGCCTCGCGGTCATTAATGGCGATCATGACAGAGCCGCCCCTGTCCGGGAAGGAGAGAAGGCTCTGGCGGAAGGCGGCAGGATTTTTTACAAGGATCAGGCGGACCTTTTCTCCGTCCTTTTGAAGGACCTCTCCCCGGCCGAAGGCTTCTTTCACGCCGGAAAGAGCCCGGACCAGGTCTCCGGATGCCTCCCTTCCCAGGATCTGCCGGCAGAGGGAGAGGGCCCCCGCCCCGTTGAAGGCGTTATAGGCGCCTTCCAGGCGAAGGGTGCAGGGATACGCCTCCCCGTCCATTTGGTAGAGGGCATCCCTCCCGGAGAGGGAACCAAGGACCACGTCCCAATCCATCTCTTTTCCGGCCTGTTCCCTGTCCTCTTCCCGGGAGAGCAGGTCTTCATCGGAAGGAAAAAGGGGCTTTAAATCTTCCTCCAGGCCGTAGAAGACTTTGTTTTTCCCGGAGAGGGACGCCGCCAGGGGATCCTCTCTGTTCAGGACCAGGGCCTTTGAGGCGGCCGCGGCAGTCTTTGCCAGGAGGGCCGCCGTATGGTCGATCTCGCAGAAGCGGTCTAGCTGGTCCCTGCAGACGTTGAGGATCAGGCAGTAGTCCACCGGGGCCTCTTCCAGAAAACGGACCGCATGGGCCTCGTCCAGCTCCAGGACAGCGATGTCGAAGTCAAAGCGGCCGTCCCAGGAGATCTCCGAGAGAAGGGAGGAAAGGATCCCCCGGACAAAGTTGCTGCCGGTCTTGTTGGTAAAGACCTTAAGGCCCCGGGACTCTAAGAGCTCCGATACGATCCTGGTGGTGGTGGTCTTACCGTTGGTGCCGGAGATGACGGCCACCCCCAGGGGGAGGCCGGAGAGGACATCCCTTAAAAGGCGGGGGTCCAGTTTCTGTGCCGCAAGGCCGGGGAGGGCGGAGCCGCCCCCGTGCAGGCGGGCGATCTTCTGCAGGGCTTTGCAGATCAGGATGCTTGGTCTGAACATGATTTTTTCCCACAAAAAAGGTGACAGAGGAAGCCGCGGAACCACCGGGACGCCCTTGTCACCTTCTGCTTTCTTATATTGATACCTAAGTCTACACCCGGAAGGCGGGAATGTAAATCACAGATTGTTCACAGAATACGATAAACGCATCAATCTGAAGCTACAGTTTCCTCTTCTGCACATTATTCCA
>CAMOGQ010000048.1 GCA_946614165.1 uncultured Lachnospiraceae bacterium
AATCAGCGGACTACATAGTTGAGGATCCTGCCGGGCACATAGATCTCCTTGACCAGGGTCTTGCCTTCCAGGAGCTGGGCCACCTTGGGATCTGCCTTGCCCAGAGCAAGTGCCTGGTCCCTGGGGCAGTCCTTGGGGATGCGGACAGTGCCTCTGACCTTGCCGTTGACCTGGACGCCGATTTCGATCTCGGCATCGACGGTCTTGGCTTCGTCATAGGAAGGCCATGCGGAAACGGTCAGAAATCCTTCTCCGCCCAGGACTTCGTACATTTCCTCGGTGATGTGAGGAGCGAAGGGGCTGAGCAGCTTCATGTAGTCGATCAGCTGGCTTCTTCCGATCTTACCCACCTTATAGATGTCGTTGAGCAGGGACATCAGAGCCGCGATGGCGGTGTTGTACTTCTGCTCCTCAATGTCGGAGGACACCTTCTTGATGGCCTTGTGGATGCCCGCTTCCAGCTCTGGAACGTCTCCGTCCACCACCAGATCTGTCAGGCCGGCCACACGGTCCAGGTACCTGCGGCAGCCCTTGACGGAGCTGTCGTTCCAGGGAGCCGCTGCGCCGTACTCGCCCATGAACATGATATAGACACGGAGGGTGTCCGCACCGTACTGGTCCACGATATCCAGAGGATCCACCACGTTGCCCTTGGACTTGGACATCTTGTCGCCGTCGGAACCCAGGATCATGCCCTGAGCGGTGCGCTTTGCGTAGGGTTCGGGGGTGTTGACTTCGCCGATGTCATAAAGGAAGTGGTGCCAGAAACGGGAGTAGAGCAGGTGTCTTGTGACGTGCTCCATACCGCCGTTGTACCAGTCTACGGGCATCCAGTATTCCAGCTTCTTATAGTCCGCGAATGCCTTGTCATTGTGAGGATCGCAGTAGCGGAGGAAATACCAGGAGGAACCTGCCCACTGGGGCATGGTGTCGGTCTCTCTCTTTGCTGCGCCGCCGCACTTGGGGCAGGTGCAGTTGACGAAGGAATCGATCCTGGCCAGAGGGGACTGACCGTCCTGGCCGGGCTCGAAATCTTCCACCTCGGGCAGACGCAGAGGCAGTTCTTCGTAGGGAACCGCTACGACGCCGCACTTAGGGCAGTGAATGAGCGGAATGGGCTCGCCCCAGTATCTCTGGCGGTTGAAGGCCCAGTCCTTCATCTTGTACTGGACGCCGGCTTCGCCGATGCCCTGCTTTTCGATCTCCTCGCACATGCGGGCGATGGAATCCTTCTTGTTGGTATAGCCGTTGAGATATTCGGAATTGATCATCTCGCCGTCGCCGGTATAGGCTTCCTTCTCGATATCGCCGCCCTTGATGACCTGGATGATATCGATGCCGAACTTCTTTGCGAATTCCCAGTCACGCTGATCGTGGGCGGGAACGGCCATGATGGCGCCGGTACCGTAGCCCATCATGACATAGTCTGCCACGAAGATGGGAACTTCCTTTCCGGTCACGGGGTTGACGGCCCTCATGCCTTCGATCTTAAGACCGGTCTTGTCCTTGACCAGCTGGGTCCTTTCGAACTCGGTCTTCTTGGCGCAGGCTTCCCTGTATTCATTGATCTGATCCATGTTTGTGATGCGGTCTGCATACTTGTCGATCAGAGGATGCTCGGGAGCCATGACCATGAAAGTCACGCCGAAAAGAGTATCGGGTCTTGTGGTATAGATCCGGATGGTCTCGTCTGCGCCGGCGATGGGGAAGTTGACGAAAGCGCCTGTGGAACGGCCGATCCAGTTGACTTCCTGGAGCTTGATGTTCTCGGGATAGTCCACGTCGTCCAGACCGTAAAGGAGCTTGTCGGCATACTTGGTAATACGCAGATACCATACGTCCTTGGGAAGCTGGATGACATCGCTGTGGCAGATGTCGCACTTGCCGCCCTGGGAATCTTCGTTTGCCAGGACCACCTTGCAGTGAGGGCAGTAGTTGACCAGAGTGGTATCACGGAAAACCAGGCCGTGCTCAAAGAGCTTTAAAAAGATCCACTGGGTCCACTTGTAGTATTCGGGATCCGTGGTATCGATGGTCCTGTCATAGTCAAAGGAGAAACCGACGCTCTTGAGCTGTCTGGTGAATTTCTCGATGTTGATGTCTGTGATCACACGGGGATGGGTATTGGTCTTGACCGCATAGTTCTCTGTGGGCAGACCGAAAGCGTCAAAGCCGATGGGCATCAGGACGTTGTAGCCCTGCATTCTTCTCTTTCTGGAGATGACTTCAATGCTGGAATAAGCTTTGATGTGGCCTACGTGCATGCCTGCGCCCGAAGGATAGGGGAATTCCACCAGTCCGTAGAACTTGGGCTTTTCGGAGAAATCCACGGCCTTGAAGATGCCGGCGTCAGACCACTTCTTCTGCCACTTGGGCTCGATCTTCTTAAAATCGTAATTCATAATCGTGCTCCTTTATCATTCAATTGATATTCTGATCTCTTATGCGATCCACAATAAGATACTATAGCACAAATGTAAATGCGAAGGAACAGAAAAATCAATCATCCTGAGGTATAAACCGGCCTAAACCGGCCGGAAAGAAAGAAAAAAACGGGACCGGCTGATGCCGGTCCCGTAAAAGGACTTTCTGATTCCGCAGAAAATGCAGGAATTATTCTTCGTATCCTTCTGCAACGGCTGCTGCTCTTGCGGCAACTTCCTTGGCCTGGACATCAGCGGGAGCCTGCTCGTATCTTGCAAACTCATACTCATAATCGCCGCGGCCGCCGGTCATGGAACGAAGGACTGTGCAGTAGTCGAACAGTTCGGACATGGGAACTTCCGCCTCAACAACGGTCTTGCCGGTATGAGTGGGGTTCATGCCCAGAACTCTGCCGCGTCTCTTGTTCAGATCGCCCATAACGTCGCCGGTGAAGGAATCCGGAACAGTAACCTTCAGGGTCACGATAGGCTCAAGCAGAACAGGGCCTGCCTCGATGAAGCCCTTCTTGAAGGCCTGGATGGAAGCGGTCTTGAATGCCATTTCGGAAGAGTCTACGGGATGATAGGAGCCATCGTACAGTGTGCAGCGGACGCCGACAACGGGATAGGCTGCCAGAGGGCCTCTCTGTACGGATTCCTGGATACCCTTTTCAACAGCGGGGAAGTAGTTCTTGGGTACGGAACCGCCGACGACTTCTTCTGTGAACTCGTATGCCTGGTTCAGATCTCCGGAAGGAGCGTATTTCATCTTGACGTGACCGTACTGGCCGTGGCCGCCGGACTGCTTCTTATACTTGTACTCGACATCGGAGGTCTTGCGGATGGTCTCACGGTAAGCCACCTTGGGCTCCATGGTGTCGATCTCGACCTTGTACTCGCTCTTGAGCATGCTCTTGACGATCTCAAGCTGCATATCGCCGATGCCATACATCAGAGTCTGTCTGTTCTCTGCGTCGTTGACTGCCTTGAAGGTAGGATCCTCGGCTGCGATCTTGGCCATAGCCTGGGCGATCTTGTCGATATCGTTCTTGTTCTTGGCATTGTAACGGATGTAGGTATAAGGCTTGGAGATGCTCATCTTGGGATACTGAACGGGATTGGCCTTTGTGGAAAGGGTATCGCCGGTCTTTGCATCGCCCAGCTTGGCAACTGCGCCGATATCGCCTGCGTGCAGTTCGGGAACTTCGTAGGTCTGCTTGCCCTGCATGACATAAAGCTTGCCCAGCTTCATTTCGGTTTCCAGTTCAGAATCATAGACCAGATCGTCTGTCTTGAAGACGCCGGAACGGACCTTGATCAGGGAATAACGGCCGATGAAAGGATCCACGATGGTCTTGAAGATGATGCCGGACTTGGGCTTGGAGAAGTCGAAGTTGGCTTCGAAGATCTCGTTTGTCTTCATGTTGATGCCGGAGACCTTGCGGGTATCGGCACTGGGCATGTTGGCAACGATATCGTCCAGAAGCTGCTCAACGCCTCTGCAGATGGTGCTGGCACCGCACTCTACGGGAACGACGGAACCGTCGATGATGCTGGTCCTGACAGCGCTTCTGATCTCTGCGTCAGAGAAAGTATCGCCGCCGAAATATCTCTCCATGAACTCTTCGCTGGTCTCTGCAACAGATTCCATCAGAGTGTCACGGTAGCCTTCAAGATACTCTTCGGAGAAATCCGGAACGGGGATCTCGACCTTGGTCTTGTCCTTCCACTGGAAAGCCTTCTCCTGAATAACATCTACATAGCCCTTGTACTGGCCATTCTCACGGATGGGGAAGTTCAGGGGAGCGATCTTGGTTCCGTACTTGTCGGACAGAGCTTCGACTACTTCACGGTAGGAAACGTTGTCGATATCCATATCGGAAACATAGATCATTCTGGGCAGCTTGAACTTTTCACAGAGATCCCATGCTCTTTCGACGCCGGCTTCAAGACCGGACTTGCCGGAAACAACGATAATAGCGGAATCCGCTACGCTCATTGCCTCTTCAACCTCGCCTACGAAGTCAAAGTATCCAGGTGTATCAAGTACGTTGACCTTTACGTCCTTCCATTCTACGGGAATGACGGAAGTACGGATAGAGAAACCTCTCTTCTTTTCTTCACTTGTGAAATCGCTGACTGTATTGCCATCTTCAACACGGCCCATTCTGGAAGTAATGCCGCCAAGATATGCCATAGCCTCAGCGAGTGAAGTCTTACCTGAACTGCCATGACCAAGTAAAACGACGTTTCTAACCTTATCGGTTGTGTAAACTTTCATGCTGTGACCTCCACTATATGATTACTTATCGAATTTTGTCTTCACTTTTCGTGACTTCAGCAAAATTCCTTGTCCATTTTACTAGATAAAGACTGTAACTGCAAGCAAAATTCCCGCTCCGCGGCCAGTAAAAGTCCCCTTTTGTCCGAATAACGGGCGGGGCGGGGAAAGTATGCTTCTTTTTCCCCGATTCGGGTCCCGGAATTGCCTTTGATGCGTTAAAGTGTTATAGTTATTGGCACCGGCAGACGCGCGGCGCCTCCGGGATAATGACAGGTTGAGGAGATGCTGCTGATTATGAAAAAAATAGAGGTATTCGGTTTTATAGGACTTGGCCTGATCGGAGGCACCATAGCGAGAGCCGTGCGGAATACGATCCCCGGAGCCAGGATCTACGCCTTCGATCCCGACAGGACTTCCCTGCAGGAAGCTGTCCGGGACGGCGTGGCAGACAGGGCTTCCCCGGTCCTGAATGCCTCCTTCGGAGACTGTGACATGATCTTTCTGTGCGCGCCGGTCTCCCACAACATCGCAAACCTCAGGGTCCTGAAGCCCTTCCTGAAAAAGGACGTCATCCTCACGGACGTGGGAAGCGTCAAATCCGGCATCCACAGGGCCGTCCGGGAAGAGGGCCTGCAGGCATCCTTTATCGGCGGCCATCCCATGACCGGTTCCGAACGGACCGGCTACCGGAATTCCAGGGCGGAGCTCCTGGAAAACGCCTATTATATCCTGTCCCCCGAGCCGGAGTTTCCTCCGGAACTGACGGAATGGATGACGGAATTCGTGGTATCCCTGGGCGCCATCCCCCTTCCCCTCACCAGTTCCCGGCACGACTATGCCACGGCGGCGGTCTCTCATGTGCCCCATGTGATCTCCGCCTCCCTGGTCCATCTGGTGGAGGACAGCGACGGCCCCGAAGGCGTCCTGCGCACCATAGCGGCCGGCGGGTTCAAGGATATTACCCGGATCACCGGCTCCTCTCCCGTCATGTGGCAGCAGATCTGCCTGAGCAATACGGACAACATACTCAGGCTGATCGACGACTATATAAACGAACTGACCCGGATCCGGGGACTCATAGACCGCAGGGAAGCCGACGCCATTTACAACTGGTTCGATTCGGCCAGGCGCTACCGGGATACCTTCTCCGACCTGGCGGGCGGACAGATCTACCGGATCTTCGAGACCTTCATCGATATCCCCGACAGGCCGGGCGTTCTGGCCGAGGTCTTCCAGATCCTGGGCGATGCCGGCATCAACATCAAGAACCTCAACATCAACCACAACCGTGAATATCAGGAAGGCGTTCTCCGGATCGAATTCAATACCAGGAAGGATCTGGACCACGCCAACTGGCTCCTGGCAGACCATGGCTTTGTGATCCACTGAATAAAGGAAAGATACAGGTACCATTTATGCTGACACTGAGATCCTCCGGTCCTCTCCGGGGAGAAATAACCGTTCCGGGAGACAAATCCATCTCCCACAGGTCCGTCATGTTCGGCGCCCTGGCGCAGGGCACCACTTATATAGAAGGTTTTCTGGACGGAGCCGACTGCCTTTCCACCATAGACTGCTTCCGGAGACTGGGGGCGGAGATCATCCTGTCCAGGGACCGCCGCTCGGTCAGGGTAGCCGGAAGGGGCATGCGGGGCCTGTGTCCGGAGGGGAGCGAAGTCCGGCTTTATACCGGCAACAGCGGGACCACGACCCGGATCATCTCCGGCATCCTTTCTCCCCAGCCCTTTACCAGCATCCTTTCCGGTGATGCTTCCGTGAACAGGCGTCCCATGGAAAGGATCATAAAGCCCCTTACGGCTATGGGAGCCCGGATCCTTTCTCTGGAAGGGAACGGCTGCGCCCCCTTAAAAATCACCGGATCCCCCCTGCACGGGATCACCTGGCACTCCCCGGTGGCTTCCGCCCAGGTCAAATCCGCCATCCTCTGCGCGGGACTCTACGCGGACGCTCCGTCCACCGTCATCG
The DNA here is from genome assembly GCA_946614165.1 of uncultured Lachnospiraceae bacterium. Classification (GTDB taxonomy): domain Bacteria; phylum Bacillota; class Clostridia; order Lachnospirales; family Lachnospiraceae; genus CAG-791. The sequence goes on from CAMOGQ010000048.1 coordinate 6,694, forward strand.
AACCTGCCCTTTCCAGGGACCATACGGAGAGAATGCTGCGGCAGTTCGGAGCATCCGTTTCGTCTGCCCCCTGCCCCGGGGGATACGCGGCTTCCGTTCTTCCCTGCGAGGAACTCCATGCCTGTGACATTCTCATCCCGGGAGATATATCTTCCGCCGCCTATTTTATCGCCGCATCCCTCCTCCTGCCCGGATCCCGGGTCCTGATCCGCAACGTGGGCATCAATCCCACCAGGGCCGGCATCCTGGAGGCAGTCACCGCCATGGGCGGCAGGATCGAATACCTGAACCGCAGATCTGAAGGAGAGCCCGCAGCGGATCTGCTGGTCACCTCTTCTTCCCTGCACGGCTGCACCATAGAGGGAGCCATGATCCCCGCCCTGATCGATGAGATCCCCGTCCTGGCCGTCATGGCGGCCTGCGCCGAGGGCACCACTGTCATAAAGGACGCCGCGGAACTGAAAGTCAAGGAATCCGACCGGATCGCCACTGTTACGGAAAATCTCCGGGCCATGGGAGCGGACATTGAACCCACTCCGGACGGCATGATCATAAAGGGCGGAAAGCCCCTGCACGGGGCCTTCATCAGGACCTACGGCGATCACCGCCTGGCCATGAGCTTTGCCGTGGCCGCACTGGCCGCGGAGGGGGAAACCTTTCTGGATGACGAGGCCTGCGCAGGCGTCAGCTATCCCGGCTTCTTTGATGCCCTGAAATCTCTTTCGGTCTGAAGACCCGGTACTTCCCCTGAAGCCTCCCACGAAAAAAAGCACCGGACTCCGGTGCTTTTTTAAGTCTGATCATGATGACGCTGTGCAGGTGATGCAGGCGGCAGGAGCTGCCGCGCTTCCTGCGTCTCCCCTCAGTCCTTGTTCAGTTTTCTGAAAACGGACGGTGATACGCCGTACTGTTTATGAAAGGCTTTTGAAAAAAGGGCCGGATCCTGATAACCGCAGGAAGCGGCTATCGTGGAAACGGCGTAAGATGTACTCTTCAGCAGTTCTTTCGCCCTGCTCATACGGAAATTGGTCAGGTATTCCTTGGGAGAAATGCCCATTTCCTTTATAAAGAGACTGTAGAGATAGCCCCTGTTGACATTGACATAGTCCGCCAGCTCCTGGATCTTCATGTTCTCATAGTGGCTGCGGATATATTCCACTGCCTTGGAAACATAGAAGTTGCTTTCTTTTTCCTTTTCAAAGGAGATCTTCATATCCTGCATCAGCACCGCCAGGAACTGGAAAAGATAGCTCTGAATGAAATATTCATTTTCCTTGTCCGGCAGGCTGCGCTCCAACATATTTTCCACGATCTGTTTCAGTGTTTCCGCATGCTGATTACGGAAGCTTACCTTCTTGTCTCCGAATCCAAGTTCCCTTACATACTCCCCGGCATTCTCTCCCGTAAAGCCGACCCAGATACATTCCCATGGATCTTTCTCATCCGCCGTATACTGTACCTTCTGTCCCGGCTCAATCAGAAACCCTTCTTTCTCTTCGATTGTATATTTCTGATTTCCGACTGTAAATGTTCCCTTCCCGCTCAAAACATAAAGAATCAGATAATAGGATTTGACTGCAGGCCCCCAGCCCTGAAGCGGTTTGCATTTCTGTTCCCCGCAGATACAAAGATGAATGTCTTTGAAAAGCGAGTCGTCCGAATGAAGTAATACCATATTTTGCATATTTTCCTCACGCATGAATAAAAATGTAAACTATTCACATTATTATCCTAACACCGTTTTTCAAAATTCCTTAATACCTTTGTCACCTTGCACTTGTCAAAATGTTATAAAAATCGCATTAAAAAGACTCTGTATGCCCGTTTTTACATAAATATTAACAAATATTAAAATAGAAATAACATTGCCGCCAGCATTGAAATCGTTTTCAATATTCATCCCCCGGAGCAATATAGCCCGGCACTTCATAATCGTTTTCTTCTTTTCCTCCTTCCAGACTGCCATCCAGGGCTTTCCTGAACTGGGTCTCGTAGAGTTCCGTATAGACACCGCCGGCCTTTACCAGATCCGCGTGTTTTCCTCTTTCCGCGATCTCCCCGTCTTTGACCACCAGGATCTCGTCCGCCGCCAGAATGGTTGAGAGCCTGTGGGCGATCAGAATGGAGGTTCTCTCGGCGATCAGAGGCTCTATGGCGTCCTGGATCTTCTGCTCCGAAATGGAATCCAAAGCAGAAGTGGCCTCGTCAAAGATCAGCAGGGCAGGATCCTTTAAGAGCACTCTGGCAATGGAGATCCTCTGTTTTTCTCCTCCGGAGAGCTTGAGTCCCCGGTTGCCCACCATGGTATCCAGGCCTTTTTCCTGAGCCTGAATAAAGTCATAGATATTGGCCTTTCTGCAGGCCTCGATCAGCTCCTCCTCACTGGCATCGAACCTGGCATAGAGGAGATTGTCACGGATGGTCCCGTTGAAAAGATATGTCTCCTGGGAAACGATGCCCACGTTCTTTCTGAGGAAGGCCAGATCCAGCTTTCTGACATCGATCCCCCCGAAGGTAATGGTGCCTCCCTGGGCGTCATAGAGTCTGGGGATCAGATTGATCATGGTGGATTTGCCCGAGCCCGATGGCCCTACGATGGCTATGCAGTCCCCGCTCTTCAGGTCGAAGCTCACGTCCTTCAGGATCTGCCGCTCGCTGTCATAGGAGAATTTCACATGGGAAAACGAAACGGATCCGTCCGTGGAATCGGGCGTAATGGCGTCCGGGGCGTTCTGAATTTCCGCCGGCATGTCATAGTACTGAAAGAGCCTGGTGAACATAGCCATGGACCGCATCCAGTCCACCTGAATGTTGAGGAGCTGGTTGACCGGCCGGTACATCTGGCCCAGAAGGCCTACCAGGACCGTGATATCGCCCACCGTCAGATCGGAATCGTATTTCATCATCAGGATGCCGCCCACCAGATACAGAAGCATGGGGCCCACGGAGGAGGTGGTGCTGAGGATGACCATGAACCACCGGCCGGCCATGGATTCCCTGATGTTGAGGTCGATCATTTTTTTGTTGGCTTTTTCGTATTTCTCATACTCGTGGTCTTCCCGGCCGAAGAGCTTGACCAGGAGCTGTCCGGAAACGGACAGAGTCTCATTGAGGATGCCGTTGATCTGGTCTGAGCATTCCTGAGACTCCCTTGTAATGGACCACCTGGTCCTGCCCGCCGCTCTGGTAGGGATCACAAAAAGGGGAACGATCAGGATGCCCACCGTGGCAAGGACCCAGTTCTGCCTGTACATGACCACCACCGCCACGATCAGAGTAATGGCGTTGGAAAGGATATCCGTCAGGGTATTGGTGATGACCCTCTGGACCCCGTCGATGTCCGATGTCATGCGGGTAATGATATCTCCCTGATTGCTGGTGGTAAAAAAGCGCTGGGACATGGTCTGCAGATGTCTGTACATGCTGTTGCGCATATCGTAGGTGATATGCTGGGCGATCCAGTTGTTCAGATAGCTCTCCAGCACGCCGATCAGATTTCCGCCCAGAGTGACGGCCAGGGAAAGAAAGATCAAAAAGACCAGGGCACCGAAATTTCTGGCGATCAGGCCCTCGTCTATGATCCGGCCCGTCAGAACGGATGGCAGAAGCTTCATGGTGGAAGACACAAAGATCGCACCTATTACCAGAAGGAGCTGCTTCCAGTAGGGTGTCAGATAGGAAAAAACGCGCTTTAAAAGCTCCGGTGTGATCTTCGGCTGATTTGCCTTCTCTTCTTCCGTCATATATCGGCCGCCCATAGGGCCGCCAGGACCTCTTCCTGCCATACTGCACCTCCTGGAAAAAATTTCTTATATTCAGATAATAAAAAAACTGTTCTGCATTTGTAAAGAATCGAAAAATCAGATTTCCAGAAAACAGATTGGAAAATAAAATAAAGATCAGATAACCGGCCGGATCACAAAGTCGAAAAATGAATCCGGAAAACAGGAAAGAGGGCACAGCCCTCTTTCCTGAAACAAACCCTATTCAGATGCCGCCCCGGCACGGCTATCCATCTGGTGTAAAAGACTCTGCCGTTTTCTGCCCGGTGTCAGCGGTCCAGGATCGCGGCAACGGCATCCTTCAGTTCCTGACTGAATCCGTCCAGATCTTTTACTGTTATGACTCTTTTCCTGATCAGAATGGCGATATCCCAGATGGCCTCGCTCTTTTCCAGCTGCATCATGACCCCGGGGTGCTTTTTATCGTTTCTGATCCTCTTTTCCAGTTCCCAGAAGTGTTCGGAAGCATCTCCCGGAGAAGTCAGAAGCTTTACATACTTCTGCAGGAGCTTCTCCATATACCTCTCCTGCCACTCGGGAACCCTCTCTCTGAACAGCTTCCAGTCAGCCTTCGTAATCTCACTCATACCTGTTTTCTCCTGCTTAAATTCCTTCCAGTTCCTCCAGCATGGCAGGCCGGTTCGGATACTTCTTTCTGTACTTTTCCGCCAGCTCTGATGCCAGATTGCCGCCTCCCTGGCGGGAGGACAGACTTTTCAGGAATCTGGCAAGGGACCTGTAATCGCTTCTTTTACCTGCGTTATCCGCACGCAGGTCCGCATAGTTTTCCAGTACCTTCAGACACCGTTCCGGATAGAGCTCAAAGAGCTTATTTTCAAATTCATCCACGATTTCCAAGTGGTCAGGCTCCGCACTGTCCATGATCAGATCGTATCTGCTCTCGTTATTCAGCCAGCTGACGATCATCCTGTACTTTCCCGCGTAATGCTCCAGCAGCTTCTCCCACTGTCTGCTCCATGCTTCTTCCTTAAAAAGCGCCTTATATTCCCGGAAATATCTGTCCGTTTCCGGATGTATCATCATCATTTCGTACAATTCACTGTTATAGCCTTCCCTGTCTCCCTTTGCTTTAAGGATTTCCATCAGAAGTTTTCTGGCCTCATCGGACCAGTAAGGGGCCGGCCTCTCCGCGATATGGGCCCGGTAAAGGGCTGCGGCCTCATCCCAGTTTCCGTAATCTGCCTCGATCCCGGCAAGCAGCATTTTATTTCCGTAGCGGTCCCTGGAGCAAAGGAAATCCCGGATCTCTTCAATGGGCCTTTTCCTCTCTGCCAATAACCCCGCGTAATAGTCTTCTTTTACATAGAGGCTATATTTATAGATGCTGTTTTCTTTCATCTTCTGCCGCAGGTCTTCCATGACCTTCAGAAGAAACGCATCTTTCCTGGCTAACTGTTTTTCATTTTTAAAGCGGCCCAGGATGAAATCGTAAACGGTGTCCTCCATGTAATCCCGTACTTTCCCCTCCAGGAGCTTTAAAAATTTCTCCAGCATCCGGTCATGGGAAAGTCTCTCCATTCCCTCCTCATAGATTCTTTCCCAAATGCTGTATATGCAGGCACAGAATTCTGAGGTTTCTCCTCCCGAATCATCCTTGTCCGTATTTCCCCACTTTATATAGGTCCAGCAGGCCAGGGAAAAGAGATCTTCATATCTCTTTTCGGCACAGAGCTCGTCTTTTGCAGTTTCAAGGCTGGAGATGGTATCGGACAGAAGGGACCTTGTTCTGTGCCATTCCACAAAGCCGTTTTTTCTGTTTCCCGCAAATATCCTGGTGATTTCCTTCTTATATTCTTTAAGTTCCATCTTTCTGCCTGTTGAGATCCCTGCCGGTAAATCAGGATTCCTTCATAGCCACGGAAACGATATATTCCATGTCGGAAGAGGTGGGAACACCGGGATCTGAAATGGAAGCCTCCGTCTTCAGGCCCCGTTCCTCTGCGCCCATGACAAAGTGACAGAGAGCGATGCCTACGTCGATCTTCTGAAGGTCTCCCGTGGATTCGTTCTGATAGCCCCTGTCCTTCTTCTCATAGAAATGGTAGAGCCCGTCTTTATACAGTATGCGCCAGGGCTGTTTGTTGACCGCCGAAGGGGCCCAGCGCACCATCTCGATCAGGTCCTCTATCTTTTCCTTTTCGGGGCCTTTCAGAGGCGTGGAAAAGTTTCCCTCAAAGAAAAGTTTATCGGCAGCCATACGACTGTCGGCGCCGATGGCCTTTCTCATCACCGTCTCCTGGAGCGAACGCTTTCCGGAGGGATATCCCAGAGGACTGATGCAGGGCATCATAAAATCCTTTTTAAGTCCTGCTGCCTTTTCAAAGGCAGACCTTTTCATGGTGCCGCCGATCCAGGTGGTACCGATCCCCAGGGACCAGGCATAGAGGACCAGCTTCTCAAAGGCAAAGCCGAAAGCTACGTCCGCATAGGGCTTTTTAGCCACTTTTCCGCAGACAAAGTACTTTTCTCCGGACAGGACGGGACTGGACAGACCATACAACCCGGCATCCAGGAAGACAAATTCCACCGGTATGCCGAATGGATTCTCAATTTCCGAAGCGTACATGCGAAGCTTGTCCAGGTCCTTTCGCTGAAGTTCTCTGCCGTCAAAGCTGCGCACGCTTTTCCTTGTTCTGATCAGTTCTGATAATGATCCCATCTTTTTTTCGTCCTGTTCTTTCTCCGGTCATCTTCCGCCGGTATTCCTATTTAATAAAAGCATGAGGGCCTCTTCATAATCAATATGCAAATCGACCAATACTGTTACCCGCCTTTATGCACACTGATGGAGGGATCCGCAAAGCCGCACTAAAATGCAGTCCTGCATCCAACAGATATCCGGCATACCTTTTTTTGCCTGTATCAGGCATCAGAAACTGCAGATATAAACCACCGGTTTAGGGAAGGGGCAGCTTCTGTATGCTACCATTATGGTCAGGCAGACACACGGACAGCCAAACTTTTTAATAAGGAGGAGGTAATTATGAACCGCATCAGAATTGATACTTTCCGGGGCGAATACTTTTTTCTCAGCAACTTCTATCCCGCCCAGGTGACCTGTGACGGCCTGACCTACCAGAACAATGAAGCAGCCTTCCAGGCACAGAAGGTCCTGGATCCGGAGGCAAAAAAGGTTTTTACAGCGCTTGGTCCGAAGGAAGCAAAACACAGAGGCAGACAGGTGCCCTTAAGACCCGACTGGGAAAAGGTAAAGAACGGCATCATGGAAGAGATCGTCAGGGCCAAGTTCCTGCAGAACGGGGACCTGAAGGAAAAGCTCCTGTCCACCGGGGACGCTCTGCTGATCGAAGGCAATACCTGGAACGACCGCTACTGGGGCGTGGACAAAAGGAGCCGCACCGGAAAAAACTATCTGGGACAGATCCTGATGAAGGTCCGTTCGGAGCTCCGAAACAGTACTTCAGAAAACGGAAATCCGCCGGAAGATCCCGCTTCGTAAATTCACTGTCTTTACTGCCTGGGACCTCCGGACACAGAAAGGCCCCGGCAAAGCCCTGAACATATCTTTCAGGCTCTTCCGGGGTCTTCATCTGATGCCGGCAGTGGGACTCGAACCCACACTCCATCACTGAAAACAGATTTTGAGTCTGTCGCGTCTGCCAATTCCGCCATGCCGGCAGGCCGCAGTCCCTTGTGACTGCTTAAGTATCTTAACACATGGCCATTTCTTCTTCAAGCGCAAAAAAAGAATCTGCCGCTCCTGTACTGACGGAGTAACTGACTGCAGTAATTCCAGCTTTAGTACTTCACTGGTCAGGAAAATGACGGATCTTTCCGCTCCGTATCTCCCTTCGCCCATTCCTCCAGCTTCCCGTCACTGATGAGGGGAAGTTCATGCAGCCATGCCTTGGCTTCATTTTCAAAGGGGCCGTGTCTTTCGATCATTTCCCTGCAGAAGTCTTCGATTTCTTTTCTTGTGACCCCCTTTTTGAGGCCGCACTGCCAGGTCCGGTAGCTGTAGGCGTCGCACTCTCCGGCAGGCCAGGCAAAGCCGGTCAGCCTGCAGAAGGCAAATCTGCCTATGCTCTCCCTCCGATTCCCGAAAGCCGTCTTTTTCAGGACCTCACTGCTGCTCTCCCGCATGACCTGTTCAAGGAGGACATAATAAGTCCTGTACAGCTGATCCTCCGGGTCATCGATATTGACCGCCGCCGGGGGAAGCTCTTCCACGCCGTACCTTCGCATGATCTTTTCCCGTTTGGACTCACCGACCATGGAAAGAAGCCATCCGATCAGCTCCCGGTCCTTTTCCCTGTCCAGGCCCAGAAGATCCCCTCCCGATATGACCCCTTCTTTCAGCCTTCCAAAGTTCCCGTCTCTGAAAACAAGTACGCCCATAGTCTTTTATCCTGAAAGGCAGGGCGGCGCCTTGGCGCCGTCCTGCCATATCTGTGCACGGTTTATTTGTATCCTGCGCCTGCTCCCGTCAAAACGATTCCGGAAGCAGATCTCATACGCATTGTCTTTTCTCAGCCGTCGAAGCGGATCCTGTCATAATAGGGCGTGCAGTCGAAGGTGGCGAAATAATCTCTTTCGGTCTCCGCTCTGCGGATCAGCTTCACCGAGCCGTCCTCCTGGAGCAGGAGCTCCGCGCTGCGCAGGCGCCCGTTGTAGTTATAGCCCATGGAGAAGCCGTGAGCTCCCGTATCATGGATAAAGAGGATGTCCCCCTTGTCGATCCTGGGCAGCATGCGGTTGATGGCGAACTTGTCGTTATTCTCGCAAAGGGATCCGACGATGTCATAGCGGTGGTCGCATTCCTGATTTTCCTTGCCCAGGACGGTGATGTGGTGGTAGGCCCCGTACATGGCAGGTCTCATAAGGTTGGCCGCGCAGGCGTCCACGCCGATATATTCCTTATAGATATGCTTTTCATGGATGGCAGTGGTGACCAGTGCTCCGTAGGGAGCCAGCATGAAACGTCCCATCTCCGTATAGATGGCCACGTCTCCCATGCCTGCGGGCACCAGGATCCTGTCAAACTCTTCCTTAACGCCTCTGCCGATGGCATAGATGTCATTGGGCTCGGCGTCGGGGGTATAGGGGATGCCTACGCCGCCGGAAAGGTTGATGAAGGAGAAGTGAATGCCCAGTTCTTTTTTAATATCGGCTGCCAGGGTAAAGAGCTGGCCGGCCAGTCTGGGATAGTACTCGTTGGTCACGGTATTGCTGGCCAGGAAGGCATGCATGCCGAAATGCTTTACGCCCTTGTCCCTGAGGATCCTGTAGGCCTCTGCCAGCTGTTCCTTGGTCATGCCGTACTTGGAATCACCGGGGTTGTCCATGATGCCGTTGGACAGGGTAAAGAAGCCGCCGGGATTGAACCTGCAGCACATGGTCTCAGGGAACTCTCCCAGGATATTTTCCAGAAATTCGATATGGGTAAAGTCATCCAGGTTGATGATGGCACCCAGCTTAGCCGCCAGGGCATACTCCTCGGCAGGGGTCTCGTTGGAGGAAAACATGATGTGCTCTCCGGAAGCGCCCACCGCATCGGCCAGCAGCAGTTCCGTCTTGGAGGAGCAGTCGAAGCCGAAGTCATAGTCACGGAAGATGTCCATGATGTAGGGGTTGGGGGTGGCCTTGACAGCGAAATACTCGCGGAAGCCCTTGTTCCAGGCAAAAGCCTCCTTTACGGCTCTGGCATTTGCCCTGATTCCCTTTTCATCGTAAAGGTGGAAGGGAGTGGGATAGGTCTTTTTGATCTCTGCTGCCTGTTCCAGGGTCACATAAGGGATTTTTTTCATTCTTGTTACCTTTTCTTTCTTTATAACTATCTTTGCGTCCGCGGGAAGGTCTTACCCCCGGACGTTTTCGATCTGCCAGTCGATGGGCTTTTCTCCGTGCGCCTCCAGGAAGGCGTTGCACTGACTGAAGTGCCTGCATCCGAAAAAGCCCCGGTAGGCAGAAAGAGGACTGGGATGAGGGGCCGTCAGGACCAGGTGCCTGGGATTGTCCAGCATCTGGCGCTTGGCCTGAGCGGGCGCGCCCCAGAGCATGTATACCACGGGCCGGTTCTGGCTGTTGACGGCCCGGATGATGGCATCCGTGAACTGTTCCCAGCCATGGCCCCTGTGGGACCCTGCCTGATGGGCCCTGACGGTCAGGACCGTATTCAGGAGGAGGACGCCCTGGTCCGCCCACTTGGTGAGACACCCGTTGTCGGGCATCCTGCAGCCCAGATCGTCATGGAGCTCCCTGTAGATGTTGACCAGAGAGGGAGGGATATCCACCTCGGGCCTTACGGAAAAACAGAGTCCGTGGGCCTGCCCGTCTCCGTGATAGGGGTCCTGTCCCAGGATAACCACCTTGACCTTGCTTAAGGGGGTCAGATGCAGGGCGTTGAAGAGGTCCTGGGCCGGCGGAAAGATCTGCCGGGTCTGATATTCTGTCTGTACGAATCTGAACAGATCTTTGTAGTAGGGTTTACTGAATTCCGGAGACAGGACCGGAAGCCAGTCATTGGATATTGCTGCCATGATGCACCTCTGTTATTTCTCCGCGCAGGCCTTCAGTGCAGCCTTGAGATAGGTCCATGTGGCCGCCGTGGAAGCGATGTGCAGCTTTTCCTGGGGCGTATGGATCCCGTACATTCTGGGACCGATGGATACGCAGTCCAGACCGGGCAGCTTGTCGGACAGAAGGCCGCATTCCAGACCGCCGTGGGTCACGGAAACGACGGGCTCCTTACCGGTGCTTTCCTTATAGAGAGCCACCAGCATGTCGCGAAAATCGGATGTCTGCCTGTACTCCCATGCGGGATAGGAACCCTTTACGTCCACCCTGCCGTCGAACTGGGCGGCGATGCACTTCAGCTTGTCGTTCATCATCTCTCTCTGGGAGTTGAGCGCGGACCTGACCAGGAAGGTGGCTTCGATGCCGTCCGCCGCAGTCTTCAGGATGCCCATGTTGAGAGATGTCTGAGGCATGCGGTCAAAGCCGGGCATATATTCGATCAGGCCGTCCGGGACAGACATAAGGAAGCGGATGATCCTGCGGGTATCCTTCTTGATAAAAGCCGTTTTCGGCTCTTTGGGATCCACTTCAGGCCATGCGCAGGAAATGGCAAGGCCGGGATCGGTGACCTGATATTCTGCATGGATGGCGTCGTGGAGGGCCTTTACGGCCTTCTTCATATCCTTCTTGTCCACATCTCCGGTAAAGAGCAGGGAAGCGCAGGCTTCTCTGGGGATGGCGTTGTCCTTGGTTCCGCCGTCCACCCGGATCAGTCTGAAGGGGCTCTCCTGATACAGGCTGTAAAGGATCCTGCCCATAATAATATTGGCGTTGGCTCTGCCCCGGCCGGGCATTTCTCCCGAGTGGCCTCCAAGAAGTCCCGATACCTTCAGATCCAGTACCTGGCCCTTGCGCTCGTTGCGCTTGCAGTGCAGGGTCAGGACCTGATGGGTCCCGCCGGCGCAGCCCGCGGTAAAGATCCCGTCCATTTCTGAATCCAGGTTCAGCATACGTCTGCCGGTAATAAGAGATCCGTCCAGGGCCTCTGCTCCCAGCATGCCTACTTCTTCATCCACAGTAAAGATACATTCCAGTGCAGGATGCACTATGGCAGGATCGTCCAGAACTGCCAGCATGAAGGCTACCGCAATGCCGTCGTCACCGCCCAGGGTGGTCCCGTCGGCGGTCAGCCACTCTCCGTCCCTCATAAGGGTGATGGGCTCGGTATCCATGTTCAGTTCTACGCCCGGGTCCTTTTCGCAGACCATATCCATATGGCCCTGGAGGACAAGGGCAGGCGCCTCTTCAAAGCCGGGGGTCGCATCCGCATAGATGACAACGTTGCCGGCCTGGTCCTGCACATACCGGTATCCGTGGTCTTTTGCAAAGGAAACGAGATAATCGCTGATGGCCTGCGTATGGAAGGATCCGTGGGGAATGGCGGAAATCTCCCTGAAATAACGGAACACTTCGGCAGGCTCCAGAGAGGATACGTCGTAGGGATCCCCTTCTTTTTCATGGAGCTTCTCCGCGCTCATCATGGTCCCTGCAGGCTCAGCCTCCGCAGGTGCTTCCGGAACGGGAACTTCTTCTTCCTTCTTTTCTTCCGCAGGTGCCTCTGCGGCAGGCTCTTCTGCTGCTGCAGGCTCTGCTTCGATAACAGGCTCTTCCTCCACCGCGGCACATTCTTCTGCGCAGACTCCTTCTTCCCCTTCTTCGACAGCCATCTCTTCAGCAGGGGCGGAATCTTCTTCATCTGCAGGTTCTTCAAAAGCCGCTTCTTCTATGGCAGCTTCTTCTGCCTCTGCCGATTCTTCAGCGGCCGTTTCTTCTGCCTTCACAGCTTCTTCTGTCACTACTTCTTCTGCATCAGCAGCTTCTTCCGTACGGGCTTTAATGACAGGGAAGCCTTCCTCGTCGTAATCCACTTTGATCTTTTTGAAAATCTTGCTTAAGATAGACATTTCTGCACTCTCCTTCAATTGTTGTTTTGCAGTCCGGCAGCCTTGTCTTACATTCTGACCGGGATTCCTTTTTCCTTCAGATATTCCTTGACTTCCATAATCTCCAGTTCCTTGTAATGGAAAAGGGAAGCCGCCAGGGCAGCGTCCGCTCCGCCGGCGGTCAGGGCTTCATAGAAGTGTTCCTTCGTGCCTGCGCCGCCGGAGGCGATGACAGGAATGGAAACGGCATCCGCTATGGTCCTGGTCAGCTCCAGGTCATATCCGGCCTTGGTCCCGTCTCCGTCCATGCTGGTCAGGAGGATCTCTCCGGCTCCCAGCTTCTGACAGCGCTCTGCCCATTCTACGGCGTCGATCCCTGTATCGATCCTGCCGCCGGACCTGAAGATGTTCCAGCCGCTGCCGTCCTCTCTGCGCCTTGCATCGATGGCCACCACGATACACTGGCTGCCAAAGCGCATGGCTCCTTCCGAGATCAGCTCAGGCCGGAGGATGGCCGCGGAATTGACCGAGACCTTGTCTGCGCCTTCCCGCAGTATGGCCTTCATATCCTCGGTGGTCCGGATCCCGCCCCCTACGGTAAAGGGAATAAAGACCCGCTCAGCCACTCTTCTGACCATGTCCGCCACAGTATTTCTGGCATCGGAGGTTGCAGTGATATCCAGAAAGACCAGCTCGTCGGCGCCGGCCCTGGAATAGGCTTCGCCGCATTCCACCGGGTCTCCGGCATCCCGCAGCTGTACGAAATTAATGCCTTTTACGACTCTGCCATTGTTGACATCCAGGCAGGGGATGATTCTCTTAGTCAGCATATTTTTCTCCCCTCCTTACAGCCTTACAAAGTTTCTGAGGATCTGCATGCCCACCCGTTCGCTCTTTTCGGGATGGAACTGACAGGCAAAGACATTGTCCTTTTCCACGGAAGCGTCAATAGTCACGCCGTACTGCGTCTGAGCCGCCACAATATCCCGATCATCCGCATGCAGGTAATAGGAGTGCACGAAATATACATAGGAGCCTTCCGGCACGTCTTCGAAAAGCCTGCCCTTTCTGGGGTAGGTCAGATCGTTCCAGCCGATCTGGGGGACCTTGCGGCCTTCTCCTTCGGGGATCCGGATGATGCGGCCGGGAAGAATCCCAAGGCCTTTGGCACCGGGGCTTTCTTCGCTCTCCTCAAAAAGGAGCTGCAGGCCCAGGCAAATGCCAAGGAAGGGGGTTCCCCTGTCCGTAACGGAATGGATCACATCCTCCAGATCATAGTCCCGGATCCTGTCCATGGCGTCGCCGAAAGCGCCAACGCCCGGCAGAATCACCTTATCCGCCTTCCAGATCCGGTCCCTGTCCCTTGTCAGGACAGCCTCCTGTCCAAGGAACTTCAGGGCATTTTCAACACTTTTTATATTGCCGGCTTCATAATCGATCAGAGCTATCATAAAGCTTTACACCTTTCATTTACATCATTAAAGCGTAGTATAGCAATTTTGGAAATTCACTTCAACATTTTGACAGGATTTCCCTTTCCTTCCCTGCCATATAGAACCGGAGCCGAAAAACTTGCTCCTGATTCCGCAGGCATGCCGGAGAAGAAGGCTGTCATGCAAAAGGCCGTAACGGATCCGGTTTGTCAGGACCAGACCCGATACGGCCCTTTACGGTCATAAATCTGTCCGGAATCTCTATTTTCTTTTTTACAGCCCCGAAAGTCTTTCCAGAATCGTCACCAGCTGGTCCATTACCAGCTCATAGCCTTCCACGTGCATGTGGACGCCGTCAATGGTAAGTTCCTTCTTCAGATTCCCCTCTTGGTCCGTAAGGGGGCCGTTCAGATCCAGAAAGGCGGCATGGAGCTTTTCTGAAAGCTTTCTGACTGCCTCATTGGCCTGCCGGATCCTTTTGTTCGTGCGGCAGGCAAAAGCCGCTCTTGTCCGGGGGTCGGGAGCTGCCTCCAGATTGGAGGGATAGAAAGCCAGAAGGAAGATCTTTATGTCGGGAAGCCTTTCCAGAATGTGCATCAGGATGCTTTCATACCTGTCCATAAATTCGGAAAGCACAAAGTCTTCTCCGTTCATGTCGTTCGTCCCGATATTCAGAAAGAGTGCCCCCGGCTCCAGGTCCAGGATGCAGGGCTCCAGATTTTCCAGAAGCTCCCATGTAGTAAAGCCTCCCACGCCCCTGTTGTAAATGGTATAGGGAAGCTCTCTGCCTAAAAGCATCTCATAGACAGGGAACTGTTCCATCAGGCTGGACCCGGCAAAAACGATCTGTCCCTTCCTGGCTTTCCGGTTCAGTTCCCGGAACCTTTCAACCTTCCCTTCCTTTTCCCGCCTGCTCATTTCTCTGATCATCATGAAGATCATTTCCTGCTTTTCTTTCTCTGTCATATGCGCCTTCCTCTCTGATCTGCTTTTTGGGGCTTCCATTTTCTTTTTTATACAACAGTCTCTGCAGCTCTTTTCGTACTTCCGGCGTCCCGCATCATTCCACCGGGACATAGACGCCGATATAGCGTCTGAACTGGCCCTGGTCCAGGGTCTTGGCAAGCAGGATCCCGTAAACATTGCCGCAGATCCTGTATCCCTGTTTTTGCACATAGCTGAGGACAGGCTTTAGAAGGTCCACCGTAAAGGTCCCTTCCTCCCCGGCATAGACTACCGTATAGACCGCCTTTCTGGCAGAAATGACAGGAAAGTCCTCTCCACGGGTATCTTCCAGGGCATCGAGAAAATCACACCGCATACACAGGAGCCAGTCATATTCGTCCACCGGCGTCTCTCCCGAAGTGCTGCTCAGAGGAAAGGAAGCCACTCCTTCCACGAAAGAAAAATACCTGTCAAAGTACTTCTTCAGCTTTGAATCCTCGTTGACCGTAAAATCTTTTTTCCCTGAATAGCGCAGATAATAACCGCTGGGATACTCCCGGATCCGATACTTTCCCAGTGCCCCCGGGACCTCCTCCAGCAGCTCCTGCATGATCCGGTTCCTCTTTTCCAGCAGGCTGTAATACAGGACTTTTCTTCGGTAATAGTCCCCCATCTGAAAGAGGCCTTCCTTATAGTCCTCCAGACTGTCACTGTAAAAGATCTGCCGGCGGACAGACTGATCCGCAGCGGCAATGACTTCTGCCTGGCCCCCAATCCCCTGCCCGAAAGCATCGTGGACGATCAGGAAAGCGCCACTTCCGTGCTGGCTATGCGGAAGGCCTGTAAAAACATTCTCTATACCACGGTCAACAGCAGGGCCTATGCATGAGAAGTAAACGGAGGCCTCCCGGCATGGGAAATGAAGCTCCGTGTGATCTCCGGCATCATCCTGGCTCTGGCAGCAGTCTGTGAGATCCTTCTTGTCCGCAGCTACAGAAAGAAAAATTAAACCATCTGATCAAAGACGGCTTTCTCCTCCTTCCGGGTTCCCTCCCGTTTTCCACCCAAATGACCCGGAAGGAACTGACTCTTAAGGAAAGCCCAGGAAACCGGTCCGGTTTTCTGGGCTTTTCCCATGTCTCTTTAGGAGGCTTGCTTATGCACTTCATGTCCTGTTTTTTTCAGCATTGATTCGGTCAGCCTGACTTAAGGGCGGATCCCGCAGCATTTGAACGGTACATTTTCACTGTTTTTTCAGGTACTCTTCCCAGTATTCACAGACCGCCGTCTTCTCTGCGTTCTGCGTCCCGGTCCTCCCGTATACTTCCGCGATCTCATCAAAGGAAGCCGCTGAGAGGTCCACCGGTACGATATGCAGATCGAACAGGCTCCATCTGCTGTGATTGTGGTAGAGATCCTCATAAGCATAGGCATTGGCCTTGTAGCACCAGGACGAGAAGGACCATCCCTGCTCATCGAACCACTCGAAGCTGTCCTCCCAGTCGCTCTCTTTCCCGAAAGCGTTCCACTCCCCTACGTACACCGGCGTATGATAGCCCATCAGATTGTGGAGGCCCCGGTAGAGATTCAGACAGGTCTTCTGTGAGAATATGGACAGGTTGTAGATATGATACTCCATGCAGATATTGTCCCAGTCATAGCTGTCGAGCCTTG
>CAMOGQ010000049.1 GCA_946614165.1 uncultured Lachnospiraceae bacterium
TTTCGTCTCCTTTCTGAATATCTTATAAGTTTCATAAAACCGAAGACAGTATTCCCCCATCTGGGGGAATACCGCCTCCGGAATATTACCATCAGCCGTTCAGGAATCCCTTGTAATTTTTAACCATCATTAAGGACTCGATCTGCTTGATCGTCTCCAGGATAACGCTGACCACGATGATCAGGCTGGTGCCGGCGAAGGTAACGCTGGCATTAAAGAAGCCCTGGAAGAAGAAGGGAATGACCGCTACGATGATCAGACCGCATACACCGATGAAGATGATGTAGTTCAGGATCCTGTAGAGGTAATCGCTGGTGGGCCTGCCGGGTCTGATACCGGGGATAAAGCCGCCGCGCTTCTTCATGTTGTCCGCAATCTCAATAGGATTGAAGGTAATGGATGTATAGAAATATGCAAAGAATACCATCAGTACCAGATAGACCAGAAGGCCGATCGTGTATCTGAAATAGTTGGGGTTGAGCCAGTAGGAGGAGCTCAGGTATCTTAATACCTCACTCCAGACGCCTGTTCCCTTGTAGCCGGCAAGCTGGGAAACGATGCCGGGGAACTGCATCAGGGAGGAAGCAAAGATGATAGGCATAACGCCTGCGGTGTTGACCTTCAGAGGAAGGAAGGAACCGGCGGAACCTACCAGCCTTCTGCCCTGCATCTTCTGTGCGTACTGGACCGGGATCCTCCGCTCCGCATCGTTGAGAAGAATGACAAGGACTGTGACGCCGAGGATGACCGCAATGATCACAACAGCAGCGATGGCGCCGTATGCGACCTTCTGTCCCACAACGAACTGCTGGAACAGACTTACGATATCCTGAGGCATTCTGGAAACAATGTTGATCGTCAGGACGATAGAGATACCGTTGCCTACGCCGTAGACTGTGATCTGCTCGCCGATCCACATCAGGATGGCGGAGCCGGCCGTCAGAGTGGCAACTACCATCAGAACGTTGATGAAGTTGTACTTTTCCAGAAGGCCGCCGCGGCCGAAGCCGATGGACATAGCCAGACCTTCCATAACTGCCAGACCGACTGTCAGATAACGGGTAATGGCGGTCATTTTCTTCCTGCCTTCCTCACCCTCGCGCTGCATCTCCTCAAGCTGAGGAATAGCGATGGTCAGCAGCTGGATGATAATGGAGGAAGTGATGTAGGGAGTGATATTCAGTGCCAGAACAGACATGTTCAGGAAAGAACCGCCTGTAAAAGCATTGAGGAAGCCGAGGGAATCCCCAACCTGCTCAGCGAACCAGGAGGCAAAGTACTCTCTGTCCACACCAGGAACGGGGAGCTGGGATCCGAAACGGATCACGACCATCATCAAAAAGGTAAAAAGCAGTTTCTGTCTGATGTCCTTGACTTTGAAGACATTTTTTACCGATTCTAACATAGAATTAACCTTTCGTTCGAATATGGCAACAGGGGCTGCAAATTATGCGGCCCCTGCATCCTTACTGAAAGCCTGGGGTTTATTCAGCGATCTCAGCTGTGCCGCCTACGGACTCGATCTTTTCCTTGGCGCCGGCGCTGAAAGCGTCAACCTTAACAGTCAGCTTCTTTGTAAGTTCACCGTTGCCGATGACCTTTACGCCATCGTACACATCACTGATGATGCCGGCATCCAGAAGAGCCTGGATATCAACGACAGCACCATTCTCGAACTTCTCAAGCTTTGTGACGTCGACGGTAACAATGTTCTTCTTGTTATAGTTCTTGAAGCCTCTCTTGGGGAGTCTTCTGTACAGAGGCATCTGGCCGCCTTCGAAACCGGCTCTCGGTCTGCCGGAACGAGCCTTCTGACCCTTGTGACCAAAACCAGCAGTCTTGCCGTTGCCGGAAGCATGGCCGCGGCCGCGTCTGAATTTTGTATCGTTGGAACCTGCAGCAGGTCTGATGTTAGATAATTCCATTCTTCTACCTCCTTAGTCCAGCTCTTCAACCTTGACCATGTGGGAGATCAGTCTGATCTGTCCTCTGGTAGCTGCGTTGTCAGGTAAAATAACAGAGCTGTTCAGTTTCTTGAAGCCCATGGATTTAACGATCTTCTTGTTCTTCGGAACAGCACCGATCGTGGACTTGATCAGTGTGATCTTCAGCATTTTGTTTTCAGCCATTGTTACTCTCCTTTCAGCCCTTTAAATCCGCAACTGATTTGCCGCGAGCTGCTGCAACTTCTTCCGGAACCTTCAGCTGGCTGAGGCCGTTGATGGTTGCAAGGACAACGTTCTGCTTGTTGTTGGAACCAAGAGACTTTGTACGGATGTTCTTGATACCAGCAAGTTCACAAACGACACGGGCAGGACCACCTGCGATGATACCGGTACCATCAGGAGACTTCTTCAGAAGTACCTGTGCGGAACCATACTTGCCAATAAAATCATGAGAGATACTTGCTACTTCGTCCAGAGCTACGCTGACCAGATTCTTAGCAGCATCTTCTTTACCCTTACGGATTGCTTCCGGGATTTCAGTTGCTTTTCCAAGGCCTGCACCAACATGTCCGTTGCTGTCGCCTACGACAACCAGAGCCGTGAAGCGCATGTTACGACCGCCCTTGACGACCTTGGTAACACGCTTGATGGTTACGACCTTTTCGGTCAGTTCCATCTGACTTGCATCAATCATATCACGTTTCATGTGTGTTCTCCTCTCCTTAGAAATCCAGGCCAGCCTTACGAGCTGCTTCAGCCAGAGCTGCGATCTTACCCTGATAGATATATCCGCCTCTGTCGAAGACAACCTCAGTGATACCCTTGGAAGCTGCTCTCTGGGCGATCACTTCACCAACCTTTTCAGCTGCTGCGATGTCGTCGGTGTGGTCCAGGGCATCCCTGATTTCCTTCTCGACGCTGCCGGCTGCTGCCAGAGTGGTCTGAGCATCATCGTCAATGATCTGAGCGTAGATGTGTTTATTACTTCTGTAAACGGCTAAGCGCGGTCTTGCTGCAGTTCCGCTGATTCGGTTGCGAAGACGAGCATGCTTTTTCTCGCGGATAGCTTTTCTATTCTCTTTCTTAACCATCACTAATCTCCTATTTATTTCTTACCTGTCTTACCAACCTTACGTCTGATAGTTTCATCAGCATACTTGATACCCTTGCCCTTGTAAGGTTCGGGAGCTCTCTTCTCGCGGATGTTGGCAGCATGCTGTCCGACAAGTTCTTTATCAATACCCTTGACAATGATCACATTGCCCTGAACTTCAGTGGTGATGCCTTCAGGATCGACCATGTCGATCGGGTGAGAATATCCAAGAGTCAGATTCAGTGTATTACCATTCTTTGCTGCTCTGTAACCAACGCCGTTGACTTCCAGCTTCTTCTCGAAACCTGCGTTGACACCTGTAACCATATTGTTGAGCAGACTTCTTGTCAGTCCGTGCAGGGACTTCTCTCTCTTTAAGTCGTTGGGTCTCTCTACCACAACGTGACCGTCTTCGACCTTGATGGTCATTTCAGACGGCAGAACCCTGGTCAATTCGCCCTTGGGTCCTTTAACAGTCACTTTATTATTTTCTGCTACTTCAACGGTAACGCCCGCCGGAATAGCGATTGGCATTTTACCTATACGTGACATGCCCGTACCTCCAATAAAATTTTAAGTATGAATTATGTTCTTTAATTACCAGACGAATGCGAGAACTTCGCCGCCGACCTGCAGCTCGCGGGCCTTCTTGTCTGTGATGACGCCCTGGTTGGTGGACAGGATAGCGATTCCAAGTCCATCGAGTACCTTCGGAACCTCGTTCTTGCCGGCATATACACGGAGACCGGGCTTGGAGATTCTCTTCAGACCTGTGATGATACGGTCGTTCTTGTCAGCACCATACTTCAGTGTGATGCGGATGTCCTTGAAGGAGCCGTTGTCGACCAGGTCGACCTTCTTTACATAACCTTCCTCGAGCAGGATCTGAGCGATGGAAAGCTTGATCTTGGAAGAAGGAACGTCAACTGTATCATGTTTTGCAGTGTTTGCGTTGCGGATACGTGTGAGCATATCTGCAATAGGATCACTCATAGTCATTTTTTTATTTATCCTCCATTAATAATTCGGAGCTTCTGTTTACAGAGCTCTTTTCGCCACCTGGCGGTCTGTCCCGAACTCAGACCGTCACCAGCGATGATTTCTCTGGCAGCCTGTGATCAGGCTTTTTCTTACCAGGATGCCTTCTTAACTCCGGGGATCTGGCCAGCGTATGCCAGTTCACGGAAGCAGATTCTGCAGATACCATATTTCTTTAATACAGAATGCGGGCGGCCGCAGATCTTGCAGCGAGTATAAGCTCTTGTAGAGAACTTCGGCTTTGCCTGCTGTTTCATCTTCATGGATGTTTTTGCCATGTCAACCTCCTATAGCAGTCAATTACTGTTTTGCGAAGGGCATGTTGAACAGTCTGAGCAGTTCACGGGCCTCTTCGTCTGTCTTGGCGGTAGTGGTAAAGATGATATCCATACCTCTTACCTTGTCGACCTTGTCATACTCGATTTCAGGGAAGATCAGCTGCTCCTTGATACCAAGTGCGTAGTTGCCTCTTCCGTCGAAGGAGTTGGGGTTGACACCACGGAAGTCACGGACACGGGGGAGTGCCAGGTTGACCAGTCTGTCAAGGAACTCATACATTCTGTCGCCGCGAAGGGTGACCTTGCAGCCGATCGGCATGCCTTCTCTGATCTTGAAGTTAGCAACGGACTTCTTGGCCTTGGTCTTGACGGCCTTCTGTCCGGTGATGATCTCCAGATCCTTGATGGCAGAATCGAGGACCTTTTCGTTCTCTCTTGCTTCGCCGATCGCCATATTGATCGTGATCTTGTCAAGCTTCGGAATTTCCATAATGTTCTTATATCCGAACTTCTTTGTCATGGCTTCACGAATTTCGCCATTATACTGTTCTTTCAGTCTAGAACTCACGTTATACGCTCCTTTCCGTTATCAGTCAATGACCTTGCCGGACTTCTTGGCGACGCGGACCTTCTTGCCGTCCTCAACCTTGAAACCGACACGTGTTGTCTGTCCGTCAACGACCAGCATAACATTGGAGATATCCAGAGCAGCTTCCTGCTGAACGATACCGCCGTTCTGGTTGGTCATGGAAGGCTTAACGTGCTTAGTAACCATATTGGCACCTTCGACTTTGACTCTGCCGTTCTTCTTGTCGACAGCGATGACTTTGCCTTCAGCGCCTTTGCTCTTGCCTGCGATCACTCTGACAGTGTCGCCGATTTTGATCTTGCTTGTTGCCATTGTGCCTTCCTCCTTATAATACTTCCGGAGCCAGGGAAAGGATCTTCATGAATTTCTTCTCACGAAGCTCTCTCGCCACGGGTCCAAAGATACGTGTTCCTACAGGGGTCAGGTCATCTTTAATAACGACAGCTGCGTTCTCATCGAATCTGATGTAGGAGCCGTCTTTTCTGCGTGTTGTATTCACTGTACGAACAACAACTGCCTTGACAACGTCGCCCTTCTTGACTACGCCGCCGGGTGTTGCTTCTTTAACGGTCGCGATGATGGTGTCGCCGATTCTGGCATATCTTCTAGTAGAACCACCGCAAACTCTGATGCACAGCAGTTCCTTGGCACCGGTATTGTCAGCGACCCTGAGTCTGCTTTCCTGTTGAATCATAGTTAAATTCCTTTCTCTATGCGGCTCTTGCCCCGGCACCTGAAACAGGTGCCTGGCAACTTAAACCGGATTAGCGAGCCTTTTCTACTACGTTGACCAGTCTCCATCTCTTTGTCTTGGACAGAGGTCTTGTTTCCATAACTCTTACGGTATCGCCTACGCCGCATTCATTGTTTTCATCATGTGCAGTCAGCTTGTAGGTTCTCTTAACGATCTTGCCGATCACAGGATGTTTGACATGGTCCTCGATCGCAACAACAATCGTCTTGTCCATCTTATTGCTGACGACTTTGCCGACACGGACTTTTCTAAGATTTCTTTCCACGATTATTCTCCTTTCCGTAAGATCCCGGCTCACTCTGCCTTGCTGCTCAGAGCAGTCTGGATACGGGCGATGTTCCTGCGGACTTCTCTGATCCTTGCAGTGTTCTGCAGCTGGTTAGTTGCGTTCTGGAATCTCAGATTAAAGAGTTCTTTCTTCGCGGATACCAGCTCGTTTGCCAGTTCTTCCACGGATTTGCTGTTGAGTTCTTCTAAATAAGTCTTACTTTTCATTCTGCACTGCCCTCCAAATCAGCCTTGGAAGCGATCTTGCATCTGCAGGGAAGCTTGTTCGCTGCAAGACGGAGTGCTTCTTTTGCTGTTGCTTCAGGTACGCCAGCGATCTCAAACATGACTCTGCCGGGCTTAACAACGGCTACCCAGTACTCGACTGCGCCCTTACCGGAACCCATACGGACTTCGGCAGGCTTCTTGGTTACAGGCTTGTCGGGGAAGATCTTGATCCAGACCTTACCGCCTCTCTTGATGTAACGAGTCATAGCGACACGGGCTGCCTCGATCTGGTTGGACTTGATCCAAACAGGATCCAGGCATACAAGACCATATTCACCATAAGTGATCTTGGTTCCTCTGGAAGGTGTGCCTGCCATGCTGCCGCGGAACTGTTTACGATATTTAACTCTTTTAGGCATTAACATAGTTGATTGCTCCCTTCCTTATTATTCTGCAGCCTTGGCTGCTTTCTCAGTATTTTTTGCAGGAAGTACTTCGCCCTTGTAGATCCAGACCTTGACGCCGACCTTACCGTAGGTGGTGTCAGCTTCTGCGAAACCATAGTCGATGTCAGCACGCAGTGTCTGAAGCGGGATGGTTCCTTCGGAGTAGCTTTCTGTACGGGCAATGTCAGCACCGCCGAGACGGCCGCTGCATGCTGTCTTAATACCGAGAGCGCCGGACTTCATGGTTCTGCTCATGGCAGACTTCATGGCGCGGCGGAATGTTACACGGTTCTCAAGCTGCTGAGCGATGTTCTCTGCAACCAGCTGTGCATCCTTGTCGGGGCGCTTGATCTCCTTGATGTCAAGAAGGACCTTCTTGCCGGTCATCTTGGCCAGCTGGTTCCTTGTGACTTCGATCTCAGCACCGCCCTTGCCGATGATGACGCCGGGCTTTGCAGCATAAACGATCACTCTGACTCTGCCGGATGCTCTTTCGATCTCGATCTTGGAAACGCCGGCATTGAATAATTTCTTCTTCAGATATTTTCTGATGTTGTAATCTTCAACCAGAAGGTCTGAGAAATCTGCTCCAGCGTACCATCTGGAATCCCAGTCTTTGATAACGCCAACTCTCAGGCCGTGAGGATTAACTTTCTGTCCCATTTAAGGCTCCTTTCTGTTATCACTTCTTCTCATCAAGAACGATCTTAAGATTGCTCATTCTCTTCAGGATTCTGTAGGCTCTGCCCTGTGCTCTGGGTCTGATCCTCTTCATTGTAGGGCCGTCAAATGCGTAGCACTCTGCAATGTAAAGGTTGTCAGCGTTCAGTCCCTGGTTGTTGGCAGCATTGGCTGCTGCGGAGTTGAGTAACTTAAGGATAACTTCTGAAGCGTATCTGTTGTTATATGTAAGAATACCCTGTGCCTCTGTGACGCTCTTGCCTCTGATTGCATCCATTACGAAGCAGGCTTTCTGAACAGGAATTCTTGCGTAGGAAAGCTTTGCAGAAGGTCTTGTATCCTTCTGTGCATTTCTTTCTCTCTTGATTTGGGTTCTATGTCCGTTTGCCATAGATCCGTCCTCCTTTCAAGTGTTCTGTACACGCAGGGTTTAACTTACCTGCTCCTTCTCTCGTCTTTATTGTTGCCGGCGTGGCCTCTGTAGGTCCTGGTCATAACAAATTCGCCCAGCTTGTGGCCAACCATATCTTCTGTAACGTAGACCGGAACATGCTTGCGTCCGTCATGGACAGCAAAAGTATGACCTACGAAGGACGGGAAAATTGTGGAACGGCGGGACCATGTCTTGATAACAGACTTGTCGCCGGATGCGTTCATAGCATCAACTTTCTTTCTAAGGCTCTCGTCAATAAAAGGGCCTTTCTTTAATGATCTTGCCATGGTTTTTCCTCCTTAATTATTTCTTCTTGCCGCCGCGTCTTCTTACAATCATCTTATCGGAAGCTTTCTTCCTGCGTGTCTTGTAACCAAGAGCGGGCTTGCCCCAAGGAGTGCTCGGGCCGGGACGTCCGATAGGTGCCTTACCTTCACCACCACCGTGAGGGTGATCGTTGGGGTTCATGACGGAACCTCTGACGGTAGGACGGATACCCATGTGGCGCTTGCGTCCTGCTTTACCATAGTTGATCAGGTTATGATCGATGTTGCCAAGAACGCCGATGGTTGCTCTGCAGTCCTTGGGAACCATTCTCATCTCACCGGAAGGAAGACGAAGTGTGATGTACTTGCCTTCTTTAGCCATGACCTGTGCAGCTGTGCCGGCTGCTCTGACCATCTGGCCGCCCTTGCCGGGATACAGCTCAACGTTGTGTACCAGAGTACCAACGGGGATCTGGGTCAGGGGCAGGCAGTTGCCTGTTCTGATTTCAGCTTCGGGACCGTTCATAACGGTCATGCCGTCTGTCAGGCCCTGGGGAGCCAGGATATAGGACTTTGTTCCGTCAGCATAAACGATCAGAGCGATGTTTGCTGTTCTGTTGGGATCGTACTCAACGCCGATGACCTTTGCGGGAACGCCGTCTTTCAGTCTTCTGAAATCTACGAGTCTGTATTTTCTTCTGTTGCCGCCGCCGTGGTGTCTGACAGTGATCTTACCCTGGTTATTACGACCTGCGTTTTTCTTCAGGGAAACAACCAGAGACTTCTCAGGAGCCTTCTTGGTAACTTCTGCAAAGTCAGAACCAGTCATATTTCTTCTGGACGGGGTATAAGCGGTATACTTCTTAATTCCCATGATTAGTTCTCCTCTTCATGTTTCTTTTTAATTCTTTGCACCGCATTTAAATGACTGCTGTGCCGTATTCATCAGGATCAAAGTCCGGAGAAGATTTCGATGTCCTTGCTGTCCTCAGTAAGGAAAACGTATGCCTTCTTGGTCTTGGCAGTCTTGCCGACTGTCATGCCTCTTCTCTTCTTCTTGCCTCTGATGTTCAGTGTGTTGACGCGGGCAACTTTGACGCCGTCAAAGAGCCTCTCAACAGCAGTCTTGATCTGGAACTTGTTTGCGTCCGGATGTACGAGGAAGACATACTTCTTCTCGCCCATAGCCTCCATACTCTTCTCAGTAATGACAGGCTTAAAAATGATGTCATAATATTCGAGAGTTGCCATTATGCGTATACCTCCTCGATCTTCGCAACAGCATCCTTTGTCAGGACGACTGTCTGTGCGTTCATAACATCATAGACATTCAGCTGTGATGTTGTGGTTGTCACTACCTTAGCAAGGTTTCTTGCGGACTTGACGACTGTCTCATCCTTATCAGCTGTAACGACCAGAGCCTTTTCTGCAGCCTTGATATTGCCGAGAACTCTGACCATCTCTTTGGTCTTGATCTCATCAAGCTTCAGCTCGTCGAGAACGATAACCTTGCCGTTCTGTACGCGGTCTGTCAGAGCGGACTTCAGAGCTGCTCTCTTTTCCTTCTTGTTAAGCTTGAAGGAGTAGTCACGGGGCTGGGGAGCAAATACAACGCCGCCGCCTGTGAACTGGGGAGATCTGGTGGAACCCTGTCTAGCATGACCGGTACCCTTCTGTCTGTAGGGCTTTCTGCCGCCGCCGGAAACCTGGCCGCGGGTCTTGGCACTCTGTGTGCCCTGACGGTTATTTGCAAGCTGCTGAACAACAGCCATGTGAAGCAGATGTTCATTAACGTCTACGCCAAAGACCGCATCGTTTAAGTCGATTGTGCCGACTTCAACACCTTCCATATTTAAAACAGATACGTTTGCCATTTATGTGTGGTCCTCCTTTCCGTTATGCTTCTGCCTTGGTTGTCTCTTTGACAGTGATCAGGCCCTTCTTCGGTCCGGGAACTGCGCCCTTGACAAGAAGAAGATTCTTCTCTGCATCAACCCTGACTACCTCAAGGTTCTGGATGGTAACCTGCACGCTGCCCATATGTCCGGGCATGTGCTTACCCTTGAAGACTCTGGACGGATCGGATGAAGAACCGTTGGAGCCTGCATGACGATGATACTTGGAACCGTGCTTCATGGGACCTCTGTGCTGGCCGTGACGCTTGATGGCGCCCTGGAAGCCTTTGCCCTTGGTCACTGCGGTAACGTCGATCTTGTCGCCTTCTGCAAAGATGTCAGCCTTGATCTCGTCGCCGAGCTTATAGTCGGCAGCGTTCTCAAAACGGAACTCCTGTACATGCTTTTTCACGGAAACACCGGCCTTTTTGAAATGACCCTGCATGGCTCTGCCTACACCGTGCTGGTGGGCAACGACCTTCTTGCCGGTCTTATCCTTGGTGGTGATTCTTTCCTTTGCTTCGCCGTAGCCAACCTGAACAGCTTCGTAGCCGTCGTTGTCTACAGTCTTGACCTGGGTAACAACACAGGGGCCTGCCTCAAGGACAGTTACGGGTACTACAGTACCGTCTTCTTTGAAGACCTGTGTCATACCGATTTTTGTTGCTAAAATCGCTTTCTTCATTTTTACCTCTTTCCGCCGCTCCTTCGCGGCTCTTAGTGGACCGCCCCTCGGGGAGGTCATAAGTGAAGTCCTGCATCTGCGGTGTCTTCGGTTTTTCTACAGCGGACATCAGCGAAAGCCTTGTGGAACTGGCATCTTTCCTTGTCTCCGCAGCCGGCCTGCTGTCTGACCGGATCCGGCGCTTCCTGCCTCTCTCCGGACCGAGGTGTCCAGGGGATGTCATACTAGTAGAGGTTTTGTTATGAACAACTGCATTTAGCAGATGTTATCTCATTTAAATGCCCTTTATTTAAGGAAGTTCTTCCGAACTATCTGCAGACCCGAGCCTCAGGCGAGGGTCTAAACATGTAAGCGCGAAGCGATTACTTGTTTTTCATCTTGATGTCGATGTAGACACCGGCGGGCATTTCCAGACGCTGCAGAGCATCTACAGTCTTCTGGGTAGGAGTGATGATGTCGATCAGTCTCTTGTGTGTTCTCTGCTCGAACTGCTCACGGCTGTCCTTATACTTGTGAACAGCGCGGAGGATGGTAACGACTTCCTTCTTTGTGGGAAGCGGAACCGGTCCGGACACCTGAGAGCCAGTCTTCTTGACTGTCTCGATGATCTTCTTGGCAGACGCATCGATAAGCTGATGATCATACGCCTTGAGTGTGATTCTCATAACCTGATTTGCCATAAAAAAAGTCTCCTCTCTTCGTACTTTTACTTTAGTACGACAAGTGGCGACTGTACACGTTTCCGTGCGTTTCACGATATATGCACATCGTGATACCTGCACGTTGTTTCTGCTCTGACCGGCAGACTTTCTCTGGTACAGTGACTTGTCGTCAGATTGCGGGCTCATGGCCCCAGACATTCGCTCCACGGAAAACCCCGATCGCTCGGGCAACCTCACGCTTCACAGCTATCATGTCACAGCAAGAGATAGTTTACAGGATGTCTGCCGGTTTTGCAAGCATTATTTTAAAAGTTTTTCACAAAAATATGACTGAAAATTCGTGAGAATGACGAATTTTTCTGAGCATCTTTCCCTCAGGGCAGATGCTCAGCCCCGGGGAAGGTTTCATACAACATCTTGTAGGGACCGCTTCTAGATATAGTGCTGTCCCGTCCATCTGCCCGCGGCCCCGCAGGGAAGGACCAGTCCGTTTCCGGAAACAGGCAGCCCCACCTCATCCGCCTCCACCCTTCCTTTACGGATGGGATCGATGGCCGTATGGAGCATATAGGAGAGAACGGCAGGCTGCAGGCCGGTGGTATAGGAATTGATCAGGAAGAAGAGGGGATCTTCGGACAGGAGCTCCCTGCATTTTAATATGAAGGGATAGATGCTGGTCTCCATCTTCCAGATCTCCCCCTTGGGACCTCTTCCGTAGGAAGGGGGGTCCATGATGATGGCATCGTAAGTATTGCCCCTGCGGATCTCCCTTTCCACGAACTTGCCGCAGTCATCCACCAGCCAGCGGATGGGGGCGTCCCCCAGGCCGGAACTGACAGCGTTTTCCCTGGCCCAGCCCACCATGCCTTTGGAAGCGTCCACATGGGTCACGGAGGCTCCCGCCGCCGCCGCGGATACCGTGGCGCCGCCGGTATAGGCAAAGAGATTGAGGACCTTTACGCTGCGCCCTTCCGAGACCGCTCTGCCGATGAGGCCTGCGCACCAGTCCCAGTTGACGGCCTGCTCGGGAAAGAGTCCTGTATGCTTGAAGCTGAAGGGCTTTAAGTGGAAGGTCAGCTCCCTGTAGGAAATGGTCCATTCCTCGGGCAGGTCAAAGAATTCCCACTCTCCGCCGCCCTTGCTGCTGCGGTGGTAGTGGCCGTTGGGCTTTCTCCACTGTCTGCCTTTCGGGGTATCCCAGATGACCTGGGGATCCGGGCGGATCAGCCTGTAATCTCCCCATCTCTCCAGTTTTTCACCGCCGGACGTATCCAGCACCTCATAGTCCTGCCATTTGTCAGCGACCCACATAGCGACCTCTCATTCCCGAAACCGGTCAGGTTTCTACTTATTATATATGCATGTTCCGGGACTGTCGTCCGGAGTGATGTTTTTGGAGCCTTCCGCGCTGCAGGCCTGTCCTTTCGGGCCTCTTCCGGAACGCGCTGCTTTAGTCTACAATGCTTTCCTCCAAAAGGCAAGGAGGATCTTGCCTGCAGGCAAAAGAGCCGGCAGATATCAGCCTGATGCCTGTCAGGCAGTCCGGATGCAGAAAGGACCGCCCCCATAAGGAAGCGGTCCTTTCCCGGAAGAAACTGTTATCGAAATACTCCGCCCCGCGAAAGACGGAGACAAACGAACGGATCAGGCAGAGACCTCATCGAAGATCTTCTCGATGCTCCCCGCGGGAGCAGGGGTCATAAGGCTTACGATCACGTTGGCGGCCAGGCCGAACAGGAAAGCAGGAAGCAGCTCATAGATGGCAAGGACGCCGCCCATGGGGGCGATGAGGAACTTCCATACAAAGATCATGATGCCGCCGACGGCGATGCCGGCGATGGCTCCCTGACGGTTGGACCTCTTCCAGAAGAGAGCCAGCAGCATGGTGGGACCGAAGGCTGCGCCGAAGCCCGCCCAGGCAAAGGATACCACACGGAAGACCGAACTGTTGGGGTTCCAGGCCAGAACGATGGCAACAGATGCAATGATCAGAACTGTGACCCTTGCCGCGATCATGGTAGCCCTCTGGCTCAGCTTGATGCCGAAGAACTCCTGGATCAGGTCCTGGGACACGGAGGAAGCTGCCGCCAGCAGTTGGGAATCCGCCGTGGACATGGTAGCGGCCAGGATGCCGGCCAGGATGATGCCGGCCAGGATGGCAAAGAGGAAGCCGTGCTCGCTCATCAGGTTGGCCATCTGGATGATGACGGTCTCGGAGTCGGAGCTGTTTTCCAGCATGGGGATGGCGCCCGACTTTGATACTGAATAGCCGATCACGCCGATGAAGACGGCGATGCCCATGGAAAGGACGCACCAGATCGAAGCGATCCTTCTGGAAAGGACCAGCTCCTCCTCGTCACGGATGGCCATGAAGCGGAGCAGGATGTGGGGCATGCCGAAGTAGCCCAGGCCCCAGGCCAGTGTGGAGACGATGCTGAAAAGGCCGAAGGAGCCGGCCGACCCCGATGCCCAGTCATAGCCCTGGGTCAGGCTTAAGTAACCCGGAAGAGCCTTCGCGTTTTCTACCACGACGCCCATGCCGCCGGCTTTTTCAATGCCGAAGAATACGATCACGATCAGGGCGATGGTCATAAAGATAGACTGGACCAGGTCGGTGGTGGAGACTGCAAGGAAGCCGCCCATGGTGGTGTAGGCCACGATGATGACCGCGCCGAAGGCCATGGCGATATGGTATTCCACGCCGAAGAGGCTGTTGAACAGGGTGCCTACGGCCTTGAAGCCCGAAGCGGTATAAGGAACGAAGAAGATAATGATGATCAAGGCAGCCAGAAGAGACAGGACATGGTTTTTATCTTCATATCTTCTGGAAAAGAAATCGGGGATGGTATAGGCGCCGATCCTGGCGGAATACCTGCGCAGCTTTCTGGAGACAAAGAGGAAGTTGAGGTAGGTGCCCACGGCAAGGCCGATGGCCGTCCATGAGACCTCGGCCAGACCTGCGATATAGGCCAGACCCGGCAGGCCCATCAGCAGATAGGAGCTCATATCGGAAGCTTCCGCGCTCATGGCCGTTACCAGGGGGCCAAGCTTTCTGCCGCCGATGTAGAAGCCGTCCTGGGTGTCCGCTGCGCCCTGACGGTTAAAGATAAAACCGATCAGCAGCATGCCGAACAGATAGGCAATAATGGTTGCAATGATCAGTACCTGTGCTGTTGTCATGATAATCTCTCCTTTCATATGGTATGAAATACATCATACCGGCGCATTATATCACACTATTAACCAGAATAAAATACAGAACGGAGTACAGAATGAATTCTGTACTCCGTTTTCGATTAATACAAATATTTCTTTTATTTAAGCCGTTTTTTTACTGTACATTCATTGAAACGCAAAGTCGGATTTTGTAATAACATTCACAATATTCAGACGATATGCATCTTGATGTTATTTAACCTCTTTCTTTCCCGTCTCTTCGGGCCGGTAGCTTTCAAGGAAAAGGGGCGTGATCCGGTCCGTATAGGAGACCAGGGAGTATTCACCGCCGCACAGGCACCAGTCATACAGCAGGGCCCTTTCCCACAGGGCGTAGGCCTTGGTGATCTCGTTGACGGTCAGATCATCCCTCAGCTGCCCCTTCTTCTGTCCTTCCATGATGATCCTGCGGAGCAGGCGGAAATAGGTCCGGTTGCGGTCCAGCAGATGCTTTTCCCCCTGGGCCAGGAGCTGGGTAGACAGAAGTCTTGCCAGCAGGTCTCTGGAAATGGACTCCTCGATCATGTGGAAGAGGTCATGGTTGAGCCGGGCCAGCTGCTGCAGGGCATCCTGGTCCGGGTCCAGCTGGTCCTGGAGCTGTTCGTATTTTTCGTCGAAAACATAGGCCAGGGTCCCCAGCAGGGCGTCCTTTCCCTCGAAATAATGGTAAAAGGAACCTCTGGATGTCTGGGACTCAAAGACGATGTCCTCTATGGTGGTCTCTTCGTAGCCGTTCTCGTAAAAAAGCTTCCAGGCGGCGGAGATGATCCTTCCCCTGGTATTGCGGTTGTTCTTTCTGGGCATGTCCGTCTCCTTCTTTCCCGGGACCCTGCCTCTCCCTCACTTCACCGTGGAGGGCACTCTGCCGGTCTCCATAAAATAGAGGAAATATGTCATGGCAAGCAGGTCTGCGCTGCCGCCGGGGCTGGCATGGTCTTTAATCATCTCCCGGTCCAGATCCCTGAGGATCATCCCGTAGTCCATCCTTTCCAGTCCCTCTGCCGTCAGCTCCCCGGCCTTTTTCCGGTAGGCACAGGCTTTTTCATAGCCGCACCGGCTGATCAGGCTGGTATCGTCCGTCTCCGAGAGGATCTTCATAAGGGTCAGTACCCCTGCGTCGTTCAGGGAAAAGCCAAGGGAGATAAGGCGTCTGAGTTCCGGCAGGGCCGTTTCGAAAAGGGCGGGATAGCCCAGGGCCGTTTCCATGCGGACGCCTCCGATGCCGTATTTCAGATAAAGTTCTTCCCCGTGGGTGAGCTTTCTTTCTCCTTCCCGGCTCTCCTTAAGATCCGTCAGCTCCTTCATGACAGGGCTTCCGATCTCTCTGCAGGTATCCCGGATCCTCTCCTCCTCAAGGGGAAGATTTCTTCCATAGAGCCAGCCCAGAGCCACGCAGAGGATCCCCACCGAAAAAACGGCTCCCTTATGGGTGTTGATCCCGCCGGTCGCTCTCAGCATGGCCAGATCCGCCTCCCTTCCCACGGGCCGGATCCCTGCCAGCAGGTCCCGGGCTTCTTTTCCCGCCTGTTCGATCCCGTAGGAAACAAAACGCCGGAAATAGGGAAGAAGGGCCAGGGCGGAGGTCTCAAAGGTAAAGATATCCATGTCGTCGTGGGCGCCGGTGTTGTCCCTGTCCACAAGGCCGGGCTTGGGCGTTGCCATGACTTCATAAAGAAGGGCCCTGCAGGCCGTCATGGCCGTATCGTCCGCAAAACGGAAGGCAAAGTAGTCCCACATGATCTGCACCGTCCGCTCCTGCAGCTCCTCCACGCTGTGCAGGCGCCTGCCGGAGCAGATGAAGGCCGGGCCACCGCAGATCAGGCATCTGCGCTCTTCCTTTCCCAGTTCTTTCCTGGAGACCTTGGACAGGTCCGGCCGGATGATGTCGATGTCAAAGAGCCTGCCCAGGGAGTGGTCGTCCTCCAGGGATGTCAGGACCTTCTTTACATAGGAAGGGTCCGCGTCCGCCACCAGAAAAGCCTCATAGCCCGTATATTCCCGCAGGATCTCCTCGTGCAGGAGGGGGATCCCGTACTCCCCGCAGCAGATGCGGATCAGCCTGAGTCCCTCCTCAAAAGACCGGACGCTTAAGGGAAAGACCTTTACGGGTCCCGCTATATTGAGGGTAAAGGAAATCAGAGTCTTCCCGTACTTCCCCGCCAGCTGCATCTGGAGAAAGGCTCTCCTCTCCCTGGCGTCCAGCATGGCCGGAAGCTCCACTCTTTTTCCCTCGATCATTTTCATCAGATTCATTTCTTTCTCCCTGCCCTTCAGATCATCTCCGAGGATGCGATCTGCATGGACTCCAGCAGCTCCTGGACGGAAACGGGCTTTTCCAGATAGGCATTGATAATGCCCTCCTGCCTGGCTTCCACGATCTCCTTGCGGATCTTGTCCGCCATGACGATGATCAGAAGTTCATTATACTTCTCCCGTATGGACATTGCAAAGTCGATGCCGGTGTTGTCTCCGCCGGCCCTGGACAGTTCGTTGTCGATCAGCAGAACATGATAGTGGTGGCGGGAAAGCTGTTCCTCCGCCTCGGCAGTATTCACGCAGGTCTTTACCGTGACCCCGAGCTTGCCGAATTCTCCGGCCAGCTCCTGGAGGATCTTCACGTTGTCGTCCACTACTATGATCTTATGGCTGCCTTCCTCATAGCCCCGTGAGGCCGCCGCAGAATGCAGTCGCTCTTCGTCCGCTTTTTTGGCAGCCGGCAGATACACTGTGAAGACCGATCCCTTGCCCGGGGTGCTGTCCACCGTGATATATCCTCTGTGGGACGTGATCATGGATTCGGCAATGGCCAGGCCAAAGCCCGTCCCGTTCTCCCTGGTGGTAAAGAAAGGGGTAAAGATCTGCTCCATGGTCATCTTGTCCATGCCGCAGCCGTTGTCGACGACCCTGATCCGGATATAATTCTCCCAGATCCCGTTGGTGTCCAGCCCCCTGTGCTGCAGGACCTCTCTGGATACCTGTCTTCCCTCCACCCGGACCACGCCGCCGGACTCCCTGCCTATGGCCTGGAAGGCGTTGAGGGTCAGATTCAGCATGACCTGGCTCATCTGGGTCTTGTTGCCCAGAAAGCCCGCACCGTCCAGGTCCACATCCTCTTCGATCCTGACATTGGCCGGCGTCATGGACCGGACCATTTTCAGACACCTTGTAAGGAATTCCCGGCCGTCTATGTAATGATAGGTGGTCTCCATGTTCTTTCTGGACATCTGGGAGATCTGGCGGATGATGTCCCTGGCCTTTTCCGAAGCGGAAAAGATCTCTTTTGCATTGTCGTAGGCCTCGGAATCCTCCGGCAGTTCCAGCATCAGCATGTCCGCATAACCCATGATGGGAGTCAGAAGATTGTTGAATTCATGGGCTATGCCGCCCGTGACCGCCCCCATGATCTGCAGGCGCTGCTTCTGCTCCAGAGTCTCCTCCGTTCTGTGGGTCTCTTCCAGGACCTTGTTGAGTTCTCTCAGGTAATGGATCTCCTCCTGGTCCCGGCGGCTCTGACGCAGCAGAAGCAGCCAGATGACCAGGACCGTGGGAATGATGAGGCCGGCCAGTGACATGATGCCTATGATCCCCCGGAAGCCGCCCAGAATGGGATCGTAAATATCGGAATAATCCATAACAGCCGATATAATGAGGAATCCATCCATGAGCCGGACCGGAGCATAGGCCGCGATCTTCCGCACTCTGGGCAGGGCAGGATCCGACCACCAGTAGGAATAATATTCCGCCGTATCGGTATTGCCTGCTTCCTGGTCTTTCAGCATTTCTTCCAGACTGGTCAGATCGGCCTCGGGAAAGAGCTCCTTTCTGCCCTCTATGACATCCAGGCCCAGCTGGTTTTCTGTAGGATACATAAGGATGATGCCCTCCTGGTCCTTGACCAGAAAGTATCCGTTGGTCCCTATGGTGACACCCGAGATCCTCTCGAAATAAGTCGCCGCATCCAGTACCATGCAGATACTGCCGCCGGAAAACTTCCTGGTCAGAAGCAGACGGATCTCTCCCAGATCGTTCATGGCTTCTTCAAAGAGAGTGCCTTCATCCACGTGATAGGCAGCGTAGATCCGTGTAAATTCCTCCCGGGTATAATTCCATACGCTGTTTCCCTGGGAATCCAGTTCGATCAGGTTGTCCACGTAGTCGCTGCGGCTCTCCAGAAAATCCCGGTAAAGCCTGGCCCTGCCCTCCTGGTCCAGTTTCTCCACAGTCCTGGACATGGCAGACAGGTCCGCCGCCTTGTCCTCAAAAGCATCGCTCATATCCCTGGAGAGGGTCTCCACCGTCAGCAGCATCTGATCCTTCTGGGCTGAGATCAGGGCGTCACGGTACTGGATCCAGGTCTCGGCCCCCATAAAGCCCAGGATACACAGAAGGACGATCCCTATGCCGGCCAAAGCGGCCAGCTGCAGCCTGTAATCGTTTCCGGTCTTTTTCTTTCGCATCTTCTTTGACCCTTTACTGGTGTTATAGTATAATTATTTCCGGTAATAAAATGTTCTTTTGCAGATATTATAGCGAAAAAAATGGCAGACAGAGTATTAATTGTAGACGACGATCCGGCAATCCAGAAGATGCTGGAAAAAGTCATGAACAGCAATCATCTTGAAGCGGATATCGCCTCGGACGGCCGCCAGGCCCTGGATATGATCCGCCGCGGCCACTATCAGGTGATCCTGCTGGATATCAACATGGGGGATATAGACGGCTTCGAAGTCATCAAAAAGACCAGAAGCGAAGGCAATGTTACCCCCATCATTATCATCAGCGGCCGGAATGAGGACTATGATGCCCTTTACGGGCTGTCGGTGGGGGCGGATGATTACATCACCAAGCCTTTCCGTCCCGTGGTCCTGGGGGCCAAGGTCATTGCCCTGATCCGCCGCAACAGCCTGCAGACAGGCGCCGCATCTTCCGTCATCACAAGGGGCTGCTTCAAATACGATACCACCACCCTGCGCTTTTACAAAAACGACCAGCTGATAGACCTTTCCTCCAAGGAGAACAGCATGATGCTCCTTTTCATGCAGAATCCCGAGCGGGTCTTTACCAAGGATATGATCTACGAGCATGTATGGGACAATACCATTATCGTAGACAACAATGCCATTATGGTCTATATCAACCGTCTCCGCAACAAGATTGAAGACAATCCCCAGAAACCTGTTTATATACAGACCGTCCGCGGCGTAGGCTACCGCTTCTCGGTCTCCTGAGAAAAGCTCCGGGACCATTCACAGCAAAGGAAGAGACAAGCCATGTCAGATTACAGTGTTTCCCAGATCATGCCCTCCGATACCTACGGAATGAAGCAGGTAAATGACCTTCTCCTTCAGGAAGGGATCCGTCTTGACGGCAACCTGGATTATACCTGCGGCATCTACGATGAGGATTACAACGTCATCGCCACCGGATCCTGCTTCGGCAATACCCTCCGCTGCTTTGCCGTCTCCTCCGCCCACCAGGGCGAAGGTCTTCTGAACGAGGTCATCTCCCACCTGATCCAGTACCAGGCAGAAAGAGGCAATTTCCATCTCTTTCTCTATACCAAGGTCAGCTCCGCCCTCTTTTTCGGAGATCTGGGCTTTAAGGAGATCGCCAGAGTCCAGGGGACCCTGGTCTTTATGGAGAACCGGTCCAGAGGTTTTGAGTCCTATCTGGAAAGCCTGCAGAAGGATACAAGGGCCCAGAAGCCGGACTTTTCTCCCCAGGGGAAAAAGATCGGAGCCATCGTCATGAACGCCAATCCCTTTACCCTGGGCCACCAGTATCTGGCGGAAAAGGCTGCAGCCGCCTGCGACCTCCTCCACATCTTTGTGGTCAGCGAGGACGCCAGCCTGGTCCCCTTCCGCGTCCGCAAAAAACTGGTCAGGGAGGGCACTGCCCACCTGCCTAACATAGTCTACCATGATTCCGGTCCCTATATCATCTCCTCTGCCACTTTCCCTTCCTACTTCCTGAAGGACGAGGCCGCAGTCATCGACGGACATGCCAGGCTGGACCTGGCCGTCTTTACAAGGATCGCAGGGGCCCTTTCCATCAACTGCCGCTTCGTGGGCGAAGAGCCTGCCAGCCAGGTCACCGGGATCTACAACCAGGTCATGGTAAACTCTCTGCCGGAGGCTGGCATCGAATGCGTCGTGATCCCCCGAAAGGCCGAAGAAGGCACAGACGGAAAGCCCATCAGCGCTTCCACCGTCCGGGTCTGCTTAAGCAGGGGAGACTGGGATACCCTCTCCCGCCTGGTCCCCGATACCACTCTTTCCTATTTTAAGAGCGATGCCGCGGAGCCGGTCCTTAAAAAGATCCGGGCCGCCGCCGATCTGGTCCATTACTGATCCGGATAATCATCTGTGGTTCCAGATATTCGAACCGAAACGAACAGAACATCCCATCATAAAGAGCCGTCCTGCCCAGAAGGCAGAACGGCTCTTTTTATGATCCGATATTCTGTTTTGGGTCCCGGAGGGGCCTGCCCTGCAGAAGCGGGGCCGCAGATGCAGGCAGGCCTGTTTTCCGGAAAGATCCCCCCGTTCAAAACAGGAGGTTTAAGACCTGATGTCAGTTTATCAGAAAGGCATAATGCCAAGGATGATGGCAAAGATCATGCAGATGATGGAGAAGCCCCATACATACAGGAAGGATGCCTTGATGTGGTCCTTGATATCGACGTCTGCAAGACCTGTGCCCAGCAGAGTAGCAGGAACCATGGGGGAGATAAAGGTTGCGCAGTTACGGCAGACGACCATAGCAACTGCGATCGGAAGAGGATCGATGCCGAACTCGGCGCCGATGCCGATCATAACGGGCAGCATGCCGTAGAAGTAGGAGTCTGTATCGAATGCCAGTGCCAGCGGTACGGACAGGATGCCGATGACCAGAGGCAGGTGTGCGCCCAGAGCTGCAGGCAGGATGGATGCGATGATGCCGGACATGCAGGAAACAACGCTGGGGATCTCAGCACCGTCGCCGGTGGTAACGGTCTTGACCAGGATACCCATGAGGACGGCTGCACCCATCAGAGTGGAGCACATCATCAGAGCGGGGCCGGCATGGCTGTTGATGATCTTCTTCTGCATGGCCTGTCCGGGATAGTTGACCAGGATGGCAACGGCAACACCGACCATGAAAGGTACGTAGGAAGGGAATACATCCCAGATCAGGGCTGCGATAACAGCCAGAGTCAGGATGATGTTGAAGATGAAAAGCTTGGGACGAGCCAGTTCATTCTTCTGGGCTGCTGCTGCGGCGTCGTCAACGTTGACTTCGCCTTCTTCAGCGGCCAGCTTGCCGTGAAGGCCTGCGCCTCTTGCCTGCTCCTGGAAGCCCGCCAGTACGGCGTGGGCCAGAGCCAGGATGATACCGAAGATCTGGATGGGAAGCAGAGTTCCCCAGAGCTTGGAAGCTTCCATGCCAAGGACGGAAGCGGCACGCATGGTGGGACCTGCCCAGGGCATCAGATTCAGAACGCCCATGGCAAGGACTGCGATGCGAAGCAGGGTGGTGGGACGCATATGCATCTTTTTGTAAACGGGAAGCATGGAAGGAACTACGATACAGAAAGTGGAAGCACCGCCGCCGTCCAGATGGCCGATCAGAGCGATGACTGCTGTCATAACGGTAACGCCGATAACGGAGTCGCCGACCAGTCCCATCAGCTTATCGATGATGACGTCGAACATGCCGGCGTCGGTCATGATACCGAAGTACAGGACCGAGAATACGAACAGGGCAGCCGTAGGGCCGGTGGAACCGAAACCGGATTTGATCAGGGCTGCCAGATCATCCAGCGTATAATATCCGCCGATGACCAGGATGATGCCAAGGACCATGGGCACTGCGATGAAGGCAATGCTGGGAAGGGTCTTGGACTGGAACAGGACGACGACAATACAGATGATTGTCAGGAAGCCGAGCAGGCCAACGATTGTAGGACTCATAAGTTACTCTCCTCTACTCAAATATGAATTGTGCTGTATATGACTCACGCAGGAAAGACCGGCCCCGATCCCCCGCAGCAAATCCGAACTCCGCGGCTTCCTCCGGTTTCCGGACCGGAGAAAGCCGCATTTCCTTCTCAGTCCTTGAACTGGAAAGGCTTGATCTGTCTGACTACGTCCATGATGGTGCCG
>CAMOGQ010000050.1 GCA_946614165.1 uncultured Lachnospiraceae bacterium
CTGTAGTCCGCTCTTGTGCGAAGCTTCTTGTTCAGGCTGTAAAGATCGGCGATCTGCTTTTTCTTGCTCTGGATCACGCCGTCCATTCTTTCCTTCCACTGGACGTGACGGTTCTCGTTATCCTCGCGTCTGCCTTCCCAGAACTTGTCCTGGATCTCACGGAATGCCTTCCACAGA
This sequence comes from uncultured Lachnospiraceae bacterium, assembly GCA_946614165.1. GTDB lineage: Bacteria > Bacillota > Clostridia > Lachnospirales > Lachnospiraceae > CAG-791. The sequence goes on from CAMOGQ010000050.1 coordinate 178, forward strand.
CCTTCGTCTGTTTCATGGCCGGCACTGCCTGCTTCCTTCCATTCGACGCTCATCTGCTTCATGCGGTCAGCGGCGGCTCTGGTAAAGTTGTTGTTCTCCAGGACCTCTCTGGCCTCGTCGATCAGGCTCTGCTTGGTATCGGCACTGGCTTTCCACCTGGCGTTCCTGGCATCGAACCAGGCGCTTCTTCTGTCAAAGAAAGCCTTTCTGACAGACTGGAACTGAGCCCAGAGCTTGTTGTCATCGTCACGGCCGGCGCTGCCTGCCTCTTTCCATCTGGCAAAGAGCTCGCCCAGCTTCTCGGTGGTCTTGTTCCACTCTTCGGAATTCTCCGTTACGGCCTTGGCTTCCTCGATAATGGCCTTCTTGAGCTCTTTGGCTTTGGCATGCTGCTTGTCCATTTCGTCATACCATGCCCGCTGAGCGTCAAAGAACTTCTGTCTGGCAGCCTGGAAGGCTTCCCATACCTTGTCATTGTCCACAGGACCTGCATAGCCCAGCTTCTTCCAGCTGTCCATCAGCTCTTTCATCCTGGCGTTGCCGATCTTCCACTTGCCGGCTTCGGCGACTTCTTCGGCTTCCTTTACGAGAGCTTCCTTGGCTTCCCTGTTTTCCTTATAACCGGCAAGGCGGGCCTTGCGGGCTTCGTTCTTCTCAATGGCTCTGTCAAAGCGTTCCTTCAGCTTCAGTTCCCTGGGAGCTCCAAAGGTCTTGAGCTGTTCGAATTTCTCCTGAATGGCAGCAAAAGCTTCCAGGCCATCGGCATCCTTCTTCAGATTTTCGAAAGCCTGATCCACAAGAGCCTTCTTTTCCTTCATGATATTCTCAATCTCGGAAAGGATCTCCTTGGTATTGTCAATGAACTCTGTCTCGCCTTCGGAGGCAGGTTTCTTCCAGCTGAGAAGATGATAGACATCCCCGAGCTTGATGCCTGTCCACTTGCCATGACCGTCGTCATGACCGTCGGCATAAAACTTTTCGGGCTCTGTGGGATTTCCTTCAGGATCTACTGCGCCGTATGTTACTTCTGTGATCTCGGCACCGCTGGCCCTGTGCTCTTTGGTTCTTACTTTTGCGTTTGCGTCATCAAATTCGGGAACTGAATTCCAGGTTTCCATTTCTTACCTCTGTTAATCTTTGCTATAGAAATACATGAAACTACAGTTTATGTGCTGCTCCTACTAATATACTCCATCTTGCTATCATTTATAAAGTGTTTCTTTAGAAAAATTTTATATCTTTTCGATTTTTTCGTCTCATGCCGGATGTTTCCCCGCCGAAGGGGGCAGGACCGGCCTTTCGTTAAAAAAGAGGCTCCGGAATTACCGAAGCCTCTTTCATCTGCTTTAAGCCATATTTATGATTCCGGCTCTGTAAAAGGCTTTTTAAGCTTCTGCCTTCCAGATGCCGTGCAGGTTGCAGCTCTCGTATGCGGCAACAGCCTCTTCTCCTTCTGCCAGAGCGAAGACAGCGGTGGGAGCATCGCCGGGCTTGAGGTCCTTCTTCTGGAAGCCCTGGTTTGTCTCAAGAATGATCCACTCGATATAGTGGGCATCCAGCATGGGATGGGCCACGCTGCCGACATTGACCTTCACGCAGCTGCCGTCCTTGATGATTTCGGGGATATGTTTTTCACGGGCAGCATCAACTGTTCCAGGAACGACTTCTACCATAGCTTCGCCGCAGCACTTTGTAGGGCATTTGGACTCGCGGAACACAACAACGATTTTGCCGCAGCCTTCACACTTATAAAACTTCATAGCTTGCCTCCTTATAAGATTTACTTTATCCTGTGGAATTCCGTATGAATTCCTGAATTCATTCTACTAGAAAGAAGGCAAAAGTGCAAATCAATCATGACTGCCTGCGCAGTTTCTCCAGGATCTCCTTAAAGTAGTCCGGAAGGGGCGCGGAAGTCTCGATGTAAGCCCCTGTCACGGGGTGGACAAAGCCCAGAACGCCCGCATGCAGGCACTGGCCGTAGGTCTCGAAGGGACAGGTCCTTCTGCCCTGGTAGAGAGTATCTCCGATCAGGGGATGCTTTATATAGGACATATGGACTCTGATCTGGTGAGTCCTGCCCGTTTCCAGAACGCATTCCACGAAGCTGTAGTCCTTAAACCGCTCCAGCACATGGATATGGGTCACGGCCCGTTTGCCGCCGGGCGTAACGGCCATCTTTTTTCTTTCCTTATAGTCCCTGCCTATGGGCTGATCCGCGGTCAGGTCGTCGTCATGCAGCCGTCCGTAGCAGACGGCATAGTATTTTCTGGTGATGCTGTGGTCCTTGAGCTGGGCCGCAATGGACCTGTGGGCAGCGTCATTTTTGCAGACGATGACAGATCCGGTGGTATCCTTGTCGATCCGGTGCACGATGCCGGGACGAAGCACGCCGTTGATGCCGGACAGGTTGTCCCTGCAGTGGAACATGACCGCATTGACCAGAGTCCCGCTGTAATGGCCTGCCGCGGGATGGACCACCATGCCCTTGGGCTTGTTGACTACTAAGACGTCGTCGTCCTCGTACAGGATGTCCAGAGGAATGTCCTCCGCCTTTATGTCCGGCAGTACCTGTTCCGGTATGGAAATGGTCACCAGGTCCCCTTCCTCCGCTTTGGCGGAAGGCTTTACGGCCTTTCCGTTCACCAGGATCCTGTCTTCCGAAAAGAGCTTCTTGATAAAGGACCTGGACCTGTCCTCCACCAGGGCCGTCAGGACCCTGTCGATCCGGATCCCCTCGTATTCCTCCGTAACGGTAAAGCAGCTCTTTCTGTCTGCTGCGCCCGCAGCGTCACTTCCTGTCATTGGCCCCGCCTTTCTTCCCGGTGAGGAAATCGAAGTCGTGGTCGTCCTTATAATAGAAAAGGATGGTCAGCGCCAGAAGAATGGTGGCGCAGGTCACATAGATATCCGCCACATTGAAAACCGGGAAATCGATCAGGGAAAAATAGATGAAATCCCTGACATAGGAAAAAACAATCCTGTCGATCACGTTGCCCACGGCGCCGGCCCCGATCAGGACCACCAGGATCCGGAGGGGCAGATATTTCCGGTCCGCCGGCATTCTGAAAAGCACATAAAAGACCGCCGCCATGGCCAGGAAGGTCACCACAAGGAAAAACCCCCTTGCATTCTGCAGGACGCCGAAGGCCGCTCCGTGGTTCTCCAGATAGAAGAACTCCAGAACGCCGGGGATCAGGACAAAGGATTCCTTTCCCTTGAGGGCGCCCTCCGCGGCGATCTTGGTGACCTGGTCCAGAAGGACCAGGGCCGCCATGGCCGCTGTTTCCAGAATAAGAAGGCCTCTTTTGACTGTCACTTCAGATGATCCCATCAGCCTTCCTCCGCAAAGATCAGTTCTTTAAGAGCAAGGCGGATCTCCTCATCGGTCACGGTATCGTCCGCAAAGGCCTGGCCGATCCCCTTCAGGAGAACGAAATGGATCTTCCCGTTCTCCGCCTTTTTATCGGACTTTGTAAGGGCCAGGACCCTGTTCACATCCAGTCCCTCCAGGCAGATGGGAAGACCGAAGGGAACAAACATGTCCCTGATCTCGTAAAAGTCTTCCATTTCGATCAGGCCTCTCTTCCAGGAGATCCAGGCGGCAGCCACGCAGCCCAGAGCCACGCATTCGCCGTGGGTCATGGCAAAGTCCTTATACTTCTCAATGGCATGGCCGATGGTATGGCCCAGGTTCAGGATCCTGCGTTCCCCCTTCTCGAAAGGATCGGCTTCCACCACTTCCTTTTTGATCTGGTTGCTTCTGTAAAGCATTTCCTGCAGGACTTCTGTTTCCTGTCCCAGGATCTCGTACATGTTTTCCAGAAGCCATTCATAATAGCTGTCGTCCCGGATCAGGCCGTGCTTCATGACTTCCGCAAAGCCCGAGGAGAACTGCCTGCCGTCCAGGCTCTTTAAGGTATTTACGTTGGAATAGACCAGCCCGGGCATGCAGAAGGCCCCGATCATGTTCTTGTAGCCTTCGAAATCTATGCCGGTCTTGCCGCCTATGGAAGAATCCGCCTGGGACAGCAATGTAGTGGGCACCTGGACAAAGTCCACGCCTCTTAAGAAGGTAGCTGCCGCAAAGCCTGTCATGTCCCCCACGACGCCGCCGCCCAGGGCCACAAGAAGACTTTTCCGGTCATAGCCGTTCTCGATCAGAAAGCGGTAGATGCCGGCCATGGTATCCAGGTTCTTATGCTCCTCGCCTTCGGGAATGACGCACATCCTGGCATCGGGGCAGACCTCCAGGACCTTTGAAAGGACCTCTCTCCCGTAAAGGGCTTCCACTTTGGTGTCGGTGATCACGCAGATCCTGCGGCTTTTTCCGCCGAGCGCCTCCAGCTCCGCGGGAAGAGCGTCGAAGGAATCCGTGTAAACAATATCGTAGCAGGGGCTGCCGTCCCTGTTAACCGTCAGTCTTCTGTTTTCGCTCATGATGGTACGAATCCTCTTTTCTTATCAATATCCATTAAAAAGCCTCTCCGATGAAATCTCACAGGAGAGGCTTTTTCATTCACAGCTTCTATCTGAAATTTACTTTTTGCTGAAGGGAGAAGTCAGGTTTGCGGGCGCTCCCGAATTGGTGGTGGCGGATACGTCGCCGGAAATATCCACATTGGCGGGAGTGATCACAAAAATATAATGGGAGATCTTCATGACATTTCCCCGCATGGCATAAGTGGAACCGGAGGTAAAGTCAATGATTCTCTGGGCTATATCCACGTCCAGGCCTTCCAGATTCAGGACTACGGTGCTGCCTACCAGAAGGTTGTCCGTCACTTCTCTGGCGTCATTGACCGACGTGGGCTTGATCACGCACACTTCCATGCCGGCTTCCGTCATGGACCGCTTGACGCTTCTGGCTGTCTGGCCTTCCCGGGTCTGGGGCGCTCTCTGGGCTGCCTGAGGATTTCTTCTCGGGGCAGAACCGCCGGAGGGTCTTCTTACCGGAGCACTGTTTTCGAAATCATCATAGTCATTTTCTCTGTCTCTGGGCATAGTTCTCTCCTCTTTTACAGATCTGGATGCTCTGGACTGTGCAGGCTGGCCGGCCGGTCTGCTCTGCCTGGGGCTCTGTTCGTTCCTGGCAGGTCTGGACTGGCGGGGACGGGCAGGTGCAGGCGCAGGTTCTTCCGCTACGACCTCTTCCACTGCCTCATCGTCAAGGTCATCTTCGTCATAATATTCGTCTTCGTCATAGGGATCATCATTGATCTTCATTGCGTTGATCAGTTTGTCCATTACACTCATTGTCAGGGCTCCTCACTGCACTGCGTACTGCCTTTCGCCGAATATGCCGGTGCCTACACGGATCATGGTCGCTCCTTCTTCGATGGCGACTTCGTAATCACCGGTCATTCCCATGGAAAGGTGATCCATAGACACATTATCAATGGATTTGTTTTTTATGTCAACCGATAATTCCCGGAGCTGTCTGAAAAAGGGCCGGTTGGTCTCCGGATCTTCCGTATAGGGAGCGATGGTCATAAGGCCCTTTACCTTAAGGCCCGGCAGATCCGCGATTTTCCGGATCAGCGCCTCTGTTTCTTCGGGGCTTACGCCGAACTTGGTCTCTTCTCCCGCCACATTGACTTCAATCAGGACGGGCATGACCCGGCCTGCCTTTACGGCTTCCCTGCTGATGACTGCGGCCAGAGCCTCGTTGTCCACGGAGTGGATCATAACAGCCCTGTCCATCAGGTATTTGACCTTGTTCTTCTGCAGATGGCCGATCATATGCCAGCTGATATCCCCGGGCAGCTGGGGAAACTTGTCCACGATTTCCTGGACCCTGTTCTCTCCGAAGGCCCGCTCTCCCGCCCGGTAGGCTTCTTCCAGAAGGGAGACCGGCTTGGTCTTGGTCACGCAGATCAGGAGGACGTCCTTTCTGTCTCTCCCGGACCTGCGGCAGGCCGCACGGATCCTCTCTTCCGTTTCTTTCAGATTTTCGGCAACATTGATCTGGGACATGGATCCTCCTTACTGATTGACAAATTCCTCCGGATTGATGGTGTTGGCATAAAGAACGATATAGTCGTACTCCATAAGGCCGTAGATGGTATTGGGCTCCACGATGGCAAAGTCCTCATTCTGATAGAGGATGGAGACCTCTCTGAAATCCGCGTATCCTTTATTGATGTAATAGACGCCGGTCAGCTCGGCCACATCCCCCAGGGTGAACTGGTCCTGGGAATCTTTTTTCAGAATAATCTCGCCGGCCTTGAGAACAGACCCGTCCAGGAAATAGTAGTCCTCATTTTCCGAATAGGGGGTGGTGGGGACGAACTCGATGGTGGGTTCTGCGTCCGTGGAGGAATAAACCTGCAGATATACGCCTTTTCTGCCTTCCGTGCCGGTGGTCAGGAAGTCCTTGGGGATCAGGAAGAACTCTCCCGTGGTGATGGAAGAGTTGGGGACCTTCAGTCCTGTCTTCTGGTTGGTCACCACTTCCACGTCTATAAACCTGTCCGTGCAGAATGTCACCATGGAATTGGTAAAGGTCAGGGTCACAAAGCAGTCCCCCGCCTCATCCACCCGGGAGGATACGGAAGCCCAGGATTCCAGTCCGTTCTTCAGGAACTTGATCTTGATATTTCCTTCTTTTTCCAGGGCCAGGGCCTGGTCGGGACTATCCACCTGGATGACGATGGACCAGGTCTCGTTGTCGCAGACTCTGAAGATGGGATCTCCCTCCCTTACCTGCTGGTTGTTGGCTATTTCCTTTTTCTTGTAGGAGGATTCGTTAAAATCCTCCCTGCGGATGGTATCCGCCGTTTTGTTCTCATAGCCGTCCACCGCGTATACGATGTCTCCCGTCACCTCGGAATAGCAGGTGTGGATGTCTGAGGAGGACATGTCTTTGATGCTCTCCAGAACACTGCGGTTGGTGATCTTCTGGGAAGCGGACTGAATCGAATTCTTGTAATCATAGATGGTCTGGAAGTTGGTCCTGTCGAAATCCGCTGTAAAATCGATGGCGTCCTGGCGGAACTCCGTCAGGATGGAGTCCGTGTAGTACTTCTCCAGATCGGCATACTTGCTCATATATTCCTGCAGAAGGCCCTTTTCGTCTATGGTATAGGCCAGAGCCCCGTAGCCGAGACGCTCCGTTTCCTTATTATAGAAGTTGATGATGCCCGTATATCCGGATTCCACGATCTTCTCCTCGCGGACCGCAATGCCCCTGGTGATCAGATCATCGGCCAGCGATCCTGTCCGCACCTCATAGACCTCCGTTTTCTTGGAGGTCATGATCGTAAAGACCGTAATCACCATATAGATCAGGATACCGGCAAAAATGACCAGGCTGATATTCAGGTTGAAGCCTCTCCGACCGAGGCGTTTTCTTTTTGTACTTTTATAGCCGCTTTTAAGAGACGCCAATGCTTTTCTCCTTCCAGAGTCTGACCGGTGCAGGGTTTGTACAGATACTAATCTTATCACGGGAAAGGAAATGATGCAATTTATACATAATTGTTAAATGTTTCTGAAATAGTTAAAAGCAATCATAAAAAACAGGCCCCGCAGCAGACGCTGCGGGGCTGTGGACTTCAGATGAATCAGAGTGAAAGTGCAACCAGTTCCCTGATGCTTTCAGGCAGATCAGAGATATCTACTGAAATACAGATAGTGAAGTTGACGTCGAACTTTTTGCCTATGGCCTCGATTTTTCTGATGACAGGTGCGTAATCGGAATCTTCGGAAAGCTTTGCTACCTTCAGAAAACTGTCGATGTAGACAAGTTCAAGGTCATGATCCTGTGAAATGACACCGCAGATGAAACCGATGAACTGGTCCGTGTTCTCAAGGCTGAAATCGCTGACATTGATCAGACGGATCCTGTTGTTCAGTTCGTACATATGATTTGTACTTTTATCGATATAGACGACGCTGCCGAGTGCCTCTTTCACTTCGCTGTTGACTTTGTCAAGTAAGCTTATGGTCTTTCCTTTTCCCTTGTCTCCTACAATAAGCTGAACCATTGGGCTATGTCCTCCTACCTTTTGTGGTTATTGAAGATTTCATCCTCCTGGATGATAGATTCATTATAAGTGAATGAGAATCAAAAAACAACACGCAAAAAAAAGTAATGGTGCCATTTATGCATATATATGCATAAATAATGTTTATTTATACATTTCTCTCCATTCATAGTCGCCTCTGTCAAGGGCCTTGATCAGAAGCTCCGCCGTTGCCAGATTGGACGCCAGCGGAATATTGTTCCTGTCACAGATGCGGATCACGATGTTGACATCCGGCTCATGTGATTTCGGATTGTCGGGATCCCGCAGGAAAATGACCAGGTCGATCTCGTTGTGGTCGATCATGGCAGCCACCTGCTGCATGCCGCCCAGATGCCCCGTCAGGAGCTTTTTCACATTCAGATTGGTCACTTCCTCGATCAGCCTGCCGGTGGTGCCGGTGGCATAGACGTCGTGCTTGCTGAGGATCCCTCTGTAGGCGATGCAGAAGTTCTGCATCAGTTTCTTTTTCGCGTCGTGTGCAATTAAAGCAATTTTCATTTTTTCCCAACCCCTGTACTTATAAGTGCTTAAACATGATGCCTGATATTATACGGAATTACCCCCGTCCGTACCTGAAATAATGTATAGCGGACCTCCCCATAAAGATCCGCCGCTTTTTATCCGCGCATGCCCACCGAAAGCACGCAGCCTATGCCGGCAAACAGACATACCAGGCTTGTCAGACCGTAGCTGACAAAGGGAAGCGGTATGCCGGTATTGGGCAGCAGCCCTATGGTTACGCAGATATTGATGAATCCCTGAAAGCCGATCCAGGCCCCCACTCCGGAAGCCAGTATGCGTCCCCTCAGGTTCCTTGCTCTGGAAGCGATGGAAAAGCATCTGAGACATATGCCCAGGACCAGAAGCACCACCAGACAGCAGCCTATGAAACCGAATTCTTCTCCGATCACGGCAAAAATAAAGTCGGTCTGGGCCTGAGAGATGAAGCCTGTATTCAGCAGAGAACTGATGGTGGTCGTATTGTAGCCCTTGCCCATCAGCCTTCCGGACCCGATGGCCGTCATGGACTTGATGGTCTGATAGGCTGTGGTGCTGGCGTAGTCCTCCGGATGGATCCATGCCAGGATACGGCTCTGCTGATAGGTATTCAGAAGAGTCTGATCCGGCTGCAGGATCATGAAGAAAAAGAGGACCGCACAGGGAATCAGCACGGCCAGTGCCCCGAAGATGATCTTATAATCCAGACCGCCCGCAAAAAGCAGGGTGCATACGACGATCATAAGCACCAGAGCCGTGGAAAGATCCGGTTCATTCACGATCAGACCGGCCGGAGCAAGCGCCAGAATCAGGACGATCACGGGCATCAGAAGCCAGTGTACACTCCTCCGCAATTTTATTATGAGGGCAGAATAAAATAAAATCAATAATAATTTCGCCGCCTCGGAAGGCTGAAATGTCAGTCCGCCCAGGGAGATCCATCTCCTGGCCCCGCCTCCGGTGGAGCCGAAAAGCAGGACGGAGACCAGCATGAGAACAGCGAATACGTAGTAGCCCCAGTAGAAATCCAGGATTCTGCGGTAATCCACCACCGCTGCGGCGATCAGAGCCAGGATCCCTATGCCCAGTCCCATGACCTGTCTGTCCATGAGAGAGGGAGCGGCACTGCGGATAGCCAGTATTCCGATCAGAGTGAGAGCCACCACCATGGCGGTCAGTAGAAAATCAAATTTTCTGATTGAAAAATTATCAAACATCCTGCTCTCCTTATCAGTCTACGTTGATGTTGCCGTAGAGTTCCGCGTTCTGAAGAATAGAATCCAGCGTGGATTCTTCGGTATAGTAGGACAGGATCATCTGGGTGACCTGGGCCGCGTAGGTGGACGTATAACCGTAGGCGATCCGGGTGGCCGCCGCGATTTCGGGCTTTTCGTAGGGCGCGAAGCAGATAAAGAGCGAGTGGTTGGGACGGTTGGACGCGTTCTCTGCGGTACCCGTCTTGCCTGCCACCTGGATATCCAGTCTGTAGAAATAGTTGAGGTCGCGGACAACGCCCCGCATGCCCTCATAAATGGCGTTCCAGTTTTCTTCGGAGAGAGCGACGCCGCCGGTGATCTCGGCGGAGTTGAACCGCTCCGTTCCCTGGGGATCGATGATCTTGTCCACCAGGGTCAGATCGTAGCAGGTGCCCCTGTTGGCGATGGTGGAGACATATCTGGCAAGGCCGGCCGTGGAGTAGGCATTGTCTGCCTGTCCGATGGCGGCACGGACACAGTCGCCGGTGGCCACATGGGGCGCCGCCTCTTCGATCTCCACGCCGGACCTGCGGTTGAGGCCGTACATGGCGGCGTACTTCTGAAGCCTTTCGATGCCTCTGGCCGAATTATAGGAGTTGTCGGTGGAAAAGCTCCCGCTCTCGTCCTTCTGTCCCAGTCGGTAGCCCACTTCATAGAAGTACATGTTGCAGGAATTTCTGATGGCACCGGAAAGGGCCAGGGACCCGTGGGAACTGGGATAGACCCAGCATACGGGAGAGGGATCCTCTTCGTTGCCCACGCCCTTGCCGATCTTGGTAAAGCCTCTTCCGCAGGAGAAGCGGTCCCTGAGGTTGAGCACTCCCTCTTCCAGTCCGGCCGTGGATGATACGATCTTGAAGGTGGAACCGGGGGCCGTGATCTGCTGGGTGGCATAATCCAGCATGGGATTGGAGGCGTCCTGGGAAATCTTCTTGAAGTAGTCCTGATCCACTCCGTTGGAAAGCAGGTTGTTGTCATAGCCCGGATAGGATACCAGGGCCAGGACCTGGCCGCTTCTGGGATCTGTCAGGACACAGGAAGCCGTGCAGGGATCCAGGGCCAGCATGGCAGGGGTGATCTGCATGTCCTTGAGCCGGTTGACCATGAAGTTATAGGCGGATTCTCTTCCGTTCTTAAAGGACTCCAGCTCCCCTTCCGGCAGGGATACGATGCCCTGATCCAGCAGAAGCTGACAGACCATCACGGGATCCAGCGCCTCGTTGACGATCATGTAGCGGTAGATCTTTTTGGCAAGGCCGCTGCTTGTCCTGGCATTTTCAAGGATATAGTCGCAGAGGGCCTTGTAGACATCAGCGTCGGAGGAAGACGCCGCATTCAGGTAGGAGGAATCGATCCATCCCGCGGAGACCGCATGGGCCAGGAATTCCGAAAGGGAGGCTGTCTCGTCCTCGGTCCATCCCACATATACGCTGTCGCTCTTATCGATGTTGTCCCTGATCAGGACCCCGTTGTTATATAGGTAGGTGACCAGGTAGTTCTCGTAGGACTTGTATTCGTTGGAAAGATCTCCGTAGGGAGTCCTGGCGAATTCGATCTCGTTCTGCAGGCCCATGATCACACCGTCCAGATAGAGCTGGAAGACCTGGAAGACCTGTTTTTCCGTTTCGGTGGCATCTTCGGTCTCAAATTCGTCCAGATCCAGGATGTTGTTGAAGCAGGCGGCATAGACATCGCTGATGGGAATGATGATCTTGCTGGCGGACATTTCGTCGTCGATCACGAAATCCTCCACCCTGTCACGGATCCTGTCCAGAATGATGTTGGACAGACTTGTCTCCAGGATGCGGTAGGCGGCTGCCTGCAGCTCGGAATCGATGGTCAGATAGATATCGCTGCCCGAAGTGGACCTGGTCTCGTTGATCAGCCCAAGCTCCCTTCCCAGGGAATCCACGTTGATGGTCCTGCGGCCGCTTGTTCCGTGGAGTTCCTCCTCCATGGAGGCCTCAATGCCCAGCTTGCCGATGATATCGCCGCTGCGGTAGTCCGCTCCCTCGGCGGATTTCTCTTCCAGCTCCGCGGCGGAGATCTCACCCGTGTAGCCCAGCACGTTGGACATGGTCTCGCCCTGGGTATAGACGCGCTTCAGGGTCTCCTCCACGGAGACGCCCGACAGAGAATCCGACATGCGGCGGATCTCTTCCACGGTCTCGGGGCTGACATCGGAAGCGATGACGGCAGGAATGTACTTCTGGAAATAATTCAGGGAGATCAGATAGCGGCAGATGACGGTATCCAGCAGGTGGAGCTTTCCGGAATATCCCCCCGTATAGTAGGCGTGGCTGGTATCGATTTCATATCTTTTTGCCAGATCCTCAATGACGCCCTCCGCGGTCCTGGTGCGTTCCTCGCTGGACAGATCCTCTATGTAGGCATGTCCGTAAACGTCCGCCAGGAATCTCTGCTGCAGGATTCCTTCGTCCACAAAGCGGTAGCTGCCGCCCAGGGTCAGGGAAATGCCGAAGTCTCCGGTCATGGTGTCCCCGTACTTTTCCACTGTAAGGATGGTGTTGCGGATGGTCTCGTTCAGAAGGTCGTCGGTATCGTCCTCCTGGGTCGTTTCGTCCCGGATGACGATATTGTAGGCAGTTTCGTTATAGGCCAGGAGCTTTCCGTTCCGGTCAAAGATCCTGCCCCGCTCCGCCGGTACGGCGATCTCTCTGCGGATGCTGGACTGGAATTCGGCCAGATACTCATCGCCCCGGACGATCTGCAGGACGTAAAGGCGTCCCACCACCATGACTGTCATGAGGACCATGATAATGGAAAGGATGGCCGGCCGATTCTGTCCGAATCTTCTGATCTTCTGTTTCCTTGTGGTTTGGTTTTCAGACATCTTATGACTCCAGATATCCCGACTCCCTCATGCTCACGTAGCAGTTGTCCCCGATGATCAGGTGGTCTGCCAGTTCTATATCCAGAAGGCGTCCCGCCAGCAGGATCTGACTGGTCATTTCAATGTCCATTCTGCTGGGTGTGGGATCACCGCTGGGGTGGTTGTGGAGCAGGATAATGCTGACGGCTCCCTCCTTAAGGGCTCTGATATAAATATCCCTGGGAGAAAGCAGTGTACTGTTTACTGTGCCGATGGTCAGGAGGATCTCCCTGATCAGGGCCATTTTGTTGTCGAGAAGCAGAAGGAAGGCCTTCTCCTGTTTTTCATGCCGAAGCAGCTCCATATAGTAGCCGGAGACCGCTTCGGGAGAGCTGAAGGTCAGCTTTTCGGAGGCTTTCTCCATGGAGATGCGCCTGGACAGTTCGGAGAGACAAAGGAGCTTTACGGCTTTGACCTCTCCGATCCCCTTCATCTGAAGAAGATCCTTCATTGTCAGGTCATAAAGCACCGACAGGCTTGTGTTGTCCGGATCCCGGCTGGATAGGATTTGCCTTGCCAGCTCCGTGGCACTGACGTTGGCTGTTCCGGTCCGCAGGATCACGGCCAGAAGTTCAGCGTTGGTAAGACTCCCGGGCCCGTAGGCCAGAAAGCGTTCGTAGGGCAGTTCCTGATGATTCAAAATACTTTCCTTTCCGGAAAAGAAGCCGTTTATACAATCCAAAAGAGCCATGAAGCATTTACTGCCCCACAGCATTCTTCTGGTGCCTCCGGAAAGAAGACCCTTATACGTTCTTTATTTTATAAAGTGACAAGACCCCGGTCAAGCATATTCTGAAGGGTTTTGAGGATGCCCAGCTTGGCGTGGGGCCAGGTCATGCCGCCCTGGAAGTATACGCTGTAGGGCTCCTTGATGGGGCCGTCCGCGGAAAGCTCGATGGAGGAGCCGGATACAAAGGCCCCCGCCGCCATGATCACGTCCGAGTCATAGCCGGGCATGGGAGCCGGCTGGGCGTCCACGTAGGAATCCACCGGCGAGGCGGACTGGATGCCCTGGCAGAAGGCGATGACCCCTCTGGGATCGTGGAAGGTAATGGCCTGAATGATGTCGTGCCTGTCCTCTTTTCCGTCCGGAAGCACGTCGAAGCCCAGCTTTTCATAACAATTGGCGGCAAAGATGGCTCCCTTCATGGCAGCTGCCACCACCACGGGGCCCATGAAGAAGCCCTGATAGAAGGAAGGCAGGACTTCCAGGGAGGCGCCCACTTCCTTGCCAAGACCCGGAGAGGTCAGACGGACCGCGGCGTTCTCAACGCACTCCCTGGTGCCTGCGATATAGCCGCCGATGGGGGCCAGGCCGCCGCCGGGGTTCTTGATAAGAGACCCCACGATCATATCGGCGCCCAGATCCGAGGGCTCGATCCTCTCGGTGAATTCGCCGTAGCAGTTGTCCACCATGCAGATGACGTCGGGCCTTCTCTCCTTGATAAAGGAGATGGCGGAGCCGATCTGGGCAACGGACAGAGTCCGTCTGGTCTGATAGCCCTTGGACCTCTGGATGGTCACAAGGCGGATCCTTTTGTCTTCCAGAGCCTTTTCGATGGCAGGGTAATCGAAGTCGTCGTTTACCAGGTCCACCTGGGTGTAGCCTATGCCGTACTCGGCCAGAGATCCCCTGGAGGGTCTTATGCCTATGACTTCTTCCAGGGTATCGTAGGGCTTTCCGGCCGCGGACATAAGCATCTGGCCGGGACGGAGATTGCTCATAAGCGCCAGGGCCAGGGCATGGGTCCCGCAGGTGATCTGGGGCCTGACCAGGGCATCCTCCGTATGGAAATAGGAGGCATAGACCTGCTCCAGTCCGTCTCTTCCTATATCGTCGTAGCCGTAGCCCGTGGTCCCCTTGAGATGGGCCTCTCCCACGTGTGCGTCCTGCATGGCCTTTATGACCCGCAGCTGGTTGTATTCCGCTGTCTCGTCGATGGCATCGAACTTCTCCTTCAGGTCTTCCAGGATCGGAGCCGCGAAGGCAAGGACCTTATCGGAGATTCCGAACGCCTTATAGATCATTTCCGTCGTATCGTTCATCAGATCTTCCATTCCTCTCTTATTGTCTTTTCCATGTCGTCTATGCAGGCCTTTCTGTCCGGATACCGGTCCACGCAGATCCATCTCACGTCCCGCTCCCTCCGGAACCAGGAAAGCTGGCGCTTGGCGAAGTGGCGCGTATCCCTCTTGATGATATAGACAGCTTCCTCCATGGTGATGTCTCCGTCCAGGGCGTTCAGGATCTGCCTGTAGCCCAGGCCCTGCATGGATACGTCCGAGGCCGTAAGGCCCTTTTCTCTGAGGGAGCGCACTTCCTCCACCAGTCCCTTTTCCAGCATGAGATCGACTCTTTTATCGATCCTCTCGTAGAGCAGCTGTCTGTCCATGGTGAGGACGAAAAAGAGGGCGTCATAGGCGCTTTCCCTGGCTCTCTGCTCTCTGTTGTGGTCAGAAATGCGGCTTCCGCCGGATTCCCGGTGGAATTCCAGGGCCCGGATCACCCGCTTTACGTTGTTGGGATGAATGGCCTCTGCCGCCGCGGGATCTGCCTGGGCAAGAAGGCCGTGGAGATATTCCGGTCCCTTCTCCATGGCCATCCGCTGAAGCTCCTGCCTGTAGGAGGAATTGTCCTCCATCTCGGTAAAGTCTATGTCATAAAGAACAGACTGGATATAAAAGCCCGTGCCCCCGCAGAGAATGGGCAGCCTGCCCGCTTCACGGATCTCTTCTATGGCCTGCCAGGCCCTTTTCTGGAACTCTACTACGTTCCATTCCTCTTTCGGGTCCATACAGTCGATCAGATAGTGGGGGACGCCCCGCATCTCTTCCTTTGTCACCTTGGCGGATCCTATGTCCATTCCCTTATAGACCTGCATGGAATCGGCGGATATGACAGCGCCATTAAGCCTGATGGCCAGTTCCACCGCCGTATCGGACTTGCCGCTGGCCGTGGGACCCGCTATGATCAGTAGTTTTGCTTTGTCTGACATATTTAAATGATTCTCTTGAATTTCTTGTCCATGTCCCTCTGGGTCATGACCACGATGGTGGGGCGGCCGTGGGGGCAGTGGTAGGGATTATCCAAAGTCATCAGCTCTTCGATCAGAGCCTGGGCTTCCGTTACGCTCATGAGGGTGCTTCCCTTGACCGAGGCCTTGCAGGCCATGGTGGCGATCCTGGTCAGGATGGACCTGGGTGTGCCCTTCATCTTTTCGTCCATGATCTCCTCCAGAGTCTCGTGGAGCAGATCGTCCGGCTGTGATCCATAAAGGGCCATGGGAACGCTCCTGATGGCATAGGAGCCGCCTCCCAGATCTTCGATCTCGTAGCCCATGGTATGGAAGGTATCCTTATACTGGAGGTAGGCGCCTTCTTCCTTTCCCGTCAGGGTAATGACGCAGGGCGGGGCCAGCATCTGGGACGGGGCAGGTCCTTTCTGATTGTCGCTGAAGAACTTCATGAAACGCTCGAAATTCACCTTTTCGTGAGCGGCGTGCTGATCCATCATGAGCAGTTTGTCTTCATACTGGAAGAGCCAGTAGGTCCCGAAGACCTGGCCGATCATCCGGTATTTCTTTTCGTTCTTCCTGTCTATGATGCGCTCTTCGGGCAGGGAAGGGTCAACGCTCTCAAAAAGGCTCTGCTGCACGTAGGTCCCGGGTTCTTCCCGGGGCTCTTTCTCCTCTGAAGAAGCGGGAAGGGCCGCTTTCTCTTCTCCTTTTTCCGCTTCCTTTTCGGGGATCCGTCTGTCCTCAAAGACAAACCCTTCTTCCGAAATCAGGGAAGGTCCCTGAGGCTCCGCCTTCTTTGCAGGCTCTGCCTTCTCTTCTGTCTCGGGGCTCTTTTTTGCCGCTTCCACCAGCTCTTTGAAAATCTCATAGGCTTTTTTGCCCTCCTGCAGGCCTTTTCTCCCCTGAGGAGCGGTATAGACGTCCTGCCTTCCCTCCTGCCGGAGGCGGTTTTTTTCAAAGGGCTGGGCTTTTCCCTGTTCCCTGAACAGGGTCTCTCTTTCCTTTGCTTCCGCCTTCTTTTCCTCCCGCATCTCTTTGTCGGTATGGATGGTGGCCTCGGGGATCAGCTCCACCTTATGCAGGGTCCGGTGGACAGCCCTGTCCACAAAGTCGTAGATCTCCTGGCGGTTGGCGAAATGGATCTCCATCTTGGAGGGATGGACGTTGACGTCCGTCTGCTCCGCGGGCATGGTCAGGTGAAGGACCGCGAAGGGAAAGCGGTGCTGCATGAGGTCGGTACGGTAGCCCTCTTCCAGGGCTTTGGAGAGGATATCGCTTCTGAGCATGCGGCCGTTTACGAAAAAGGTCTCAAAATTGCGACTGCTGCGGCTGATCTCCGGCCTTCCGATAAAGCCTTCCAGCTTCAGATTTCCTTCCTGCACGGAAAGGGGCAGGACCCGCTTTGTAATGTCTCTTCCGTAGATCCGGTAGATCAGTTCCTTCAGATCTCCCGATCCGGTGGTATGGAGCTTGTCCTGGCCGTTGACCTTGTAGTGGAAGGAAATGCCGGGATGGGACAGGGCCTGGTGCTCGATCAGGTCCGTCACATAGCCTGCCTCCGTCTGGGGCTGGCGCAGGAACTTTCTTCGAACGGGCACGTTGTAGAAAAGGTTCCTGACGATGACCGTGGTCCCGTCGGGGGCCCCGATCTCTTCCATATCCAGCCTGACCTGGTCGCCGCTTTCCGCAGAAAGGACCTGGTTGGTGGCCCGGATGCCCGTCAGCTTGTCCCTGGTCTTGGTGATCATCTCCACCTGGGCCACGGCTGCGATGCTGGACAGGGCCTCTCCCCTGAAGCCCAGGGTCATGAGACTTTCCAGATCCGTTTCGTCCGTGATCTTGCTGGTGGCATGGCGCAGGAAGGCTGTCCCGATCTGGGAAGGATCAATGCCGGATCCGTTGTCCGTGACCCGGATCATGGTGATGCCCCCGTCCCGGATCTCGCAGGAAATGGCCGTGGCGCCGGCGTCTATGGCGTTCTCCACCAGCTCCTTGACCACGTTGAGGGGCCTTTCCACCACCTCACCGGCGGCTATTCTGTTGATGGTTTCTTCGCTGAGTACATGAATTTCCAAATCTGATATATCCTTTCTCTTCGGATCTCATGCGTCTGTCTTTTTTTTATTCGGCCTGCCACCGGTTCTTCAGCCGGCTCTGCAGCCGGAAGAGGGTGTTCATGGCATCCAGCGGGGTCATGTTCTGGATATCCGCTTCCCGCAGCTCCTTGAGCACATCCTCGTCCGTGGAGGTATCGAAAAGAGAGAGCTGGCCCAGGTCCACTTCGTCGTAGTGCCTGACCTTCTTCGCAGCCCCCTTTACGGCGTTTCCGGATTTGGTCTCGATCTTTGCGATCTGCTCCGTAATGTCGTTGTCGGAGAGCTGGTCCACCAGTTCCCTGGCTCTTTCAATG
Organism: uncultured Lachnospiraceae bacterium; assembly: GCA_946614165.1. GTDB lineage: Bacteria > Bacillota > Clostridia > Lachnospirales > Lachnospiraceae > CAG-791. The sequence goes on from CAMOGQ010000050.1 coordinate 18,282, forward strand.
ACCATGTCCGGCAGGCCCGCCAGTCTGGCTACCTGGATGCCGTAGCTCTTGTCTGCTCCGCCCCGGACGATCTTTCTCAGAAAGACGATGTCCTCTCCGCTTTCCTTGACGGCCACGCAGTAGTTGGACACGTTGTCGATCTTGCCCTCCAGCTCTGTCAGCTCATGATAGTGGGTGGCAAAGAGGGTCTTGGCCCCCAGGATCTTTTTGTTGCTGATGTATTCGATCACGGCCCAGGCAATGCTCATGCCGTCGAAGGTGGAGGTGCCCCGGCCGATCTCGTCCAGGATCAGAAGGCTGTTCGGGGTGGCGTTCCTGAGGATGTTTGCCACCTCGTTCATTTCCACCATAAAGGTGGACTGGCCGCTTCCCAGATCGTCGGAGGCTCCCACCCTGGTAAAGATCCTGTCCACCACGCACAGATCCGCGGAGGATGCCGGCACGAAGCTGCCGATCTGGGCCATGAGGGAGATCAGGGCCACCTGCCGCATGTAGGTGGACTTGCCGGCCATGTTGGGGCCGGTGATGACGGCGATGCAGTTCTTTTTGTTGTCAAGTGTGGTGTCGTTGGAAATAAAGTCACCGGACAGCATCTGTTCCACCACGGGGTGTCTGCCGTCCCGGATCTTCATGGATCCCTTTTCGTTGAGCTTTGGCCGGACGTAGCGGTTCCGCTCCGCCACCAGGGACAGGGAACAGTACACGTCCAGGAGCGCAACGGCCCTGGCCGCTTTCTGGATCTGTTCTATTTTTTCTCCCACGGCGTCTCTGACCTGGCAGAAGGCGTCGTATTCCAGGCCGTTGAGCTTGTCTTCCGCATTGAGGATGGTATCTTCCAGTTCCTTGAGGCGGGCGGTGGTATAGCGCTCCGACCCCACCAGGGTCTGCTTGCGGATATAGTCCTCCGGCACCAGATCCTTGAAGGAGTTGGTCACATCGAAATAGTAGCCGAAGACCTTGTTGTACTTGATCTTCAGGTTCTTGATGCCGGTCCTCTGCCGGTCTTCTTCCTCCAGATCCATGAGCCACTGCCTGCCCTGGGTCTTGGCCAGGCGCAGATGGTCGATGTCCTCATCGTAGCCGGCCTTTATGATGCCGCCTTCCCTGACAAGGATGGGCGGCTCCTCCTCGATGGAAGCATCCAGCAAGGCCAGAAGATCTTTAAATTCGTCTATGTCCTCCCGGATTCTGAAGAGTTCTCCCTCCTCCCAGGTCATAAGGACCTGGCGGATGGGGCCCAGCATGCGGAGGGAATTGCGCATGGCGATCAGGTCCCTGGGATTGGCCGTCTTGTAGGCCACCCTGGTCATAAGCCGCTCCAGGTCATAGATGGGAGCCAGGTATTCCCGGATCTCGTCCCTGTCCACGGAGGATTTTCCCAGGGCCTCCACGGCGTCCAGTCTTTCCTCTATATCCATGCGGTCCACCAGGGGCTGCTCCAGAAAACGGTGAAGGAGCCTGGCCCCCATGGCGGTCTTTGTCTTGTCCAGGACCCAGAGAAGGGATCCTCTCTTGGATTTCTCCCTGAGGGTCTCCGTCAGCTCCAGGTTCCGCCTGGTGGCGGAATCCAGCAGCATGTATCTGCCTGCGGAGTAGGGAGAGATATGGGTGATATTCCCCAGGGAATTCTTCTGGGTATCGTAGAGATACTGGAGCAGGGCCCCGGAGGCTGTCTGCCCGGCCTTGAAATCGTCCAGGCCCAGAGAGATCAGGGAAGATACGCGGAAATGGCGCAGCAGCAGCTTTCTGGCCGCTCCCTCGTCGAAGTAATGAGCGTCCAGGGTATTGATGACAATGCCCATCCTGGTCCGCAGGTCCGCTATATCCACGCCGCTCATCATAAAGGCGTCGTTGCAGACGATCTCCGAAGGGGAGTAGCGCACGATCTCGTCGTAGATCTTCTGGGCTCCTCCGATCTGGGTGGTCAGGAACTCTCCTGTGGATACGTCCGCCACGGCAATGCCGGAAGCGGCGTTTCCCGGTTCGTAGCAGATGCAGAAGATGTAGTTATTCTTCCCTTCGTCCAGGGATTCCATATCCAGGTTGGTGCCGGGGGTCACGATCCGGATCACGGCCCGCTTGACCATGCCTTTGGCCAGCTTTGGATCCTCGATCTGCTCGCAGATGGCCACCTTGTGGCCGTTTGCCACCAGTCTTGTCAGGTAGGTGTCCACGGCATGGTAGGGGACGCCGCACATGGGGGCCCTCTCCTTGAGGCCGCACTGCTTGCCCGTCAGAGTCAGCTCCAGTTCATGGGATACCAGCTCCGCGTCGTCAAAGAACATCTCATAGAAGTCACCCAGCCTGTAAAAAAGGATACAGTCCGGATATTCTTCCTTGGTATGCAGGTAGTGTTGCATCATGGGCGATAAGCTGGCAAAATCGATGTCGGTCATAAATCATCCTGTTCTGAAAACAATCTGTCTGTATTTCTCTCTCAGCATCTGTCTCCGCAGACGGTGCCGAAATAGTAAAAGCCCCTGCACTCCTCCAGATGAATGGGATAGAAGGATCCGATCATGGAGGCGTCTCCGGGAACGTGCACGATCATGTTGTTGGAAAGGCGGGCGGTCACATAGCCACTGGTCTGGGTGTTTACCTCTTCCACAAGGCCTGTCATGGTCTTTCCCTGCAGCTTTTCGGACTGACGCCTTGCGGATTCCTGGACCTCTCTGAGGACCCTGCCAAACTGGGTCTTCTTCTCCTCCTCCGGCACCTGTTCCCAGCCGGCGGCAGGGGTGCCTCTCCTTATGGAATAGATAAAGGTAAAGGCGTTGTCGAATTCGGCCCTGCGGATAACGTCGATGGTGTCGTCCACGTCCTCCGGAGTCTCCCCGGGAAAGCCCACGATGATGTCCGTGGTAATGGCGGCGTCCGGGATCTCCTCCCGGATATGCCTGACCAGATCGATATACTGCTCCTTGGTATAGTGGCGGTTCATCTTTTTGATGATCCTGGTGGAGCCGGACTGGAGGGGCAGGTGGATGTGCCTGGTCACGTTGGGATTTCTTTTGATGACCTGGATCAGCTCTTCGGAGAAATCCTTGGGATGGGGCGTCATGAAGCGAAGGCGCTTGAGGCCCTCGATATGGGCCGCCTCCTCCAGAAGCTCGGGGAAGGTGATACCGTCCTCCAGGTCATGGCCGTAGGAGTTGACGTTCTGGCCCAGCAGCATGATCTCGGATACCCCGTCCTTTACCAGGCGCTCGCATTCCTGCAGGATCTCTCTGGCGTCCCTGCTCCTCTCCCGTCCCCTGACATAGGGCACGATGCAGTAGGTGCAGAAGTTGTTGCAGCCGAAGCTGATGTTGACGCCGGCCTTGAAGGAGAACTTTCTGTCGGAAGGAAGATCTTCCACCACCTGGTCTGTCTTATCCCAGATCTGAATGACCTTGCGGTCTTCAGACATGACCTGGAAGAGGTATTCGGCAAAGCGGTAGATGTTGTGGGTGCCGAAGATCAGGTCCACAAAGGGATAGGATTTTTTGATCTTTTCCACGTTGGAAGCTTCCTGCATCATACAGCCGCAGATACCGATCTTCATATCCCGGTTGGCCTTCTTGAAATGGCTGATCCTGCCCAGACGCCCGAAGACCCTCTGGTCCGCGTTGTCTCTGACCGTGCAGGTATTGAAAAGGACAAAATCCGCGTCCTCTTCCTCTGTTTCCTTAAAGCCCGATGCCAGCAGGATGCCCGAAAGCTTCTCCGAGTCCTTGGCGTTCATCTGGCAGCCGAAGGTATTGACGTGGAAGGTCAGGTCCCTTCCTCTGTCCGCCTTCAGGGAATCCGCCAGCATGCGGGTCTTCTTTATAAAATA
>CAMOGQ010000051.1 GCA_946614165.1 uncultured Lachnospiraceae bacterium
CGTGAACCTGTGGCTCAAACAGGTGGCGTCCCGTCCGAGATATAAGTATCTCATTACGCAGGAGGATCCGGCCTCAGAATTTCGGAATTGGTGGCAGATGATCCCGAACCTCGCGGGCAGCGATGATAATTTCAAAAGCTGGCCGAGCGGGAACATGACGATTGCAAGCATGATGTTTTCGCTCCCGATGCTGACGGACGTGTTCAAGCGCCGCAGCGGAAAGAAAAACTGGATCGCGTTCAGTTTTGCCTGTGCGTTCGTGCTGCTGTACGGGTATAACCGCATCCATATGACAAATCATTTTCTTTCGGACGTCTGCTTCGGAACACTGATCACCTATCTGATTTATTCCGTGATCAGTATGGCTTTTCTGCACGCGGCGGAATCGCCGAATCATTGAGGCGGCGCTGCTTTGATACGAAAATTCGTTGTTCTGATTCTTTTCCTTGCTCTGTTGATGTTGATGCAGCCATGAAAGATTGTATGGATATTTATATATAGAGAGCACATTCTTGTTGGAGGAAACCAGCTATGATTTCAATCACAGATGAACTGAAAGAAAAAACTCCTTGCTGCGAAAAGCGCTGAGTAGGCCGCGGCGCTTGTAAAAGCCGACGGTCAGGAGATCACGGCGGAGGAAGCAAAACAGCTCTTTGAGAAGGTACAGGAGAGGAGGGTGGACAAAGCACTGTCCTCGACGAACTGGAGGCCGTCAGCGGCGGTGCGGATCGCAACTGGGTTACGGAAGGCTGTGCTGCTTCTGTAGAATACAAAAGCTGGTGCAAGAACAATGACAATTGTATCGTGTTTGATGTGACGTACGATTTCCCACCCACAGAACATATTTGCCCGAATTGTGGAAAGAACATGTACAAACAGAATTCGATATTACTTAGTAAAAAACAGTATGAAGATCAGTACAGATGTAAGTATTGCGGTTGTATTACACGCGAAACATATTATGACAAATCATCCTATGCCAAGTAAAAAATAATCCGTAAGCGGCATGTAACATAAAGAAAGTTAGATTTCGGTATGGGCGGGATGACAAAAACGGAAAACCAGACCGGGAGGCAGGTCGAGCTGGATCTGCTGAAGGCACTGGCGATCGTCAGCATGATTCTCTGCCACTGCGTCATCCGGATGGGGCTGCATCAGCCCGGCAATGAGCAGGATGTCTGCTGTTGGATCGGCAATTACTTCTTTGGAATCTACATGGCCGCGGCCCATGCCTTTATGTTTGCCATGGGCGTAGGGATCGTTTACTCGCGGAAAAGCAGCCCCGCCGATCTCATTTGCCGGGGCATCCGGCTATACGTCCTCGGGGTTGTTCTCAACTTTTTCCGCTACGGGATATACGCGCTGGCCTACGCATATCCACACGGCAGTCATGTCAAAAGACGAGTACGTTGCTGCGATCACCTCCAGATGAACGCAGCATCTAGAACGGATACAACAGCTTAATCCGGCTCACGTCAGGTACCTGTTAACATGTATGTTTTTAAATATAAAGGAGGATCACATTATGAAAAGATTTATTGCATTTACCGTATTCCTGGTTTTTCTGCTAGGTTTAGTAGGCTGCAGCGGCGGTATTACGGTAGGCGGGTTCTCGTCCAAGTACATCAACAGCGAAAATTACGACGATGCCGTCCAGCAGTTCATAGCAGAATTTGAGAACATGGAAGGCTTTGAGGGCTGCACCCTGAAAAAGGTCGGATACGCCGGCGATCAGGCCGTGAAGGCAGAGGCGGATGCACAAGGCCTTGCCCCCGAGCTGGTCATCGTGCTTACCACCACCTTTGAGACTGACGGCGAGGATCACGGGAACGGCCTGGAGCCCACTCACACCTATGATGACTATACCTGCGTTATGACCAGGCTTTCCTCTGCCGACATGTTCTGGGAGATCGCGAAGTTCGACAACGACTGAGAACTGCAGGATATCATATAAAACCCGCGTGCTTTCGGGAATCCGGAATCGGCAGCATTCTTCACAGGAACCTGTCGAAAACTGGGTTCCATACAGTTTCCATGCGAGATGAATTTGAAACGATTTTCAAGAACGACACAGTAAAGGCTGCCCTTGATTTGCGCAGATCAGGCTGCGTAATGAAATGTAATAATTCTTCGTCGGTAAGAAGGCAGGAGAAATAATTAAAGGCAATCATCAAAACACAATTTGAGAAGAGAGCAATCTGAACATTACTGACTGCTGTTTTTCTGCTTTCTCCCTGCCAAATTGACTGAATCGTCAAGCGAACAACAAAAGGAGGACAAAAGAACAATGAAGAAAACCATTTGTTTTATTCTGTGCACAATCATGCTGTTTACGATCGCAGCCTGCGGTACAGAAAAGACGGAAAACAGTGCTGAGCAGCAGACCGTAGTCCCGTCTGAAGCAGAGCAGGCATCGTTCGAATGGACCCGCCAGGGCTACTTCCAGGATGAGAATGAGAATATGCTCACTGTTACCTGGATGGAGGATGTTGATGAGCCTGGCTGGTATGTCGGCTGCATGCTGGGCGAGGACTGGAGCGAGGATTCCTGGGGTGGTACCCTTCCTCAGGATGGAAACACCCTGCACGGTTCTCTCCCTTCTTCCGGCAGTAAGGATGACATTACTGTCACAGTTTCTGAAGATGGCGAAGACGGTCTCCTTCTCGTCGTAGAGGGTGGAGAGACGTACCATTTCACCTCAATGGGCGATATGACGGCCAGTATTATGGTGACAATAGGCACAGAAGGCCTTGGTATGATTGGCTATGAAGAGGGCGAGACCGCGCCGGAGCTTGACCCGGAATGGCCTTATCAGTCCGCGCAGGTCAATCTGGGCGATCCTGCGACCTATACCTTTGCCGCCGCGCCTGAAGAAGGCAGCAAATTTGTAAAATGGACAAAGAACGGCGAAGACTTCTCAACCGATCCGGTCATCACCGTACTGTTGGACGAGAGTGCGGAATTCGTCGCGGTGTTTGAGTAAGCCTAGACTGGCTGAACCCGGTCATGAATTTCACCGGTGAGTACCAGGACGACCTGGCCCACGCTCAGGTGGAGTGCTCCGGCACCGAGGACGCCTCTTTGGCCGCCTGAACAGCTTGGATGGCGGACACAAGCCTATCCGGCTGAGTAAGGAAAAGACGGCCCGATCCTGGACGGGAAATAATGCGCATGCTTCCATCTATGCGTATTGGTCTGCCGGTAGCGAGCAATCTCATCCGGCATAAAACGTGTTGCAAAAAAATCAAAAGACAGGAAGAAGGTTCAAAATGGAAAATTCAACGAAACAACTTAAGCTTTGGCGTGTTACCGCCATCATAGCGATTTGCGCACTGCTGGCTGTCAGCATCCTCTACGCCATCAGCGCAGGGGACAAACGATCTCCGTCTGCTGTTGACGGCAGCAAGGCCCTTTCCCTCTGGAACGAAGGTACTGGCGCAAGGGACAGCCTGATCGACTACGTCAGCGCCGTCACGAAGGAGGGCGGAAGCGATTTTATCCCCATCGAGGATCGTATCGCCGTGTTCGATATGGACGGTACGCTCACCTGCGAGACCTTCTACACCTACTATGACACGATGATGTTCATCGAATACTGCCTCTACGACCACCCGGAGCGCGTCTCGGAGGAGCTGAAGGCGGTGGCCGCGTCGATCCAGCCCGGATATGTGGCCGACGAGACGCTTGCGAGAAACTTTGCAAAAGCCTATGCGGGCATGACCGTAAAAGAGTTTTCCGATTATGCTGTGGAGTTTGGGCAGAAAAAGACCGCCAGCTTCAACAACATGCGTTACATAGACGGTTTCTATCTGCCGATGGTTGAGCTTGTGAAATACCTCTATGACAGCAGCTTTGAAATCTGGGTCATCAGCGGCACGGAGCGTACGACCACCCGCGCCATCATTGCCAACTCCCCGATCCAGGACTATGTGGAGCCGGAGCACGTGATCGGCACCGATTTTGAGGTCAAACAGCGAGGATATGAAGACGAGCCGTCCAACATGAACTTCAAATATGAAAACGGCGATGAGCTTGTGCTGACCGGCGGTTTCATACAGAAGAATCTGAACGCCAACAAATCGATCTGGATCGAACAGGAGATCGGACAGCGGCCCGTGCTCGCTTTCGGCAACAGCGGCAGCGACACCAGCATGATGAACTACGCTGTCGATGAGAGGAATCCCTACCGTGCGCAGGCGTATATGATCGTCGCCGATGACAGCGAGCGCGAATGGGGCACCCAGGATTGGGAAGCAAAATCCGCCGACTATCTTGCCAAGGGTTTTATCCCGATCTCGATGAAAAACGATTTTGCGAAGATCTATCCGGACGAAATCACGAAGGCAGCTGAACAATATGTTCCTGTAAACGTTCAGCCTTCGGCGGCAGAGATCCCCGCACAGGATGCTTTGGATTATGGCTCAGCGGATAACTGGGCATATTTTGAACTCGGCGAGGATCGAGCAGTCGATGTATTCCTGGTCTGTCCGACTGTGGATACCCGGAGCGAAACGAATTCCTTTGACCTTAACGACAAGCTCAAGAGAAATTTTATCTATGCCCTCGATCTGGAGAAAGGAATCTTTGAGGAAACGGGGCGGCTGTTCTCCCCCTATTACCGGCAGATGTCCATAAATGCGTATTCGCTGCCGGATTCCGAGCGAGATCAGGCCAGAGATATCGCCTATGCAGACGTTTCCGCCGCCTTCCGCTGGTATCTGGACAATGAAAACGATGGTCGGGGAATCATCCTGGCCGGGTTCTCCCAGGGCGGAGAGATGTGTCTGGAGCTGCTGAAGGAGTATTACGGCGGCGACAGTGCTGAGGCTCAGGCGCTGCGGGATCAGCTGATCGCAGTCTATTCCATCGGCTCTATGGTCACGGAAGAGATGACGGAAGCTTATCCGCAGATTGTTCCCGCTTCCGGCGAAGCAGACACAGGAACTGTCATCTGCTTCGATTGCGAGGACGGGACCTTGTCACAGACGATCATTATCCCGGATGGGATGAAAGCCCTGTCCATCAATCCCCTGAACTGGAAGACCGACGGCACGCCGGCAGACAAATCGCTTAATCTCGGGGCTGTTTTTGAAGCGGGCGGCGAGCCGATCCCGGCACTCTGCGGAGCCTACATCGGCGAAAGGGGCGAGCTGATCGTTACCGACGTCACGCCTGCTGACTATCCTCCCGGACTGGACATTCTCCCGGAGGGCTCTTATCACCTGTACGACTATATGTTCTTCTTCACGAATCTGAAGGAAAATGTCGCAGCCCGTGCCTCGGCCTGGAACGCTCAGCATCATTCGTCTGGCACGTAAGGATATTTATTTTCATAGCACTAATAGAGGAAACGAACATCTTTGAATCATAAAAACGATGTCCTGTATTCAGTATATAAAAAAGTGATTCTTTCTCCGGCAGGAGAGGGAATCACTTTTCTTCTGATGACCCGCGGAAACAGGTTTTAGTCTGTGCTATACTGGTTCTGAAACAGATATTCTTGAAGACGGAAAATCTCTTTCCAGGAGTATGTTGCATTTGCCAAAAAAAACATAACGTAGACGTTTCTGTTACGGACCTGCCCAAATTCAGTGCCATCGCCAGAGAACTTGGATTTATCAAATAATGAATTTAATTTTATGGCCTGGAATCTCTATATCTTAGGAAATCCGGAATTGAAGTCTTGGCCGCCGATGCAGGAAATCATATATGATAAAAATTAAAGAACTTGAAAAGCAGGAAATTGAAAAAGTCATTGCATTCGAAAAGGAGCTTAGAATCCAGGAACCGGATACCTACTTCTGGGAGCCGGATGCGGTATATGAGGAGCAGCTTAGGAAAAGCTTCGATGATCAACGGTTCAATACGGCAGTGTCCTTTATAGCACTGCAGGATGATAAGGTGATTGGCAGGATCGATGCTTCACTGATAACCAGCCGGAGTGACGCATCCTGCTGCAGTGCTTATCTGGACTGGATCTGTGTGCTGAAAAACAAGAGGCATCATAAAGTAGCACAGATGCTTCTTGAAAGGCTCAGAAATGAATGCAGGGCTCTGGGCGCAGGCATGCTGATAGCGCTTATGGCCTCCAATAAGGAAGCCCAGAGTTTTTACAGCAGTGTGGAAGGAGCGTCTATTCATGATACCGGCATTTGGATCAGTCTGGAATAATGACTTTTTCTGAATTTTCAGGACACTAAAAAAGAAGACCAGATAACAACAAGGAATATATAAAAATAAGTCGTTAGAACAAATTTATTATTGATATGGCATATATTAGTGCGAACGCATAATATCACCGATAAATGCAGAACTGCTGAAAGGATATCTGAAATGGAAAATGAACAGAAGAAGATAGAATGGAAAGGAGAAGTCGTTTCAATCCAGCCGAGAAGTACAGTCTGGCGTTACCTGATAGACAACCGGACACACCGTGAATGCGGTTACAATATTTTTCTGAAAGGTGAAGCATTCTTTGGCCAGGAACTTCTTCAGCATGACCCTATTTCCAATCAATATGACTTTTGTGTGGCGATTTCGGAAAAACAGGAAGCCCGACTGAAGATCCATATTGGGGATGTGATCAAAGGAACAGGATGGACAAAGAAATATCCGGAAATCGAATTTGCAGATTATTATCGGGCCGGCAGTATTAAAAAAGTGAAAGCTGCCGATGAAGACTCTGCGCAAACAATGACCGTAATACATGATGATGCGAATATCAGATACAATGGAACCACGATTCCCCGGGTCAATTCATCCGATTATTCTGGTCCCCCTTGGAAAACAGGTGTGCCGCCGCTGGAAATCTATGCCTGGAGAGGCGAACGTATGCTCAGCAAAACATCCTGGAAAGGAAAATGCTTCCAGTGCATCTGGGCAAATATGGCCAACGTAACCATTCAGTATGATTTTGACAGGAACATTGTCCGTAATCGTTTTGAAACATTCTGCTATGGCCCGCTGTCCTGTAAGTACTACAGCATGGGACCTGCAAGAACGGTTCCGTATATCAAAATAAGCGGCGTGAAAGACCAGGGCTGGCTGGATGAGATCTGTGTAGAAAACCGTAACGATCCTGATGAGTGAAAGGACTTTGTTATGGAAGGAAGAAGGACCATTGTCAACAGACAGGTTTTACCTTATTAATACTTCCGAAATGAGTAACCTGCCTGGAAGACACGATTCTTCGCAGACATCCTTTCCATTAATCTACAAGGGAAAAATTTGAACGGATCGGTTCAGCCGCGTATGAGTAATCAAATAAAAACATACCCATTTGCCAAACAAACGTTCTGTATGTTCAAATAAAGGCTATACGAAACAGGCAGTTTTTTCAGGAAATTAATGGGTATCCGGCAGATCAACAAGGAAAATAACCTTGAAGATGGATGCATGGCAGACAGGAACTGCGGAGGGAATTGAACTTCATTATAAAATGTGAATCATGACACGGATGTTATGATTCATGAGGGTCATACATACAGAACCCGGCAGAGGGCCATGACAGGCGTAAAAAAGTGATGTAACGGATCATAAAAAAATGTAGGCAGTTGAAAGTCCTTATAGTTTAAAGAACTTCAGCAAACCTGAATACATACCCATACCATAAGCTGCCTGTCAGTATATACCTGAAAAAGCCCCTTGATGTAAATGAATCAGATTGCCGAATATGAATCACTTAATAAGAATGTATGGAATGATAGCGAACAAAACAATTGAAAATGGCCGAAAGAATAAATTCAGGTAATCAAAAAAATTTATTTGAACGAAAGTTTACGAGCGCAGAAATCCAATAAAACGGCCTGGTATTCAGCAGGACACCTGAAAAACGGCTCCAACTATTCGTAAAATCTGCATTTTGCGAATAGTTGGAGCCCTGTTTGTAAAGCCTTTTGCTATACATGCTCTTTCACTTTTGCAAAAAGTTTATTCAATCCATTCACTCTTTGCTGATGAAAAAAAGAACTGCAAAAGGCAAATTAAAGAGCTTCGGTTTTGTTTATCTCCTAAATCAATAAACAATAATTTGCTTTAGCGTTAATCTTTTGCACCAGGTTGATTCATTCCTGATCATATCTGCATCGGTGACCGGATTCAGTCGCACAGTAATTGTCCTGAGCTTTGCATGATATTTTGCAACTGCTTAGCGCTGAGCTTCTGTGGCCTTTTCATAATTAACAGGGAATGGATGAGTTCCATTTCAGTGTGCTTTCAATCAGCTTACAATCAATCCGCAGGCAAAACATACACCAGAAATAATAAGACATACTAAAATCTCTGTTTTGTAAGCATACATATATACAGTAGAGCCATCATCAAGGACAACCGGAACCAGTCCTTTCGCACGTAAGTGAATCGCTGCTATGGCAAAAACAATACCAGCTATAGTACATAAAACCCATATTTTGTTTTTAGTATTATTTTTCATGGTGAGATCTTCAATATCTGTATCATTTTTAGCTTTTTGAACAGGACCCTTACGGGTTATTGTACTCTTTTGGCGTATCGTTCTGATCGCGCTTATATATCTTTGTACCACTGGGAATCAATGGTATTGCCCGTTTCCCTGTCAAAAATTGATTCCATGATGAATGCAGGCAGTCCTGTCTCTTCGGAAAATCCATTGAACAGTCCAAGGACACTAAGCGAATGATTACAAAGATCTGTGTATTTCTCGATGGGCGTATAATAATCAAAATCCAGCTCCATCAGCCACTTGTTTCCGTCCTGGTCTGTAAATTCACAGATATACTCATTCATCGGATAATCCGGGTCCTCCGACCGATCCAGAGTGTTTATGTTTTCGAAAGAACCGTTCAGCCAGATATTTACACCCTGCAGCCAGCTTATATTGGACTTATTACCGAATTTTGAATAATCGCCAAACACGTGTTCTACTGTAAAACCGGCAGGAGTATCATAAAGAAGCGGCTTTCCTTCGGTTTCACCGCATCTTCGGCAGGTCTTGGGAGCTTCATGAGTAGCATCCATCCAGTCATGGCCCAGCGGTTCTCCGTCTGTACGTCCGCATACTTTGCAGTACCTGGCTTCGGTACAGGTCGCTTCGACCCACTCATGTTCCAGGGGCTCACCTTCGGTCTCACCGCAGCGGCTGCAGTGTTTTGCTTCCGTACAGGTCGCTTCGATCCACTCATGCCCAAGGGCTTCGCCTTCTGTTTTTTTGCACTTACTGCATGTCTTTGGCTCGGTGCAGGTAGCATCTATCCACTGATGCTCATGGCCGCACCCGATAAGCAGTACTGCACATGCTAAAATTATAATGAAAGGTATTTTTCTCATTTGATTCCCGGCTCCTGTATTTCTTTTAATGTATATTTGATTTTTTCGGATTCAAAAAACAGCATCCATATTATATTGCATGCAATATCCGATTTCAAATGATAATGGGCATTCAGTCAAAAAGGACCGGCATGGCCGCTATCCTGCCAGACCTTTTTGGCACATGCTTTTGTATTTTTTCATCCGAGACAGAAAACTCTTTATTCAGGCCGGGACTTTTGCCCGATCCTGTCGGAAATGATTTCAGAAATATCCCGAAAGGAATAATCATTATCTGTTTCCCGGGCATCCTCTCCTCTGATTTCATCCGAGTAGAGTCCCATACTTACTTTATTTCCGGTAATCGTCATTTTATCGAAGGTACTGCCGTACAGACTGATGCGGTCTACAGATACTTCGCTTATTTCCGAAATCGGAAAGACTCTTCTTTTATGACGGGTAACAATGGCTACCGCGTTTTCAGTAATGAGTATATATGCGATTCATGTGGGTACAGGAGCAATGATAACCGTATAAGTGCCATGAACCTGTACGAGCTTGGGAAAACGCATGTCTCAGGTGACACGCATCCCCGGTTCGGGAAACGAAAGACAAAGTAAACATATTCCCCGCGGGCATATCCTGCGGGGAACAAAAAGCGGGTGTTGTCAATCACCCGGCGATGCGGCCGCAGTTCCCTGTACCGGGGGATACGCGCAAAAGTACAGTCTGGGAGCTTACCTTTTGGTGTGACGTTAGGACCAGATGGGCGAGCCGCAAACCTTTAAAACTATAAAGGGCAGGAGCCTTTAGCAAGCCCCGATCCCTTTATGGGTCGGGGTAATTTACTTATACATGAGCTTTTTGCAGATAATCTCCCCAAAAATCCGGCACAAGAAAAGCCGGAATCATTACTGAAATAGCGGTCTGCCGTATGTAAGAATCGGTTTTTCTGATACTTCTCAAAACACCTGTTATACAGGAAGGATCCGGATTGCCTGGGGTGTCATGCACCGGGTCGACGGTATTGCAGCACACAGGCAATCCGCTGCCTCCTTCTGTCACTCTATCGGAATCGTGAAGGAAAATACGCCTCTTTTCGGCTGTTTCTCCGACAGCTGCCCCTGGGGGTACCTGTTCCGGGCTGCCGTGTGGATATCCGTACACAGTTACGGATGAGTCCGGCAAAGCAACCCGGTCCATTGAACAGGTCAGACGTGCCCTTTTTAGTAAAAGATGCCTGCATCCTTCTGCGCTTGTCCGAAAGAAGCCTCAGCCGGGATCATGTGACGGCATCCGCAGGTTAAGATACCCCCATGAACGCATCGCGTAACAATCTGCTCCGCGCTTCATCATTCGTCATGTAAATATCCCAATAAATGGGAACGAAATCCTCAATATCAGCCCATTTGATCTCGCCTTGGAAATAGATCTTGGCCCTGCCGATGGTCTGCGGCAGGCTGTAGCCATGGTGCTTTTTCTGGTCTCTTGTATAGCAATACAGCCTGAGCTTCAGTTCCAATGTGAATTTATAGTTCTTTCCTATGGCTCCTCCCGACACCTGATCCAGGTCGGCTGTATTCAGTTCCTGATCCGGTTCCATGTTTTTATTGTTCTCCATCATTTTGATACCTCCTTGTCAAAGAGTGTATTCTCGGAATTTCAAAAACCTTGAATTACCTTTTTTTTATAAAGTTGCCAAAATCCATTTTTACCTCAGGTCAAAGCCGAACCTCGTAAAAAAGTTCAGCTTTGACCTGATTTTCAATAAAACACTTGAAGCGGCGTCTCAAGCTTCCTCTCTGTACTTACATGAAATGACTTGCAGCCGAAATATTATCCGGCTTATTTGTCATGAACGAGGATAATTTATCCTGCCTGCTTCTTCGGTCCGGACGCATGTCCGAATTGATTTTCCTTTCCGTCCAGTCCCGCGCTGATTATCCGTCAAGTCCCTGGCGGGGGTTGTAATGTGATTTGATATACTGGCCCCACATGAAGCCGCCCTGTGTACGGAAGATCTCCGTTGCCGCATCGTCCCAGTAGAAGCCGCCCGCCGCGCAGCAGGCATTCTCAAGACCGTAAGTATCCCGGATCCAGTCCAGCAGCTTGGCCTTCTCGTCGATATCGCTGTAGGGGATGGGGCCTTCGTAGTTGCCGCCTGCAACGTTTCCCAGATCGTCCAGATTCAGTTCAAATTCTTTTTCCATTGTCTTTTCTCCTTTTTGTTTGATTTCGTTTTTTAACAGTACCGGGATCAGATCGGACGACTCTGTCCCGGCATGCCCAGGATCACGAGTCCTTTTTCTTCGAAATATACTTCGGATCGTATCGTAAACAATGTCCTTAACGCCGCATATACCACGAAGCTCTCAAAGACCCTTTATAATGCCGCGCTGTTCCGGTTCCGGCATGTGGAGTCCGGTTCTTTTCATGACAGTGGATCTCCCGGCGCCTGCAGCCGAAGGATATGCTTTTGACATTATGTCCCCATGATCGAATCCCGTATGAATCTGCTCCGTGCCTGATCCATCGTCATATATTCTTCATCCCAATAAATGGGAAGAAAATCCTCGATATCATCCCATTTTATCTGCCCATGGAAATATTGTTTGGCTTTGCTTATGGTCTGCGGAAGGCTATAGCCATGGTGTTTCTTCTGGTCCATGGACCAGATATAGAGCCTGACCTTCATATCTATGGTGAATTTGTAGTTTTTTCCTATGGCTCCTCCCGACACCTGCTCCAGGTCGTCTGTGTTCAGTTCCATCTTTTCATTGTTCTACGTCATTTTGATTCCTCCTATTAAAATTATTTTTTCTTCCGGCAGGATCGGAATAATCCTTGCATCATACGGATTACAGATATTATCCCGTTCCATTCAGAAGAATCACGCAGTTGAAATAAATACGACAGCAGCAGGACGATTTTCATAAGTTTCTTTTATGTCGGTCCCACGCCTGCTTTCAGTCCGTCCTTCTTCTCTCTTCTCTCTTCTCTCTTCTCTCTTCCTTTCTTCTTTCTTCGCTGCTATATGTGTCTTACGGCATTGTCCCCTGTATCCAGTCTTTGCCGCTCGACGAGTCCTGCAAAAAATCCGCCCTTTTCGATCAGTTCGTCGTAGGTGCCATCCTCGATGATTTTTCCCCAGTCCAGTACAAGGATACGGTCGCAATTTCTTATTGACACAGGCCCTGAATACGGGATGCTGCAGGATACTCCAGGAGGGCTCCGGAGCAGCACTGCAAAAATCCAGCAAGACTGCCGGGCCCTGAAAGAAGCTATGAGTCTTTCTGTGAAGCTCCCGCAATCATGCCCTGATATTTATAATTGTATCCGAACCAAAGGTTGTTTACAAGAATGGACGACGCCATGAGATACTGCTCTTCATGAAAGGCAGGGCTGCCTTTGTGAGGATTCCCGTTCATTGTGATGATGCGGCATCTGTGGGAATGCAGGATGTCTTCTTCGATCTGATAAAGCAGAGAGTCTTTCCCTTGATCCGTCTTCTCCCGAAAGCCGACACGTCTCCCGGATTGCCAAATGCAGAATCCTTCAGCCGGTTTCCGAAAGTTTTTTATTTCGCTTGTTCTTTTCCGTCAGGCATATCCGCATCCGTTTTCAGCAGGACCATTGCTGCCGGATACGTATCTTGCCGCAAACGACATGTTGATCTCTCTCAGTTCGCATTTCCCGTCGATATAGTCCTGATACATGTCCGCCAGGCCGACAGCGCACCCATCACATGCTCCGTTAATGTTGCCAATGGATTCCGCAACGATCCGTTCACGCTCTTCCTTTGTCGTATCCTTGATCAGATAGCCTGCCATTTCTTCTCCTCCCCACAAAACGCTCAATGCTGCGGTACTTGTTTCTTCCTTTTAGTCAGGTGTAAAACTGCATTAAGCAGATTCAGCATATCGATTCTTCCTTATTGGGAACGATGTAGGATTCTCTGACCAGAAGCACATCCGATACCGGGTCTGCTCCGTACATCAGATCCTCATGCTTTTTAGCATAGGAAAAGACCCTCTTTACCCGCTCGAAAGCGCTCTGATCGGTCTTGTCATAAAGACGGCCTATGACGTAATAGTCAATACCGCTGAAGCTGGCCAGGGTCTGCCCCAGACGAAGCTCCTGCAGGGCAGGGGTGCAGGATGTATGACGATAGGCAAATCCCATGAAATCAACATCCGCGACAGTGGCTTCCACATCCATGCCTCTCATGGTTCTGGCACAGGAGGAAGCCCTGTAATGCCAGGCGGGAAAAGTCTCTTTGAAATCGGTATGAGCTTCCTGACGGGAGTAATCGATGGAACAGTAGGCTGCTTCCGGAGCGAACTCCCGCACAAGCTGTGTGATCTTCTTTTTCTGGGCGTTAGCGATCTGTATCTGCCATCCGATATAGGTCATGCTGGCCCTGTCGCCGGGACGAAGCTGTACAGGAACCTCCATACCGGTCTTTTCCCTGAAGGCTTTCATGCAGCTGTCGCAATGGCAGGGTTCATGCCGTTTCATGCTGTAATCCACCACATATCCGGTAGCGTAGCCCATGTTGATATAGATGCCGTCAAAGGGAATCTTCGTGAACATTTCCCGAATGATCTCATCCATGTACAAGCCCTGATATCCTCCGTTCAAGCAAGTCTGGACATAGTCGTTATAATTCAGTTCTGTTCCGTCGGCGTGACGGTAGGCCCAGTCGGGATGTCTGTCAAATACGGCTGCAGGAATTTTCGAGAAATCAGTACGGGCGATGACCCGGATGCCCTTCTCATGGCATTTTTCCACCAGATGTCTGAGGTCAAAGCCGTCTAAATAAGGACTCTTCTGATGATCCTCCAGATCTGTATCATAGGAAGCGATCAGACCGGCGGCGTTCAGCATTACAGCGTTGCAGGAAAACGATTCCAGTTCTTTCAGAAAACGCTCCTCATCAAAATTCAGTGTATCGATCTATCTGAAATTGGGCTGTATCATTCGCCGGGATAATGATTCCACCAGTGTGCCATGCACTCCTCCTAATCAATAAATATGCGGTTTTACGTTACTTTATATAAAAATTTTATGTCTGATCCCATGCAGCGTATATCTAAAATTGGGTTTTGTGTATTCAAATTAATTAAAACAGGACCGCCTTTTTGAAGGCAGTCCTGCATCGAAATTCCATGTCCTATGCACTTTTGATCTCATTTTCCCGGCTGCATAAACGGAAGCCAGGGAGAAATGAATCGCTGATTTCATAATACCCGGGTGTTCAGGCACATTGTTCAGAGAAGGTATGCTTACGGTCTGTAAACAAAATCAGGGAGACGAATTAATAAGAAAGAATAAACTCTGTTCTGCCTCAGTTCTGATCCGGATGAAGGCAGGACGGCATTTCCGATATGATTTTGAACATCTCTTTTGGAATAACAAACGGAGTTGTGAAAGCGTTGATCACGATTCCCTTCACATTTTTCTCATTGTTAACTGCCAGAGACAACGCTTCTGTAAATGGCCTTTCCATTTTGGAGAAGTTTTCTCCGTATTTTCCCATTTCGTCATCACTGGTAAATACAGGAAAAAAGAAATCGTCACCGTTTTGCAGGATATCCGGAACCATGCGGATGGGTTCCCGGCTGGTAAGGGTCCTGCCTGTCAGAGAATCAAGATTGCCCTGATCCGCAGCATCCAAAACGACTCTGGAGAAGTTGTCGTAATCCGTATCGCTGAGGATGGCATTGCAGGGGATCCAGACAAAGCTGTCCCTGAGTATGGCGGCCAGTCTGATCAGATTGAGCTGTGTTCGGTTCCTTGCGCAGATTTCAACGGCATTTTTCAGAAAGGAACCGTCCTTCAGGAGTTCTTCCGTGATGGGATCATCCGGTATGTGATACTGCGTATCTCCGTCTGCATCAAAGATCATTTTGATCAGATCCTTGGGAAGCATGAAGGACTGTCCCCAGGGATTGATGATAAAGCCTTCACCTTCCATATCCAGTCCCGCCTTCAGAACACTGTCCATGAAATGGGACAGGATATCTGCCGCTTCTCCTTTTTCGAATTCTTTCTTTGAAGTAAATACCGCCTGCCAGAACTTTCCGTCCCCGGACCGGACCTGGCGGAAGGAAAAGGAATTCTCTTCTTCTCCTCTTGTTACAGGTACTATAAAGTGGCCGTCTTCATGCATTCTCTGACGGATGGCTTCCAGAACACCGCTCAGGTTTTCTCTGCTGCTTTCATCATAATAGTTTCGGATGGCTTCCTCGATCAGAACGTTTCCTGCAGTGAACATATCTCCACCGGGGTTCTCTTCTTCCCTCCTGCGCAGTCCGTCAAAGCGGTCAAGGACTTCCAGCATATCTGCAGGGAGGCGTTTTCTTCCTTCTGCCGCAATATCCTCCGGTACTCCGTAAAAGGCCTCTGCCATGCCTCCCGCAATGCAGGTAAGTGTATCGCAGTCTCCACCCAGGGATACAGCAGTGCGAATGACGTCTTCAAAATCCCTTCCTTCCAGAAAAGCAGTCACAGCTTCCGGCACGGTCTTCTGACAGGTCTCTACGTGATGGTATGTCGGACGGATCTGATCGCAGGTGCGGGACAGGTCATAACCGAATTCCGAAACGATGTAGTCCCTAATTTCCTCTTTACCGCGGCCTGTCCTGGCAAGGAAAATGGCAGATGCGGCAGCTTCCGCGCCCTTTATGCCCTCGGGGTGATTATGGGTCACTTCCGCTGTCAGTCTAGCCATATGCCTGGTCTCCTCCAGGCTCCCACAGAGCCACCCGGCGCTTGAAACCCGCATGGCGGATCCGTTTCCGAAACTGCCGTAGGGCTTTGGTTTTCTTTCCCTGAGCCAGCGGTAGAACATGCCGCCGTAGCCTGCATTCGGATAACGGTGTCCCCACTTCTGCATGGACTTTACCAGAGCCCTGCGGATCTCGTCATCACTCCCACCCATGGTATCCATCAGGGCTTCCGCTACTGCGATGGTCATTACAGTATCATCGGTAAACTGAGAAGATCTGCAGAAAAGCGGAAATTTCTTTGTTTTCCCGCCCCTGTCAAATTCGTAAGGGGCGCCGATCATATCACCTAAAATTGCTCCGATCATTCTTTTTTTCCTCCTTTTCTTTGATAATTCAAGTATAGAGGATACGCAGCAGGAATGTGTCGTCCGGCGGACGACAAATCATGCACTGTAAAGGGGTGCCGGAGCATATAAGGAAAATGACATCTTATGCCTGGGAGTCAGTCATTTCACTGAGGATATGGAAAAGGCCTGTGCACCATGATGATGCACAGGCCTTTCCGTTCATTTTACCTTATTCCTGGAAGATCTGTCCGGGAAGCTTCAGTTTCTCTTTATAGGAAAACGTTTTGTCGAACTCTTCCGCCTCCTGTATGTCCACGTAGTAGCCCTGGGGCGTCTGGTATACGCCGGTAACGCCTTCAAGATAGCCGGGGATCAGTTCTCTGCAAAGGAAGAAGGAATCATCTTCTCCCTCCGGAAGATCGTGATAACGGATGCCGAAGTTCCTTGCATAGTCGAAGCCGCTATTCCCGTAGAAGCCGATATTGCCTTCAAAGAGCACGGCGCCGAAGCCCATGGACGACGCTTTTTCCAGGGAATAGTCCAGGATCTTTTTTCCGTAACCGCGGCGCTTAAGATCAGGCGTGATACCGATGGGCCCCATGGTCAGGACCGGGATCTCTCTCCCGTCATCGGAATTAATGACCGTTCTCATGAACATGTTTTGGCCGATCAGTCTGCCGTCCTTTTCCATAACAAAGTCAAGCTCTTTTACAAAGGCCGGATCTTTCCGGAGCACATGGATTACATAATGTTCCAGGCAGCCGGGACGGTAAACGTTCCAGAACGATTCTCTCACAAGGTTTTCAACTTCTCTGTAATCTTCTTCTCTTTCCAGACGAATGGTAAAGTCATTTTTATTCATTGTTTTTCCTCCTGAATATTGCTGACGACAACTGCCGTAGGGCGGGAGGTCTTTTGACTGCTCGACAGACCTCCCGGTCAGACTGCAATCTCCAGTGCTTTGTACTTTCTCAAACAGTACACTCCTTATAAAAATATTAATAATCTGCCTTCCGGCAGGATTATCCTTATGTTATATCAGTCTTTAAACAGTTCACTGTTTTCTTTGAAAAAATCATAATAAATCCGGACGTTCTCCAGCTCCCACCAGTTCCTTATATCCACCGGAGATTCGTCAAGATCGTAGATCCTGGCACCCTGCATGGACAGGAGGAATGGAGAGTGGGTGGCAACGATCAGCTGGCAGCCGCAGAAGCGGACCTGGGTCTCCAAAAGTTTTTTCAGCTCCAGCTGCATACGGGGAGACATGGAATTTTCCGGTTCATCCAGGCAGTAAAGGGTGTCGTTTTCCAGCTTCTTTTGAAAATACAGAAGAGCCGTTTCACCGTTGGAGGCAAGCCTGACTTCCTCTCCCAGTGTTTTTTTCAGAAACTTCCTTCTGGACACCGATCTGCTCCTGGCCAGGTTCTGCAGGCGGAGGTTCTCGTAATCATCCATTCCCGTAAAACGCAGGCCCTTTCCATATTTGAGAACAGCCCAGTCCTCTTTTGCTTCTTCCTTACTGCTTTCTATCTCGTCATTGCCTGATCTGGCAGCCAGCATATATTCGAAGATGTCATCGGAAGTTATGATCCGGCTCCCTTCAGGAATTTTCATCTTCTCCCCATAGTCGTCATAACCAGTCTCATAGCCGCAGGCATTTACGAAGGATTCCATCATTTCCCCTGAATTGTAGGGAGCGGAACGCTTCAGATGCAGTTTCTGCGCGATCAGATTCAGCAGGGTGCTCTTGCCGGATCCGTTCCCGCCATAGAGGATTGTGATCCTGTCGAAATTCAGTTCCCGAAGATCCATGGCCGGAAAGAGGCCGCAGGGATAGGGATTGTCGATATAACCCAGATTTCTGCCCCCGTTTTGTTCCATTCTCTTTGCCAGGAGCATCTCTTCTGTTTCCATTCCGGGCAGCCGGAAGGTCTCAAGATACATATAAGTCCCTTTCTGTGCTCAGCTCTTCAGATACTCGGAAGAAACGGGAAATTCGAAATAAGTATCCGGATATGGCTCGTCCGCCAGGGTAAAATGCCACCATTCACAGTCGATGGGAACAAATCCGTTCCTGACCATAACAGACTGGAGCAGCATGCGGTTTTCGTACTGCTCCTCCGTAATACCTCTGTAGTCCGGATGAGAAACGGGGCTGAACAGATCAAAGGGGGATCCCATATCCACTTCTTTTCCGGTGGACATATCCAGCAGGGTCAGGTCAATGGTGGATCCGCGGCTGTGACTCGACTGGGAGGCAATATATCCTTCCTTGAAAAGAGCCTGTTTTTCCAGTTCAGGATAGAAGAAAGGCTTCATGCGAAGATCCAGGTCTTCGATCCCCCAGTAGACAAAGTGCCTTACGGCGCAGGCGGGCCGGTAGGCGTCAAATACCTTCACCCGGTAGCCTTTTGCGTTCATCTCATTGCTGACAGCCTGCATGGCCCTGGCAGCCTCTCTGGTACAGATGGCACAGGGCTCCTCGTAGCCGTTGATCCTTTCTCCCACAAAGTTGTAGGTGGAAAAATAGCGGATCTCCTGAATGATGGCAGGCACGTAATCGGACAGCAGCACAAAGCCGCCGGCATCCATAGTTACTTTTTTCTTATAGTCTGGCATTAAAATACCTCTTTACTGATTGTTTCCGGCTTTTGACCGGGCCCTTAAAAGAAACTTTTCGTTTTCCACAAGGAAGCGTTCGTGGGTTCCCTCGCCCACTTTTCCGCATGCATCAAATACTTCGGCTTTAAAGACCAGGCGGCGGCGGTCCACTTCCGTAAGTTCTGTCCGGCAGGATACCTTCATGCCCATGGGCGTTGCCGCCAGATGGCTGATCTCCAGTTTCGTTCCGACGGTCCCCTGGCCGGGATCCAGAAAGGCGGCAACGCTCCTCCAGGCCGTTTCTTCGATCAGGGCGATCATGGCAGGTGTGGCGAAAACCGGCAGTTCACCGCTCCCCATGGACCTTGCGGTACAATCCTCTGTTACAATGATTTCTTTATTTCCGATGATTCCTTTTTCAAGCATTCCAGATCTGTCCTTTCTGCGGGCTTCTTTATAAAAGCTTCTTTTATTATAAGGCGGTATCACAAAGGCAAACAAGGCCCAATCGCACATCCTGTGAATCTGACGCTGTGCCCTGTGCCATGTTTTTGGGATATCCTTAAGGCCGTTCATTGAAAGTCCGAAGCCCTGTCAGGATTCAGGAAACGAAAAACAGGCACAGGCAGAACCGAATGTCTGCATGTGCCTGGATCTCATCCGGGACGCGGCCGTCCCGGTACATGATTGATTTATTTTGCGGTAAAGAAATGATTTTCGTTACTTCACTGCAATTCCGTTTCCGGTGAGCCATGCGGACACATCCCCGGAGAGAGAGGATCCGCCGGAATAATGGACCGAAAGGCCCTCGCCCAGGTCTGCTTCGGGAGCCAGTTTTGCGATGGCAGTTAGGCTCTGGCCGAATCTGCCGCCTCCATGAGAGCAGAAGGGAAGGATCCGTTTGCCGGAGAAGTCATATTCTTCCAGGAAGGAGGCGATGGGCATGGGTATGGAGGCCCACCAGTTGGGATATCCCAGAAGAATAGTATCGTAGTCTTCCATGTTTTCCACGCTGGAGGAAAGCTCCAGTCTTGCCTGATTATGCTGGTCTTCCTGGGCTTCCATAAGAACGGTATTGTAATCCGAAGAATAAGGATGCACCGGGGTAATTTCAAAAAGATCCGCACCTGTCTGCCGCTGTATTTCCTGAGCAATGCCTCTGGTATTGCCGCTCCAGGAGAAAAAGGCGATCAGGACTTTACCGTCCTCCCTTACTGACAGGTCTTCATTCCTGACAGAGACCGTTTCGTAACTGCGGTCATCCGCATTCCTTACAAGACGAAGTCCCAGGTTATAGCTTTTCATTTCTGCCTGGCCTGCGGCCCGGTAGGCGCTTCGCATGTTCTTGGCAAAATCATTCCAGCCGCCGCCCCGGTAGACATGTCTGGTGCCTGAAGAAGGACCTGCGGGATCCGCTGCATCATCAGGGTCATAGGGGCCGTAGAAGTCAAAGCACCATTCGTTTACGTTGCCGTGGGTATCATAAAGGCCCCAGGCATTGGGTTCAAAGGAGCCGGTTTCCACGGTCGTCTGCCTGTAAGTGCCGGGCTTTGATTCCAGAACAGAGTTATCGAAGTAGTTTTCCTCGATCTCATAGGGATAGTGCCCGTAGAAGTTGGCGTGGTCGGCATCCGGTGAGGGAACCATGTTGAAAGGAGTCTCTGTTCCGGCCCTTCAGGCATACTCCCATTCTGCTTCCGTGGGAAGGCGGTAGCCGCTGGCGGATCTGTCCCAGATTACTTCTTCTTCCTTTATGGTATAGGCAGGCGTAAGTCCCGCTTCCAGGCTTTTTGCGTTGGCAAAAGCAACAGCGTTCAGCCAGGAAATGTTTCCACAGGGAGACGGTCTCCCCGGAAGGTACTGGGATTTTCTCCTGTCAGCCGCTCATATTCTTCCTGCAGAGTCTCAAAGGGATCGACATAGAAGGAAGATACAGTGACCTCATGCTGCGTTTCGTCTTCTATACGCCAGTTCTCGGTCTCGGGAGAGCCCATGGAAAACGAACCGCCTTCGATCAGAATAAAACCGTCCTGCACGTCAGAAGGGCTTTTCTCTGCGTCTGTGCTGCCCGCCTGGTCCTCTGCTGCTTCTGATTCGGAAAAATCTGCGTCCTCAGGGACTTCACCGGTCTCCTGCATGTCCGCTGACATACCGTCTCCCGATATTTCCTGATCAGAAGTCCAGTCTCCGCTTCCGAAGCCAAAGTCATTTTCGGAAGGAAAAGCCATGCCCAGAACAGATCCGATAAGGACAGAAACTGCCGTAAAAAGGACAGGAAGGATCAGCTTTCTCTTCTCCTTCTTCTTTGCCTGCAGGTTTCTGAAAAAGACAGAGGCCTGAGCGCCTGCAAAGGTCCAGAAAAAAAGCATCAGGATATTTTCCAGAAATACCATGAAGGGAGCTTTGTCATAGTCCAGAAAAGCAAATGCAACGCGGAAGAAAAGGTAAGCAGGCATTCCTGTATGCAGGAAAAGGAAAAGTCCGATTCCGGCCAGCAGGCTGAAGACAGGAACCAGAACAGTCCTTATTTTATCTGTCAGCTTCAGCCTGGCCGCCATGACCGGTACATGCAGACCCAGATGCAGTCCCATAAGAACAAAGGACCAGTGGGATACAGACAGGTGGACTCTTCTGACCAGAGAGACCCTGAGTATGCCGTACATAAAAGGTACGGCGTAGGAGCTCATGGACATGCCGCAGAAAGCTGTCACTGCTAAGGACATTAGCAGAAGGATGTTGATCCCTGTCTGCAGAACACGGAAAGCTTTGTATTTCCCTTTTAAAAGCGTCCCGTACCACCTTCTGTTGAGAATCTGGTGGACTATGCAGAGAAAGGTCATTCCGACGCCGATAAATTCATGGGCTGCTTCGCCGGTCACCTGATAGGCCATCAGGCAAAGAAGGACGAGCGTCATGGAAACCGTGAATTTCTCAAAAAACGGTAACTTTTCAGATTTTGGATTTTTACCCATCTTC
>CAMOGQ010000052.1 GCA_946614165.1 uncultured Lachnospiraceae bacterium
CCCGAAGAGGGGTGCCGCCTGTCATGGCGTTGTCCTCTCTACGGGTACCAGTTTAGATTACCTGAAACTGCCGGGAAGCTACCTGTTCTCTACAGTGGCAAAAAAGACAAGAGCCTTTACGGATGCCCATCCGGAGGCAAAGATCATACGCCTGGGGATAGGAGACGTTACAAGACCCCTTCCCTCTGCCGTAATCGGTGCTCTTCATAAGGCCGTGGACGAGATGGCGTCTGCCGAGACCTTCCGGGGCTATGCGCCGGACCTGGGCTATGCCTTCCTGCGGGAAGCTATGGCCAGAGTGGATTTCCAGGAGAGAGGCTGTCAGATCGAGCCGGATGAGATCTTTATTTCCGACGGAGCAAAGAGCGACTCCGCCAATATTCAGGAGATTTTTGCCAGGGAGAGCAGGATCGCAGTCTGCGACCCGGTGTATCCTGTCTACGTGGATTCCAATGTCATGGCCGGCCGCACAGGGACCTATGACTCTGCCTCCGGCACCTGGTCCGACGTCATCTACATGCCCTGCACCATGGAAAACGGCTTTGCGCCGGAGATCCCGGAGGAGACACCGGACCTGATCTATCTGTGCTTCCCCAATAACCCTACCGGTGCCGTTATCAAAAAGGCTGCCCTGCAGGAGTGGGTGGACTATGCAAATAAGGTGGGAGCAGTCATACTCTTTGACGCCGCCTATGAAGCCTATATCTCCCACCCCGAGGTGCCCCATTCCATCTATGAATGTGAAGGAGCCAGAACCTGTGCCATAGAGCTTCGCTCCTTCTCCAAGAACGCCGGCTTTACGGGCCTTCGCCTGGGAGCCACTGTCATTCCCAAGGACCTGAAAGACAAAAACGGCCAGGCCCTCCATCCCCTCTGGGCAAGGCGCCACGGGACCAAGTACAACGGCGCTCCCTACATCGTGCAGAGAGCGGGCGAAGCCTGCTACAGCCCCAAAGGCAGAGAGCAAATCCGGGACCTGGTAGAGACATATATGAAGAACGCCTCCTTTATCAGAAAGAGCCTCACCGACATGGGCTATCAGGCCTTCGGCGGTCAGGATTCCCCTTATATCTGGCTGCGAACTCCCGGCGATATGACCAGCTGGGAATTCTTTGACCTTCTGCTGGAAAAGGCCTGCGTAGTAGGCACTCCCGGCTCCGGCTTCGGTCCCTCCGGGGAGCATTACTTCCGTCTGACAGCTTTCGGAACTTATGAAAGCTCCGTGGAGGCCATGGACAGAATCAGGGCTCTGTGATGCCTGTATGGTTTATTGATTGTAAGCTGACTATATGCTGACTATGTAGTTAGCCCTTCCTTACAAAACTCCTTTCCCTATGCTATGATGAATAGTATAAGGGAAAGGAGTTTTGTGCCATGATCAAGAAAAGACTTCTGAAGTTATTATCCCATTCGACAAAGTATATCGTTTTCCAGGTCCTCTGGCAGTGGATCGCTCTTATCTGTCAGATTCTTACGGCCTGGTCCATTGGGCAGATCCTCCGGAATGCCCTGGACGGCGCTCCTCTGAATTCATTTCTTCCTTTATATATGGGCATCACTGGCGGAACAGTCCTGGTCAGGATTTTATGTGAACATGGATCCGTCAATGCTTCCTTTATGGCTTCCTGCGATGTCAAACGGATCCTTCGAGGCCAGATCTATGACAAGCTGCTGAGACTGGGGGCTTCCTACCGCCAGCATACCGCTACGGCCCAGATTGTCCAGATGGCATCGGAAGGCGTGGAACAGCTGGAGACCTATTACGGAAAATATCTGTCCCAGCTTTTCTATTCTCTCCTGGCCCCTCTGACTCTCTTTATCTTCCTGTGCAGATACAGCCTTATGGCTTCTCTGGTGCTCTTTGTCTTTGTACCCATGATCCCCGTTGTTATCGTGATCGTGCAGAAGATCG
Source organism: uncultured Lachnospiraceae bacterium (assembly GCA_946614165.1). Taxonomy (GTDB): domain Bacteria; phylum Bacillota; class Clostridia; order Lachnospirales; family Lachnospiraceae; genus CAG-791. The sequence goes on from CAMOGQ010000052.1 coordinate 1,913, forward strand.
CCAAGAGGATCCTGAACAAGTACTGGGACGTATATCTGAACCTGGGGGACAGCTTCCTGGAGAACATCCAGGGAATGACAGTCCTTAAGACCTACCGGGCAGACCAGAGAGCGGCAGAGGAGATGGACAAAGAAGCGGAGCATTTCCGCAGGATCACCATGAAGGTCCTGCAGATGCAGCTGAACTCGGTCATTGTCATGGACGTGGTGGCCTACGGCGGTGCCGCCGCCGGCATGCTCTGCGCCCTTTCTGCATACAGTGCAGGCAGGACGGATCTGGCAGGCGTTGCCATGATCATCTTTCTGGCACTGGACTTTTTCCTTCCCATGCGGCTTCTGGGATCCTACTTTCATATCGCCATGAACGGCATGTCTGCCAGCGACCGGATCTTTGCCTTTCTGGATCTGCCCGAGCCTGATGAGGAATCAGAGGAACTGGAGGAAGGACCTGTCAGTATTATCATGCAGGCAGTACGTTTTTCTTATCCGGCCAGGGAAGGTGAAGAGACGGGCGTGCCCGCCCTTAAGAGCGTCAGCCTGAAGGCAGAGCCCGGGAAGCTGATCGGCATCGTGGGAGAGAGCGGCTGCGGCAAGAGTACCGTGGCCAGGATCCTGACAGGACGCCTGCCCGGCTATGAGGGCCATATCTACGTGGGAGGAAAGGAACTGTCTTCCCTTTCGGAAAAGAGTCTTCTGAAAGCCGTTACCCTGGTATCCTCCGGGGCCTATATCTTCAAAGGGACTGTCAGGGACAATCTTCTGATGGCTGCACCGGATGCCTCAGATGACAGGCTCTGGGAGGTCCTGGAGACTGTCTGCCTGGCAGGATATCTGAGAAAGGGCAGTGGGCTGGATACGGCTCTGACAGAAGGAGGCTCCAACTTATCCGGCGGACAGAGGCAGCGCCTGGCCCTGGCCAGGGCCATCCTCAGAGATACCCCTGTCTATATCCTGGATGAAGCTACCTCCAACATAGACCTGGAGAGCGAAGCTGCCATCATGGAGGCCGTAAGACATCTGTCCGGGGAAAAGACAGTGATCCTGATTTCCCACCGCCTGGCCAATGTCAGGGATGCCTTCAGGATCTTCTTCATGAACCAGGGCAGGACAGCCGAGTCCGGAACCCATAAGGAATTGATGCACTGGGGCGGCAGCTACGCAGCTCTGTACAGAGCCCAGGAGGAACTGGAGCGCTACAGCCCCGAAGAAGAGAGCAGCATCATTCTGGAGAAGCTGTCGGAAGAAGACGGACAGCCAGAAGACAGAAGAGAAAATGTGCAGGAAGAGCACAGGAGACGGAGCGGGGCCGCTATCATGGGCCGCCTCATCGGTCTGGTAAAGCCTCTGGTCCCTGTCATGCTGACAGCTATTTTCCTCGGCATCCTGGGCTTCTTATGCTCCATCTTTGTCAGTATTCTGGCAGGAGGAGAACTGGTCCGGCGGATGGGAGAGGAAAGTCTTACGCCCGGGGCACTGCCCGGAATCCTGACTGCCGCATCTCCTCTGAATTTCGGTATTATTCTGATCCTGGTGGCCGTATTCAGAGGCATTCTCCACTTCGGAGAGCAGTACTGCAACCACTTCATTGCCTTCCGCCTCCTGGCCATCATAAGGCATAAGGTCTTCGGGGCCCTGAGAAAGCTCTGCCCTGCAAAGCTGGAGACCCGGGATAAGGGAAACCTGATCAGTATCCTGACCTCGGATATAGAACTTCTGGAGGTCTTTTACGCCCATACCATCTCCCCCATCGCCATAGCCTTCTGCGTCAGCCTGATCATGGCGATCTATCTGGGAAGTCTATATCTGCCTGCGGGTCTGACGGCTCTGGCCGGCTACCTTTGCGTAGGTATCCTGATCCCGCTTTATATCGGCAAAAAGAACGCTCAGCCGGGTCTGTCCTTCAGGGATTCCTTCGGGGAACTCAATTCCTATCTGCTGGAATCCATGCGGGGACTGGATGAGACTCTGCAGTATGGAGACAGTAAGGCCAGAAAGGAAGGACTGGATCAGAGAAGCAGGACCCTTTCCGGAAAGCAGAAGGTCCTTTCAGGGATCGAAGCCCTGCAGAGGTCTGTGACCGATGCGGCCGTATGGGGATTCTCCCTGGCTCTGTATGCCTGCATTCTCGCTGCCTTTGCCCAGGGGAAGGCTCCTTTTTCCGCAGTTTTGATATGCATTATGGCCATGCCTAATTCCTTTGGCCCTGTACTGGCCCTGTCCAGACTGGCCAATGACCTGGGACAGACCCTGGCCAGCGGGGAGAGAGTATTGTCTCTTCTGGAGGAAGAACCTGCCGTGGAGGAGATCGACGGTCAGGAAGAAGCAGCAGACATTGTAAAGGGAATGGAAGCAGACCATGTGTCCTTCGGTTACGGGGACCAAAAGATCCTGACAGACTATTCGCTGACTGTACCGGCCGGTGCCTGCATAGGCATCCACGGAAGAAGCGGCTGCGGCAAATCTACCCTGCTCCGCCTTCTTATGCGCTTCTGGGACCCTCAGGAGGGCAGGATCCTTCTGGAGGATAAGGACCTTCGCAGTATTCCTACCGCATCCCTTCGAAGCAGCCAGGCCTTCGTGGCCCAGGAGACCCACCTGTTCCACAGAACTCTGGCGGAGAACATTGCTGTGGGACGGCCGGATGCCTCTATGGAAGAAATCGAAGAAGCTGCCAGAAAGGCCTCCATCCATGACTTTATCATGGACCTTCCCGAGGGCTATCAGACAAAGGCCGGAGAACTGGGAGATACCCTCTCCGAGGGCCAGAAGCAGAGGATCGGCCTGGCAAGGGCCTTTCTCTATGACGCCCCCATCCTTCTTCTGGACGAGCCCACTTCCAGTCTGGATGCCTTAAGCGAAGGCATGATCCTGAGGGCCCTGGAGGCAGAGAAGCAGGAGAGGAAGCGGACCATTGTTCTGGTTTCCCACAGGGCTTCCACCATGTCCCTGGCGGACCAGGTGGTGGAGATGACAGGAAGGGGCAGCTGAATGACGGCTTGATTTTAAAGATCAGAAAGAAGTCAGAAAGAGCCGGGCGTGTCTTTCAGAATCGAAGGAAAAAGAAGGGAAGCCTGCAGGCAGCTCAATATGGTCCCCAATGGCTTTGACAGATCCGGCAGTATGATGATGCGGCGGTTCCCGGTTCTTTTGTTCTGACCGGTGTAAAGATACCCGATACCTGTAAAAAAGCACGAGCCGGCTTCAGTTAAAAAACTGAAACCGGCTCGTTTCCTATCACTCACAGACTATTCTAAGCAATCCCGTACTTCTTGTACAATTCCCTGCGTTCTTCCGCAGAGGCATTCAAGGCCTTATTATAATCTTCGCTGCCGGGAGCAAGCTTCCTGAGCAGGGCGATCACCATGTCTTCCCCTTTGGCCATGCCTTTTTCCACACCTCTGGCTTCTACTTTATCTAACATTTCACACATATTTTTCGGTTTGCCTCCTTCCGCACTAAGGGTAATTTAGTATCTGCTGTCGCCGGTCAGTAAAGACATAAATACCGGTGTTAAAAGGGAATTTCTTTCGCAACAGCACTTCTTTCATATTCGGCCATGAACGCATCACTGAGGAGAGGAACAATACTTCCGACATGGGCCTGTTCCGGTATCACCCGGGAACGGTAACCCGGCGAAGTGGGGAAAAGACCATCGCGCTGGTATTTACTCACTGCATATAGCGTCATGCCTTATTTCCTGCTCCTTACGGCTGCAATCTCCGCATTGATTTCTTCCAGTGTCATGTCGCTCGCACCGGTTCTCTCCGCATCGCTGCTCATGCGCTTCATGGCTGCGACAGCTGCCGCCGCTTCATCGGTCCTTAAGGATGGCAATTTCCACAGGGCTTGTAACCGGCATTCAATGCAGCTTCTCTGGAATCGAATCCGACTTTATTGTAGTCCTTCATTCGGCTCACGCTGTAACATCCGGAATAATGGAAGAACTTTGTATTCTTGTTCCCTATGTAATAACCCGAAGAAGAGCGGGACACAGATGCACTCTGGGTAATTACTTTTCTGGCTATGCCGTCTGCACCGAAATTATAGGTCTCGCCGCCGACAGTATGGGTGCCGGTATACATCCGGCCGTTGTCCGGATCGAAGTAGTATCTGTCGCCGTCTACGGTGCTCCAGCTTTTGAACATGTGGCCGTCATCGGGAGAGAAATAGTAATAATTGCCCCCAAGGTAGAGCCATCTGGTCCACATCTGGCCGTCCTCGGGGTCGAAATAGTACTTCTTGTTTCCGATGGTGCTCCAGTCTTTGTACATATGTCCGTCATCGGCAGAGAAATAGTACTTGGAACCGTCTATGGTACTCCAGCTTTTATACATATGCCCGTCGCCCGGAGACAGATAGTAGGAATGGCCGCCGAGCGTCAGCCAGCCGGTCAGCATATGTCCGCTGGCGGGATCAAAATAGTACTTCTTATCGCCGATCTTGCTCCAGTCTTTGTACATATGCCCGTCGTCCGGAGCAAAATAGTACTTGGCTCCGTCAATGGTGCTCCAGCTCTGGTACATATGTCCGTCGTCTGGAGAAAGATAATATCTACGGCCGTCAAGGTCCAGCCAGCCGGTCACCATGTGCCCGTCTCCCGGATCAAAATAGTACTTCTTATTGCCGACTTTGCTCCAGCTTTTGTACATGTGGCCGTCATCTTCGGCAAAGTAGAAGGTCCTGCCGTCTATAGTCTGCCAGCCTTTAATGACATGACCGTCTTTCTGGTCCAGGAGATACCTCTTGCCTTCGATCGTCTGAAGCCCGGTCAGTAAATGCCCGTCAGCCGGATCAAAATAGTATCTGGCTCCGTCAATGGTACTCCAGCCGTGATACAGATGTCCGTCCTCCCTGCTGTAATAGAAGGTCTTTCCGCCTTCGGACGACCAGCCGGCCTCAATGACGACTTCCAGGGAAGAGCGGGCTGTATTGCCGGAGTTGTCCTCTGCGCTTACCAGTACGCTGTATGTGCCTGGAAAAGTATACTTCACGGCTGAATCATCGATGGCAAGGGTGGCTTTCACATCTCCGTCCGCTGCGTCTTCGGCGGTCACATAGGAAGCGTAATCGGGAACGATGTCCGTCACGAAGAGGTGAAGGGAAGATTCCGACAGCGTGATGACAGGAGCAGCCGTATCTTCAATGATGACGGCAGCCGATGCGGATGCCGTATTTCCTGACGTATCCGAAACAGAGCAGAGGATGCAGTAGGTGCCGGGAATGCCGTACTGTACCTGGCTGTCATCTACAGAGACGGATGTCGTGATATCCCCGTCGATCTCATCGGCGGCAGATACCCCTTCCAGATAGGCCGGAGGATCTGCAGTCTGATCTGTGATGACAAAGGATTCCTGCAGACCGGTCAGTACAGGAGATACCGTATCTGTAACAGTGACGGTAATGCTTTTCTGCGCCTGATTGCCGTTTTTGTCGGTCCCCAGCAGTTCCATGACATAGATGCCTGGCAGGCTGAACAGAAACCCGGGCCCTTCTTCCTCTGCCGGTTCGTAAGCATTTTCGGCATCAGTATGCATCCCGGCATTTTCGGCAGTCGGCTGCTTAGCAGGCACAGCATCTCCGGCTTGGTCCGGGACAGCTTCTGCTTCGCCTTCAGGGGACCCGGGAGTATCTTCCTTTTCTTCCGGATTCGATTCCGGCGCTTCAGGTATGAATCCTTCCTTTGAAGCTTCCGTTTCAGGAGTGCTTTCCCCGGTCCCTGCTTCGCCGGAAGCCGGTTCGGTGACAGATGCTTCTGCGTTTTCGGGATCTGCTGGTTCTTCCCCGCCCTCGTTCAGTCTGCTGACCGCCTCGATTACCAGTAAGGGAGACGGGTCAGTGTTGTCAGAAACGGATGCCGCATCCTCCGGACGTAGAAAGGTACCATACGGAATGGTAAGATCTTCCGCTTCTATTACAGGAGGGACAGTATCTGCATGATTTTCAGCACTTTCGGATACAGTCTGTGGACTTTGGGAAACCGCCGCGGATAATACATCTCTGGCCCTGTCTGCCGCCTCCTGAACCGGGCCGCAGCCTGACATTTCGATAGAGAGCAGAGAGGCAGTCAGAACTGAAAGAATTGCTCTTTTGAAAGGATACTTGTTCATGGTCATTCCTCCGGTATAGTACAGCTGTCAGCCGGATATGAAAATAAACTGTGATACATCCAGTATATCACCAATGGACGGGATGATGGGGAAAATAAGAGCTGCGCAGGAATCAGAGATCGGACAGCGGACAGTATTTCAAGAAAGGAGGAAACAGGCAGCAATGCATATCCGGTATCTGCAATAGAACCGTATGGATTAAGTCCGGATAAACAAAGATTGTGTTTGGTTCTTCCGCCAAAATATGTTATACTTCTAACCGTTGCAGGGGACAGATGACCGGAAAGGGATTCTCCTGCCTTAATCAAGAATTATTCGATCGGAGGATATTTTAATGGCATTATTACAGCAGTGGCGCGATAAAGCCTATAATGAAAAAGAGAACAAGGGCGTGCTTCAGCGTCTGTGGAAAGACTATTTTGAGAAAGAAAAGAATATCTATGCCGAGATCCTGAAGACTCCTGAAGAAGTCGTAACAGGCACCGTTAAGGAACTGGCTGAGAAGTTTGACGTGGACATCATGACCATGACAGGCTTCCTGGACGGCATCAATGACTCCCTGAAGGAAGCCAACCCCATCGAGGAGATGGAAGAGGATACCGTTGTAAATCTTGGCTATGATACCGAGAAACTTTACAAGAACATGGTCGCAGCCGGTGCCAACTGGCTTTATGACCTGCCTGAATGGGAGCCTATCTATACGGAAGAAAAGCGTAAAGAGCTCTATCAGGAGCAGAAGAAGTCCGGTACCATCGTGAAGGAAAAGAAGATCTATCCCAACGATCCCTGCCCCTGCGGATCCGGCAAGAAGTATAAGAAGTGCCACGGCCGTCCCTGAGACGCCTTACTGACAAACTGCAGCCCTGTAAATCAGTCTGTGCTGATTTCGGGGCTGTTTTTATTTCCGTTATTATAATGCTCTGGTTACAGAACAGGGAGACTGCGTTACAATAATAATGTAGTCCAAAAATACAGAAGGGAGATATCTGAGATCAGCGGCATCAGAAAGCTCCGGACACAGGCAGGCGAACAGGTTTAAGAAATAACGAGGAGAAATGGATGATGGAAACATGGTATTATGTTGTTGTAAGCATTGACGGTGATTATGCACATCTTAAAAGGACGGATATCCCTTCGGACGACCTCAAGCTGGTAGCCAGAGCCCTGCTTCCGGCAGACATCAATGAAGGCAGCAGACTGAAGTACGAGATGTTCCAGTATGAACTGATCGACTGAAGCAATCTGTTTCTGAGGGTCAGAGATGAGCATGCTGTCTATTCGCTTTGTTTACCGATAGGTGCATTTGACAGGAAGGAGAGATAATGAACTCACATTTTATCAGCATCATCAGCAGTCTTGTTTCTTCCGGCAATCATCTGATCAGCGGATCCTTTTCCGATATCTATAACTGGATCCGGACCGCAGCCCTGGAGAATATATCACCGGCAGCGGCAGCATTATTCCTTGGTATGGTCACGCTTCCCCCTGCGGCCTGGTATTACTGTAATCATGTCCTGATCAGAGGGTACCGGAAAGAGATCATAGACGTGGTCGCCAGATACAACAGGACCCGGGATGCGGATCGGCTCTATAAGGATCTCCGTTCCATGAAGTACCGGCCCATTCTCAGAAGCGACAGGAACAAGTATGCCATCAATATGTCTACGGCTCTGATCTATAAAGGCCAGCCAAAGGAAGCCATGGAAAGCCTGAACCGGGTAAAGGATGCAGACCGGGAAACAAAAGACATGGTAAGGCATCAGAGGAAGGAGATACTGAAGACTATTTCGGGAATAGGAAAAGAAGAATAATATCCCCCGGAAGGTCGCTCAGCGCTCCGATGCTTTTTGGGAAGCATCAGGGCCTTTGCCCTCTGCCCAGGGAACTTTTTCTTACTGCCCCGCCCCATCCTCCAGTCAGCCTGCCGGCCTATTTCTGCGCTTTTATCTACAGCCCTGTCATTAAGAGCCAGCTGGAGCGCAAAGTGGGAGAAGGAAAGAAGGAAGCAGGCAAAGAAGAAGCCGCTGCAGAGGAAGAAGAGATTGAAGGCAGCTGAATAAGGATTCCAGGGAGCGGCCCTGCCTGAGGCAGGATTCCTGCTCCTTAAATACAATCGAACATAATCTGGAGTGGAGAGTGATATATGAGACAGAGCGGCGTACTGCTTCCTGTGTTCAGCCTTCCCGGAAAATACGGGATCGGATGCTTTTCCAGGGAAGCTGAGGAATTTATTCATTATCTGAAGGAAGCCGGGCAGAGCTTCTGGCAGATCCTTCCCCTGGGACCCACAGGCTACGGAGACTCCCCCTATCAGGCCTTTTCCACCTTTGCGGGGAACCCTTATTATATCGACCTGGAGGAACTGATCCGGGAGGGGCTTCTGACCCCGGAAGAATGCCAGAGTCAGATGCCTGAAGATCCCGGAGCTGTAGACTACGGGTTTTTGTATCATACAAGGTGGGATCTGCTGAGAAAGGCCTTTTCAAGAAGCAGCCACAGAGACACGCAGGAATTTGCCGACTTCTGTCAGGACAATTCCTTCTGGCTTTCCGACTATGCCCTCTTTATGGCTATCAAGGATGCCCATGAGGGAGCTCCCCTCAGAAGCTGGGAGGAGGAACTGAGAAGGCGGGACAGGGAAGCTCTGGATGCATGGAAGGAGAAGCTCTCCGATGAGATTGCCTTCTACGAATATCTTCAGTTCGAGTTCCTCCGCCAGTGGAAGAAAATCAAGGCCTTCGCCGAAGCGGAAGGCATCGGGATCATAGGAGATATACCGATCTATGTATCGGAAGACAGCTCCGACTTCTGGGCCCATCCGGAACTCTTTCAGGTGGACTTAAGGGGAGAGATCCGCAAGGTAGCCGGCGTTCCTCCGGACGGATTTTCCGCGGACGGCCAGCTCTGGGGCAACCCCCTCTATGACTGGGACTACCACAAAAAAGAAGGGTATACCTGGTGGATCCGCAGGATCGCCAAGTGCAGAGAGCTCTATGATGTGATCCGTCTGGACCATTTCCGGGGCTTTGACGAGTACTTTGCCATCCCCGCGGGAGAGACCACGGCAAAGAACGGCTTCTGGGAGAAGGGCCCCGGCATGGACCTCTTCGGAACCCTGCAGAAGGCCTTCCCGGATCTTAAGATCATTGCCGAGGACCTGGGCTATGTGACAGATACGGTCAGACAGCTGGTCAGGGATACCGGCTATCCCAACATGAAGGTCCTGGAGTTTGCCTTCGATTCCCGGGATTCCACGGGACGCTGGGAATATATGCCCTATAATTACGACAGAAACTGCGCTGTCTATACCGGGACCCACGATAACGAGACCCTGGCGGGATGGCTGGATTCCATCCTTCCCGAAGAACTGGCGGAGGTCAGGGAATTCTTCGGCGTAAAGACAGAGAGCAAAGAGGAGATCACGGATGCAATGATCCGCGCGGCCAGTGCCAGCGTGGCAGATCTCTGCATTATTCCTCTGCAGGACTATCTGGCCCTGGACAACTCTGCCAGGATCAATCAGCCCTCTACCTACGGTAAGAACTGGAAGTGGAGAGTCAGGAAGGACCAGTTGAGCAGAGACCTGCAGGAGAAAATCCGCAGGATCTCGGAACTCTACGGAAGATGTGCTGTCAGATGAAAACTGATAAGTAACTTCAAAGAACATGCATAAGCCATGAACAGGGCGCCCTGCTGACAGGAGGCCCTGTTCGTGGCTTAGTTTCATTTATCTCTTCAAACTTTTCGGTATTTTAGGTTTTGGGCGCGGCTTTCGACAGAAAGAGACCTGGAACAGCGATTTTGAAATGGCATAGGCGCTTTTCAGTACTGTCAACGACGGGCTTATTGTTTTCGGTGTAGCCAACGATTTCGTATTTTGTTATACTGAGTATGGTTATTAAACCAGTCCCAGGGCGGATACTTTGGTCGGTATTTGGGTTCCCTGGGACTTTTTCTTTCCATATACTGCTATGACAGCATATAGAGCAATCCCAGGACATTCAAGTAGAGTATATCTATGTCAATTCAGCGAGCTGCCAACATGAAATGGTACCGCTTCTGCCTGACAGGGACATCCCTTTCGCGGAGAAATGCTTCCTGGAGTATAAGCTGGCATTAGCGGCAGATATACAAGGTATTTTCGGGATGATAAAATATCTGTACGGGCTGGACAGCCATGAAAAACAAGAGACGAGTATGGCAAAGAGGTTGATCCTTGAAAAAATATAAACACTATTATTGGCTGCTGGATCAAAGGTTTGATTTCCTGATCCCCTGGTTCCAGGCATATTTCGGAATTGAGGAAAGAAAGGATATAGCGTTTGTGGGATCTTTCCACGGCCCATCCCGAAAAGGCAGAGAATGGGAAGGCGTTACCAAAGAACTGGTGGGTAAAAGTCTGGATGGCGAACCGATATATATATATCGGTCAGGATGCGGAAGCGGACGAAGCGCAGTGGCTTGAACCGGACGATATAAACCGGGCGTACGGGAAAAGGATACAGGATAATGCTTTTGCCGCGGCTTTTACCGGAGCCGGCCTGCCGGAGTGTGTTGACTCCTTTATTTTAACCGGAGCAGTTGCCGCAAAGCTGAACAATAAGTGGGAACAATATCAGCTTCTTTCGAACAGAGAGGGGATACTTACTCCGAAAACGGTCAGGATCGATCAGGAGGAGTATGAAGCTGCAAAGAGGAAAGAAGCGCTAAAAAAAGAAGTTACCTTCATGAGATCGTCTGCAGGATGTGGAAAAGTTATTCTCAAGAGACCTGATCTGTCCGGAGGTTTCCGCATGCAGGTGATTGCCGATGATCGTGATTTTGAAAAGTATTGCAGTCTGTCAGGAGGAGAAGCACTTAAAGGCCAGCTTTTGATCAGTGAATATATTCCCCATGAGCAGTCTTTTGCCGGCATAGGTATTGTAGGCAGACAAAATGGCAGACTAGAGGTATGCTTCTGCGGGATCACAGAGCAGGTGCTTTATAATGAACTTGCTTATGAGGGGCTGATCTGGCCTCCCTTCTGGAATACGGAATCTGGCCGGTCTGTTCAGGCAGGAAAAGACGAAATTGAAAATATTACCGGGAAGATTGGCTGGATATTAGCGGAACAGGGCTATTTCGGATTCTATAACGTGGATTTCGTAGAGGAAGAGAATACCGGCAGAATGTACGCGATTGAAATCAATGCACGGTTCGGATTCAGCACGCTTATTTATGCGCTCTACTGCGGAAAGGACTCATTTTTTGATGCGGTCCTGGGGTGCAGACCTCCTGTCATGGATGAAAACAGTTCAGATGGCGCAAGAAGACTATTGGGGAAAATAAAAGGAATACCCGGCAAATCATACAGGGACCTTTCCAATATTTCAGATATAGAAAGCTGGTTTGCCGATAAAGGAAGATTCCGGGCATGTTATCTGCAGGAGGAAGTCTTTAAGTACGGAAGCTTTGCGGGACTTTTTGGCGAAACGATTTCAATGGACACGGACCGCAGGACCGCAATAGCAAGATTTATGGATAGCTGTCTTCTTCGGGATAGAGGATGATGTCAATATGGCCGGAGCGCTGTTTGGAATCTGAGGCTGAAAGCATTTATCAATTATCAGACAAGGCTCTTTCATCCGGGGGGATACTGTGGGCCCGGAAATACTACTGGTCCGGACGACCAGAACTGCTTTCTCTAACTTGCTTACATGTCGATTTTTGTTCAGTTCGATATCAGAAAGGACGGGAAATGACATATGAAGCTGTAAAGCAGCAGGATTATTCCTGTATCTTTTTTATAAGGGGATGATCCGGATGTCAGAAAACGAAGCTTTGCACATCAATGATTACCGCGGCTTGTAAATTTACATGGGATCGGAAAGTCCGGAAAGTGTGACAGGATGGAAATGACACAGCTGAAAATTCACCTCATGCAGTATGGGGCTGTGTTCACAAAAAACGCAAGAAGTATGATGAAAAGAAGCCGGTATGGCTGGATTTCATTTGCCGACTATGCTACGACAAGCGGGATCGTCCTTGTATTGAATGGCAGGGTATATGCAAACGTTCCCTCCAGGACCAAAGGGACTCCTTTTTCTGTTGATTATGACGGGGAGAGATTTCTATTACGCGCAGCCGATCGGACCCTGCCGGTCAGTATCGATATACTGCCTGTTCCCAGGTACGCACTGGATGTGGAAAAGCTTGAAGACGGAACCCCTGTAAGGGAGCTGGTCATGACCCATGCGGACAGAGTCAGGATTTCTCCTGTCCACGGCTGCAGCTGTCACTGCAGTTTCTGCACGTCAAATAACGCTTTCTACAGGGATAATCCGATCGATCAGTTGGATCAAGCTTTCCAAATCGCCTTAAAGGATCCATATAACAGACCAAGGCATGTGCTCATCAGCGGCGGCACACCCAAAAAAGATGAGGAAAGCTATGTCTGGCATAATGAGGTATACAGATATTTTCCGACCCATTATCCGGAATATGAATTCGATGTCATGCTTTCTCCCAGAGGACTGATGCCTCAAAAAACAGGGAGGCAGGACGGCCGGGATTTCCTGCATTATCTGAAGGATATCTGCGGATTTGACACTATGTCCATCAATCTCGAACTGTCCAACGAAGGCTTCCGTCAGCAGCTTATTCCCGATAAAGCTGCCATAGGACGGAACCGATATCTTCAGTTTATCGAAGACGCAGTGACGATTTTCGGGGGAAACAAAATAAGATCCTCCCTCGTCGTGGGACTTGAACCGGCGGAAGATACGCTTGAAGGTGTAAAGGATCTTGTAAAATGCGGATGCCTGCCTGTATTATCCGCATTTGTTCCTGCGCCGGGCACGGATAAGGCAAACTATCCGGCTCCTGAAGTTTCTTTTCTGTCCGATTTAGTGAAAAAGGCAGATGAGATCGCCAAGGCTTCGGGAACGGTATTAGGCCCCTTATGCCGGCCCTGTACTCATAACAGTATAACAATAGAAGAAGGGATTATTGATCTTGAACTTTCTGATTCCCGGTGAGAAGGGAAAATGGCGCCCGGTCATGGACGCCATTTGTGTTTTTATACCTTTGCAGTCAGATGAAATGAAAAAAGGAAGCCGGTTTTTGCCCGGAAAGCGAACCGGTCCCCGGGGGGGGGATGAGAATTGAAAGCCGAAAAGCCCGAATGCGAAAGTCACGAATGACTTTGTATCCCTGTGTCTTAGGAACATTAGTTCTACTATATGACAAATCCAAAGTACAACTTAGGAAATTACAGAATTGGATTGTTTTGTTCTCTTGAAGATGATAATATAAAGTATAACTTTGGATTTGGGAGGTGAGCAGAATGTATTCGATTAAAAGACATATAGAAGATACCGCGAGACGCAGATCTGAAAACAGTAAAGCAATTCTTTTGACCGGACCGAGACAGGTTGGGAAGTCGACATTATTCAGGCATCTGTTTCAGAATGCAAATCAGGTCACGTTTGACGATGATCTGCTTCTTGCTCAGGCAGAAGAGGATATAGGACTGTTTCTTATGAACAATCCGCCCCCGCTTCTGATTGACGAAGTCCAGAAATGTCCTTCCATATTCAATAAAATTAAAATAATTCTGGACAATACTGATAAGATGGGCAATTTCTATCTTACGGGTTCTCAAAAACTGCAGCTGATGGAAAATATCAGTGAATCTCTGGCCGGGCGTGTTTCGATCATGGAACTGGAAGGTCTGTCGCTGAGGGAAATCAACAACGTTGATTTTAACAGACATTTTGTGCCTTCTGCGGACTATCTGAAAATGCGGGAGGAACATCTGAAAAGGTACGAGGAAGACATATGGGTCACGATTCATCGTGGCAGTTACCCGGAATTATATGTAAATAAAGGGAGAGAATGGATTGATTACTATCAGTCTTATGTAAAGACTTATCTGGAGAGGGACGTGAATAAACTGATAAAAGCCAAAAACCATTTGACTTTTGTAAGGTTTATGACAGCTGTCGCGGCCAGAACAGGGCAGATATTAAACTATGCCAATTTAGCGTCGGAAGTGGGCGTATCTGAAGTTACAATCAGAGAATGGATATCCATACTGGAGAAGAGCGGGATTATATACATATTGAAGCCTTATACGCCCAGTGTGCTCAAACGGGCATTAAAAACTCCAAAATGCTATTTCCGTGATACCGGACTTTGCTGCTATCTGACCAGATGGCTGACGCCGGATACGCTTAAAAACGGTGCCATGGCAGGTGCCATGTTTGAAACCTTTGTTATTAATGAAATACTCAAATCCTATTCCAATGAAGGGTTGGATTATGATTTTGATGTGTTTTTTTATAATGGAAAGGATAAAAAGAAACAGAAGCCTTCTGGAAAGTATGAGAGCGTCACTGGAGAAATCGATATGATCATTCAGGAGAATGGGGTTTTATATCCGATTGAGATCAAAATGTCTACGTCTCCCAAAGCGATTATGGGTTCGGAATTTGAATTGCTGGATGAAATACCGGACAAAAAAAGGGAAATGGGTGCCATCATATGTCTTATTGACCGGAAGCTTTATCTGAGAGAGAATCTTGTAGCCCTTCCGATATGGTATTTGTGACCTGGTTTTTCTGGGCAGCATATGACAAAAAGAGGGAATCAGAAGCCCTGCTTTCCGGTCGGACCGGGGCAGGCACTGATTCCCTCTCGTTTTTGTTCAGCAGCAGATAAAGCCTCCGCCGCAGAAGATCCTAAGGAACATGTTCAGAAGGCAGAGACGCAGGCACCAGCTGCCGGTGGAGGAGGTGGCGGGGCGGTAGGGCTGTCTGCGGGACTGATACCACTGGCCGCCGGAGTTGAGGCGCGAGAGCAGGCTCTGATAGAGCTGGTTGCCGGGCTCTAAGTTGACGGCCATCTGGGCGTGCTGCCTGGCCGTTACGTTGTTGCCCATGCCGGAGTTGGCCACGGCGCTGTAATAGTACCAGAGGCCGTTCCTCTGATCGATGCTTTCCAGTACGTTAATGGCTTCTGCATAGTGGCCGGTATTGATATAGTTGGCCGCGGCTCTGAGACGGACGGAATCCTGGTCGTCGGCCTGCTGCCTCTGCTGGCTGTAATAGGCGCCGCCGAAAGCCTGGTTGAAGAAATCTTCGAAGTCTCTGTAGGCATCCGCATTGCCATAGCCCGAGTGATAGCTGTAGGAGCTTCCGCCGTAGGAGTTTCCACCATAGGAACTGCCTGCGGAGGAGGAAGAGGAGGCATAGGGATGCTGACGCTCATAGGTGATCTGTTCGTAGGCCTGCTGGACCAGCTTGAACATTTCCTCTGCCTTGTCTTTATTGGGATTGTTGATGTTGGCATCCGGATGATATTTGCGGCTCAGCTGCCGGTAGGCCTTCTTGACCTCTTCATCGGTTGCGTCCCGGGACACGCCAAGGACTTTATAAGGATCAGACATTCTGATTACTGCCTTTCTTTTTCTCTTTTTCTTCCGTAATGGCGTTGAATCTGGACCATATCCCAGAATATAGGATGTTGCGCAGTATATCAAGGTTTTCCAGAATGGGAAGGACCTCAAAGGATCTGCTGCATTCCGCCATCATCATGGTCAGGAGTTCTTTGCATTTTTCGTCGAAGTCTGGACGGTCCGCGCGGGGCAGAAGCGGATTGTAGCTTCCTGTCTTTTTGTCTCTTTCCAGGTCGTCGTAGGCGTCCATCAGATAGATGAACTTGCCCAGGTAAAAGCCCATCCGTCTGAGGGTAGGCTCCCACTCGTCCTTTCTGTAGGCGAAGATCTCTGCCATGATCTCGCCGAAGTAGCCGCTGACCTTGTCCAGGTCCGTCTCGCCGGCTTTTTCCGCCTGGTGGAGAAGGTTCAGGTTTTTACGGATGACTTCCATCTTGTCGCCGTATTTTTCTGTCAGGGCAAGAGTCTTGCTCTTCAGGGCTTTGGCCAGGGCGTATCTGCTGGCCTTGCGCTCGTCTGTCCAGTCGTCCAGACAGGAGTAGTAGGACAGGATCACGTTCATATCCGCGGCGTAGGCGGTATAGACGTTCCGTCTGGTGGCGTGCCTTTTGGCGGGATGGACCGCGCAGCGGATCTCTGACTGATCGTCTTCGGGCTCATAGAGGCTGGTCAGAAGGAGGGCCAGGAAGGTGGTGTCGTAGCTTAAGGTCAGCTGACCGGAGGCACCGTGGCGCTCTTTCAGTTCTCTGCAGATGCCGCAGTAGTAGGAGCGGTAGTGGTCGAACTCCCACATTTTCATTTCTGACTGATTAGGAACAACGTATCCGAACATAGCTCAGCTCTTCTTCTTGAATTCATTGCCGCACTTGGGGCATTTGACCATGATCATGCCCTTGCCGCGGGGAATACGGATCTTCTGTTTGCACTGGGGGCATTTATAGATATGATAGTTCTTCCTCTGCTCCCGGTTCTTTGCCCTCTTTGCGGGATCGGTGATCCCGGAAAAGAAGTTCTTTACTTTTGCTTCCAGAGCCAGGTATTTCTGGTTCTCCGCATATCTTTTGGAGATGTTTTTGGAAAAGACCCGGAAATACATGTAGATGATCACGGCCCAGGCCAGGAGGCTGAGGATCCCGCTCCTGACAAAAAGGTTGACCACTACAAGGCCCAGGAGGAGGAAGGACAGGAAACGGGTGAAGTTGTCTGCCCCGTAGCGCCCCTGCATCCATCTGGCAAATTTATATCTCAGGTTGTTGAAGAAATTGGACATAGCTGCTTACCTCTCTGCAAATGTAAGTCCTGATAACGAAAAAGGGGCTTCCCGCGGGAACGCTCTGCCGGTGGCGGTCCAAAGACCCGTAAAGATTCTTTCCTGCGGGCAGAAGTTTAATGGGGAAACCTGTTTTTCCTTATTATTTCATGTAACAGACTTATCCTACTGCACAGTTGTGAAAAATCAGTGAAAATAAAGTGGATAAATGATTATCTTTGCGGCTTTTGATGTTCCTGCCGGCTTTAACCGGCCGGCTCAGAGGAAAAGTCCTGTCACAAAGACGGTCAGGCAGCAGCTGATGGCCACCACAAAGAGATCCCCGTTGACCCAGGCCGCGATCAGGCCCACTACAAGGGCTGCGGCTCCCGACCACATGCTGTTTGTGGCGCCGATGATGGCGGGGAAGGTCATGACCGCCAGAGTCACAAAGGGCACATAATATAGGAAGGAACGGAGCCATCTGTTTGTGATGTTCTTCCGAAGCAGGAGCAGGGGAAGGGACCGGATGGCGTAGACCGTAAGGCACATGATGATGAGGGAGATATAGACGTTCCTTGTCATGCTTTTCCTCCTTCTTCGGGCAGACCTGCGTCAGGAGCCTTGTCCTCTATGGGACGGATGGCTGCCGCAATGCCGGCGATGACGATGGTCAGGATAATGATCCTGAAACCGGAAGAGATCTGGCTGAGCAGAGGCAGGACCGAGAAGATCCAGCTGGCTGCCATGGATATAAAGACCAGAAGGCCGATAAAGCGGTTCTCCCTGGCGGGGGGAATGATGATGGCCAGGAACATGCCGTAGAGGGATACGCTCATGGCGTTGGAAGCCCAGTCCGGCAGGATGTTGCCCACAAGGACGCCAAGGACCGTGCCGGAAGTCCAGCCCGCCACGGAGATCAGGGTGATTCCGTAGGCATAGAAGGGGTTCAGATACCCGTCCACGGCGGAGCAGAGACCGAAGATCTCGTCGGTGATGCAGTAGGCCGTAAAGAAGCGGTGCCTTATGGGAAGGTCGGGACTCAGCTTCTGGGAGAGGGCCGTGCTCATCAAAAGATAGCGGAGGTTGACGATCAGGGTGGTGGTGATCATCTCGATAGCGCCTGCGCCGGACTCGATCAGGACAAGGGCTGCGAATTCACCGGCCGAAGCCACCATGCCTGCGGACATCCAGAAGGACTGGGGAGCAGTCATGCCTATGGCCTTGGCGGCAATGCCCAGGGTAAAGGATACCGCGAAATAACCCATGCAGATGGGGATACCGTCATGCAGTCCCTTCCGGAACCAGGCGGGAGTGGATAGTTTAGCAGCTGACATTTTGTTTCTTTTTTCTCTTTCTGAAATACTGGAAGACTCTGCAGGCTCTTCCAAAGGGGCCTGCCCATTCGTGGATTATACCATTAAAGGGACAGGATTGAACAGTACAAGAAACAAACCACGGGGAAAAATATGCTGAAAAAATGCTCGAAAAAATGCTGACAATAAGCTGATAAAAATGCGGTACTCCGACAGCGGTCTAACATCGGAAGTTGATTGAAAATGCAGACAGGTGTATTATACTTGTTATAAGAGATGAACGTAATCATCTGCCTGTACGGATACCTGCGGAGCGCATGTGAGAAGTTACGACAGTTGGCAGACGGGAACTGCTTTTATCAGGGTGTTTCGGAGCTGAAGTACAGACAATACAGGGGTATTGTTCAGGATTCGGCAGAGTCGTGGATTTGTTAAGGTAAGGCTATTTTGAAAAATATGAACAAATTATGAACAGACCTGAAAAAGTATTCCAAAACGACATTTATCAGAATATTCTGAAAAATACCTGCAGAAACACCCCTTATAAATGGCGTAAATAAGCCGTATTTAGAGGGGCAGGGTAGAAATGATGTATAGCCCGTATAGGGCATTGACACACCGAACTGTTGCCGGGGTGAGCCGACTGCATCTCGTAGAAATGATGTATAGCCCGTATAGGGCATTGACACAACCTTGTCTACCATATGGTGGACCCAGTCTACGTCCGGTAGAAATGATGTATAGCCCGTATAGGGCATTGACACAAATTCTGAACCATGCTGATAAACGGTGTCATGATGAAGTAGAAATGATGTATGGCCCGTACAGGGCATTTATACTTCCTGGCGGGCGGGGATGCCGCTATCGTCGAGAGATGCCCGTTCTTCCTCGATAAATGCTCTTGAGTGATCCTTTGCTAAGTGAGCCCGGATATGAATAAGGTGTCGATTACTATTCGGCGAGGGAAGGATGCAGTATTAGAAATGGAAGGGCTGTATGAATATTTCTCGCTGTCGCTGCTGCAGTTCCGGCAGCAGTGATAATGACGCTGCTGAGTGCAGATCCGCCGCTTTCCTATCTTTACGACTGGGCCAGGAGCAATCAAATGTC
The DNA here is from genome assembly GCA_946614165.1 of uncultured Lachnospiraceae bacterium. GTDB lineage: Bacteria > Bacillota > Clostridia > Lachnospirales > Lachnospiraceae > CAG-791. The sequence continues at coordinate 21,130 of CAMOGQ010000052.1, forward strand.
CTTTGTGTGGACCGGGGCGGAAGCTGGCGATATGGCTCTGTGCCTGCCGCTTTATCTTAAGAGAAATAAATAAACACGGCAGATGTCTGCCGGAAAGCATAACAGGAGCAGGGGCGGAAGATATGTCTTCCGCCCCTGCTCCTGTTTGCTGCCTAAAAAGGCGATGTCCTTATATAAGGCTTCCGGCTGGTTCATCCACCCGGTCCTTTTGTATATGAAAGAGAAAAAAGGCACATGAGAGAAGCACAGCGCCCGCGATCCAGTAGATCCGGATCAGGGCATTGGTGGTCCCGTAGATCTCCAGGACTCCCTGCAGGATGCAGCCCAGGGTCAGAGTGATGATGCCTGCCCGGTAGAAATGCCGGGACAGGGGACCTGGACACTTTCTGATCCTTCCTGCCGCAGCCAGCAGGAAGGGAAGGACCCCGCCCGCAAGGGGGATGGCGAAGGCGTAGATCATATAAAAAGAATAGACTCCGTGGCCGAAAAGCTCGTATACCGCGCCGAAGAGGGCGGTGA
>CAMOGQ010000053.1 GCA_946614165.1 uncultured Lachnospiraceae bacterium
TAGCGCACTTCGTTAGGGACGAAGGGGTCGTGGGTTCAAATCCCGTCACTCCGATCAGGAAAACCCTTGGAAACGCCGAGTTTCCAAGGGCTTTTTCTTTGCCATGCTTTTTCCGGAGACGGATACAACCTTTAGACACGGGGCATAAAACGTGTTATGATAACATGGCATCCGGATTATTTTCGGCAGGAACCGGGAAAAGAAGGCAGTTTTCGGTCAGAAGGCTTCACATATTTTTGTAAAGCTTATGGAAAAGCCCTGCTTCTATGGCTTATAGTATTGGTATTGCATTTTTATGGGAGACAGATCATGAACAGTCATACGATCATAGATTATCTGGAAGAAAGGGCCAGGGAGTGCCCTGACAAACGCGCCGTTTCCGACAAAGACTCTGTCCTTACCTGGGGAGAGCTGCAGAGGGAAGCCGAGGCGGTCGGACACGTGCTTGCGGAGTTTCTTGAAAAGGAAAGCCCCGTGGCCGTCTTTGCGGAAAAGACCGTCCACGTGCTCTCCTGCATGTACGGCACAGTCTATGCCGGCGGCTTTTACGTCAGCATCAATCCCGAGCAGCCGGCGGAAAGGATCCGCAGGATCCTGGAAGTACTGGAGCCAGCCGCCGTCATCGTGGATCCTTCTCTGGAGGAGACCCTGAAAGCCACCGGCTTTGAAGGAAGGGTCCTTCCCATGGAAGACCTGCTGAAAAGAGCGGCGGAAGGAAGCTTTGACAGCGACCTTGGTCCCATCAGGGAGGCCATGGGAAGGGAGGACCTGCTGTACGCGGTCTTTACCTCCGGTTCCACCGGCGTCCCCAAGGGCGTTGCGGTCAGCCAGGGAGCGGTGATCGACTTTATCGGACATTTTACGAAGATCTTCGGGATCCGCGGGGACGACGTCCTGGGAGGCCAGGCCCCCTTTGACTTCGACGTCAGCGTCAAGGACATCTATTCTTCCCTGATGACGGGAGCCGAGATGGTCATGATCCCCAGGGAGTATTTCTCCACGGTGGCAAGGCTTCTGGACTACCTGATCGACAGAAAGGTATCGGTGGTGATCTGGGCGGTATCGGCCCTGTGCATCATTTCCGGCATGAAGGGCTTTGACTATAAGGTGCCCTCCGGCCTTCGCCTGATCATGTTCAGCGGCGAGGTCATGCCGGTCAAACACCTCCGTCTCTGGCAGAGAGCGGTCCCGGACGCCGAATATGTCAATCTTTACGGCCCCTCCGAGATCACCTGCAACTGTACTTATTACAGGATTACCGAGAGCGCGGAAAACATGAACAGGATCCCCATCGGCATCCCCTTCCCCGGAAGAGACATCATCCTTCTGGATCCGGACAGGAAGCTGATCACGGAGAGAGAAGTGACAGGGGAACTGTGCGTTGCCGGAGAGTCCCTGGCGGCGGGCTATTATCATAACCCGGAGCAGACAGCGGACCGCTTCATTTCCTATACCTTCCCCGACGGGAGCGTGAGACGGACCTACCGGACGGGAGACGCATGCTTCCTGGGAGAAGACGGCAATTATTACTTTGCCGGCAGAGTGGATTTCCAGATCAAGCACATGGGACACCGGATCGAACTGGAAGAGATCGAGACCAACCTGGGCCTTCTGGAGGGCCTTACCAGGGCCTGCTGCGTTTTCCAGGAGGAAAAGAACCGGATCGTCGCCTTCTATACCGGCACGGCCGAGCCCAGGGAGCTGAGGCGGGCCCTTAAGGAGAAGGTGCCGGTCTACATGGTCCCCAACAAGTTCATCAAGCTGGACAGCCTGCCCCTGAACAAGAACGGAAAGATCGACAGGGCCAGGATCAGAAAGGAACAGGGTATCTGATGCGGCTGATTGGCAGAGAAATCATTGAAAAGGCGGCCGGGAAATTCGAGACGCCCTTTTACTTATACGATACGGATATATTAAGGGAGGAAATGGCCAGGTTCCGGGAGGCTCTGGGGCCGGAGATCGGGATCAACTATTCCATGAAGGCCAACTCCTTTATCCTGGAGACCATGGCGGAGCTGGCGGACCGCATCGAGGTCTGCTCCATGGGAGAGTTCCTGATCTGCAGGAAGATGGGCATCGCCCCCGCAAAGCTCCTGATTTCCGGCGTTCTGAAAAAGAGCGCGGACCTGGAAGAGATCCTGGAATACGGACAGGGAGAGAGCATTTATACCGCCGAATCCATGCAGCAGTTCGACCACCTGTGCAGATGGAGCAGAGAGCACCGGACTCATATCCGCTGCTATCCCCGCCTGACCAGCGGCAACCAGTTCGGCATGGACCAGGATACGGTCAGAAACCTGATGCGGAGGGCCAAAGAGGAGCCTTATCTGAGCGTGGACGGCCTGCATTTCTTCTCCGGCACCATGAAGCGGATGATCCGCAAGCAGACAAAGGAGCTGAAGATGCTGGACCAGTTCCTGCTTTCCCTGGAGGAGGAAGGACTTACCGTTCCTCTTCTGGAGTACGGGACCGGCTTTGCCGTATCCTATTTCCAGAAGGATAAGGACGACAGCATCAGCGGAGAGAACCTGAAGGCCTTCGCGGACCTTGCCCGGACCATGGAATGGAAGGGAAAGATCTGCATCGAAATGGGCAGGGCCCTTTCCGCCATGTGCGGGTCCTACCTGACCAGGGTCCTGGACAGGAAGACCAGCGACGGCAAAGGCTACCTGATCACGGACGGCGGCATCCACCAGATCGGCTACGACGGCCAGATCAAGGGCATGTACGAGCCCTATATCCGCCAGATCCCGGAGAGGAAAGATGCGCCTTCGGAGTGGACAGTCTGCGGATCTTTGTGTACAGTAAATGATATCATGGTTCAGTCCTGCCGCCTGAACGGCATTGAGGAAGGAGACGTGCTCTCCTTCGACCAGGCCGGGGCCTACTGCGCCATGGAAGGCATGTCCCTGTTTCTGAGCCACGAGCTGCCCCAGGTGGTCCTGCACTGCCGGGAGGAAGGCTTTAGAAGCGTAAGGGAGAGAATGGAGACTTTTGAACTGAACAGCCCGGAAAGGGCGGAAAGGAAGTAAAGACTATGGAAAAACTGCTGGAGATCCTGGAAGAGATCGATGATTCCATCGATTATGAAAACGAGACGGCACTGATCGACGATCATCTGCTGAATTCCTTTGCCATTATCAGTCTGATTTCCGAGATCGAGGAAGAATTCGACGTGGAGATCAGCGCTTCCGAAATGACCGTGGAGAACTTCAACAGCGCAGAGGCGATCTGGAACCTGATTCAGTCTAAACTGGAGGATTAATCTTGGCCTATCATGAGAACCTGTATCTTCTGGTATTTCTGCCGCTGGTACTGATCTTTTACCAGCTGGTCCCTGCCAGAGTCAGGCCCTATATCCTTCTTTTCTTCAGCTGCCTCTTTTTCCTGGCCAACAGCAAATGGATCATCATCCCCATCCTGCTGACGGTCCTGATCTGGCAGTGCGGCATCCGCATGGAGCGGATACGGCAGGAGACGGAGGAAAAACTCCCTGCCCTGGACAAGGCGGGAAAGAAGGCCCTGAAGGAGGAGACGGAAAAAAGAACAAAAAGGATCCTTGTCTCTGGCATCCTGGTCATTCTTGCGGTCCTTTTCGTTTCCCAGTACCTGCACTTCACCCTGGAAAACATAGGCAGCCTTCTTTCCCCTCTCGGAATCCGTCTGGAGATCCCTGTGTGGTCCTTCTTCCCCATCGGCATTTCCTTCTATTCCCTGGAGGCCATAGGCTATCTGGTGGATGTCTACTGGAAAAAGATCCAGGCGGACCACAATCCCTTCCGCCTGGGACTCTTTATCCTTTTCTTCCCCCAGGTCATGGAAGGCCCCATCGCCTCCTACAAGGATACGGCCATGCAGCTCTGGAAGGGAGAGTCCCTGAACATGGACCGGATCTCCTCCGGCCTTTTCAGAATCCTGCTGGGCCTTTTCAAAAAGATGATGGTGGCGGACCGTCTGGCCCGCGTGGTCACCTGCGTCTATGACAACTACTATCACATGCACGGCATCATGGTCATCCTGGGCACCGTGGCCTATACCATCCAGCTGTATATGGAATTTTCCGGCAGCATAGACATCGTCATCGGCGGCGCCGAGATGCTGGGCATCAGACTTCCGGAGAACTTCCGTCAGCCCTTTATGGCCCAGAACGCCGCGGATTTCTGGAGACGCTGGCATATCTCCCTGGGTACCTGGTTCAGGACCTACCTGTTCTACGCAGTATCCATGTCCAGGACCGTCAAGAACGTCAACAAGAAGCTGAGAAAGTCAAGGGGCAAGTATGCCTCCATGGTGGGGACCTCCGCCATGGCCCTGCTGCCCGTATGGCTGGCCACGGGCCTCTGGCACGGGCCCAGCTGGACCTACATCTTTTACGGCTTCTATTATTTCGTCATCCTTCTGGCGGAGACGGCCCTCATGCCCTTCATAGACAAACTGGAGGACAGGCTTCATATTTCGTCAAAGACGCCCTGGTACGCCGCCCTCAACATGATGCGGACCTGGGTCATTATCTTTACCGGCGAGCTTTTCTTCAGGGCAAAGACCATGCACCAGGGCCTGACCCTGTTCGCCCATATCTTTACGGGTCCTTTCTTCCCCAAGAGAGGGGTCTGGAACATCCTGACCGACCAGAGGGCCATCCTTCTGGAAAAGGCGGACTATCTGGCCATTGTCTTCGGCATCATCGTGATCCTGATCATCGATATCTGCCGGGAGAAGGAACTGGGACTTAAGGAAAAGATCCTGCAGGGACCCCTGCTCCTTCGCTGGTCTGCCTTTTATCTGCTGATCGCCGCCATCCTGATCTTCGGCGCCTACGGGGCCGGCTTCCAGGCGGTGGAGCTGATCTACGCGGGCTTCTAGGCAGAAAGCATCCTTTATTATCAGTCAACAGGAGGTACTTAAAGCGTGCGCTGTAAGAACACCCTGCTCAGGATCGCCGGCTTTCTGGCCGGCCTTCTGGTCCTGCTGCTTATACTTAATACAGTCTTTTCCGCCGGAAAGTGGTATCCCGAAGGATATATCCAGGACAGGAACGCCAGGACGGCCATGCTCAGCTGCGAGGAACCCTGGACCATCGAGATCATCAACGTGGGCGACAGCGAGAGCGGCATGGACTTCAACCCCATGACCCTCTGGGGACAGAAGGGATATACCGCCCTGAACGTGGGGTGCGACGGCCTGACCCTTCCCGAATGCTATATGGTCCTGAAAAAGGCCTTCCGGACCCAGTCGCCCAAGGTCGTGCTGATCGAGAGCAACCTGCTCTACCGGTCGGAAAAAAAGCGTCTTGCCAAGAGCATGACGGCCGAAATCTTTTACGATCTGTTTGAGGGGCTCCGCTTCCACAATGTCTGGAAGTATGTCTGGAAGGAGAGGGGATACAGGCTCTACTTCAAGGGCTATATCCTAAACGAATCCTCGGATCCCTACGAGGGAGAGGCCAGGTACATGAAGCCCACGGAGGAGGCGGAGGACATCCGGTTTACGCCGGCCCAGGCACTGACCGGGATCTGCGCCATGTGCAGGAAGCACGGAGCGGAACCCGTCCTCTGGTCCGCCCCTTCCCCCATCAACTACCATATGGCCAAGCACAACGCCCTGCAGAAGCTGGCGGACAGGATCGGGATCCGGTATCTGGACCTGAACCTGCATGTGGATGAGATCGGTCTGGACTGGTCCACGGATACCTTTGACAAGGGAGACCATCTGAACTGCTTCGGCGCGGAGAAGGCGTCGGCATGGATCATGCGTGAGCTGGAAGGATGGGCCGGCCTGGAAGATAAGAGAGAAGATCCCGCTTTTGCCGCTTCCTGGGATCCGGTCTATGCCAGATTTCTGGAAATGAAGGATCTGATGAAGGGATATCATTCCGAAAACCTTCCGGAAGAGGTGGAAGAGCATATCTATAACGGCGGGGATTTCCGCGAGCCCGGTTTTTAAAAAGGCCCCGGAGCACCCGCATGAAAAAGGACAGAACGGATACCCTGCGGGGCGTCCGTTCTGTCCTTTTTCGCGTTTTTATGTCAGGAGGGGTCTTCCTCCTCCAGTTCCCTGGTCCTTTCCCTGAGGGCCCTGAAGAACATGTCCCGGTCGGTGGGATTGCCGTTTTTGTAGTCCTCCTCGCTGTCGTAGATCTCTTCGATCCCGATGGGGTTTTTGTAGCCGCAGACCCTGCATTTCCAGAAATGGTGGTGGTCGTCGAAGCCCTCCTGGTCGTTGAGATAGGCGCCGCACCGGTCGCAGTACCATTCGATGCCCGGAAAGCGTCTGTCCAGGTCGTCTCCTTCGTAGAAGTAGTCGTGGTCCGCGTGGATGGGATGCTCCCTGCGGGGCACGAACTGGGGATCGTAGACGTAGATGACCCGGTAGATCTCGTCCCTGAGCAGGGCGCCCAGGGTCAGCCAGGTGAAGGCGTTGGCGTAGCCGTCGATATAGCCGGCGGTCCATTCCTCGGCGATGTTGTACCAGAGGTCGTGGAAGACCTCGTCCCGGATGGGAAAGAGCTCGTTTTCCCGGTCAGCAGGGGACATTTCCATGCGGTCCCTGTAGAGGGCGTTGAGGTAGTCGGTGAACTGGCGGATCAGAAGGTCCAGCTGGTCCTGGTCCATGGAGGCAAAGCGCAGAGCCCATAGATCCCGGAGGTTTTCCGCTTTCTGCATGTCATTGGCCAGGTCTCCGGCAATCCTGGTCTGGATCATGCCCGCCGTGCGGCGCTCTTTTTCCACGCTCCCCCTGGCCGTGCCGGTCAGCCTTCCCAGGATCTGAATGACCCGGGTGGAGTTCCCGGTGTAGAAGCCTTTTCCGCAGCGGACCGCGTGGATGTAACCGTCCAGGTCGTTGAACTCCGCCGGGACCTTGGTATGCCGGTCCGAGGGGACCTCCCTGACCAGCAGGTCCGGGAAAAAGGCGTCCAGAAGGCGGAGCTGCTTGGGGGTGCTCTGGTTCAGTACTGTGTCATAATAGATTTTTGCGATGTTTCCGATGCGCAGATCATTGCCGGCCATCTGATTTCCTCCATGGCGTTGTTTCTCATACTGATTATATACTACATGGACCGCTACAGAAAACTTGGAAAGATTTTGGACATATTTTAGCCTGCGGGGCCCTTCTTTCTGCTATGATGGGAGGGCAGAAGAAAAGGCGGGAGGAGACCATGAGGGAACTGATCGAGATCACGGATTATAACGACGAAAGACTGGACATATTTGCAAGGCTCAACGAGACCCAGCTGCGGCATTTCTACGAACCGGACGGAGGGCTCTTTATAGCGGAGTCCCCCAAGGTGGCGGAAAGGGCCCTGGCGGCGGGGATCAGGCCCGTATCGGCCCTGGTGGAAAGAAGGCAGGCAGAGGGAGAAGCCGCGCCGGTCCTGGAACGGCTGGGGGATATCCCCGTCTTTACGGGGGATTCCGATACCATACGCGCCCTCACCAATATCCCCATGACCAGGGGGCTTCTCTGCTGCATGGAAAGGCCGGCCCTTCCCCGGGTGGAAGACCTGATCTCTTCCATGAAAAGGATCGCCGTTCTGGAGAACGTGACCAATCCCACCAACGTGGGGGCCATCTTCCGGTCCGCGGCGGCCCTGGGGATGGAAGCGGTCCTTATAAACTCCGCCTGCGCAGACCCTTACTACCGCAGGGCTTCCCGGGTGTCCATGGGAACGGTCTTCCAGATCCCCTGGACCTATCTGGAAAACACCGGGATGGAAGGGGGCCTTCCCTATGTGAGGCGTCTGCAGGCCCTGGGCTTTCAGTGCGCCGCCCTGGCCCTCAGGAAGGATACGGTCTCCATCCGGGACAGGCGTCTTCAGGAAGAAGAGAAGCTGGCAGTCCTTCTGGGAGCGGAGGGAGACGGCCTTAAGGAGGAGACCATAGACATGTGCGACTATACCATAAAGATCCCCATGGCCCACGGGGTGGATTCCCTGAACGTGGCCGCCTGCTCCGCGGTGGCCTTCTGGGAGCTTTCGGGAAAGAAATAAGAGCGCTGCCCCCGCGGTGACGAAGTAAAGGAGCCTGCCCCATAAAGGCCCTTCCGTCCCCGCAGGGCTTTTTTTGCCTGCTTTTCCCTCTGCTTTTTCTGTATTTCTGTCTTTTTTTCTCTTTTTCGTGCATTTGTCTGTTATTTTCAGTATTTTCCCTCTTTTTTCGGCGGCAGGAAAAGTCAATTAATAATTGACAAAAAGTTTAATAAGACTATAATCGAAAAGGATGCCGCAGTTTAGCAAAAAATGATTCAAAGTTTAATAACACTGTAACGGGTGATGCGGCCCGGCAGACCGGCAGAAAGGCAGAAATGGAAGCTGAACAGATCAACAGGAACATAGGAAAAAAGATCAAGGAGCTCAGGAACCTCAACCGCCTGACCCAGCAGGAACTGGCGGACAGGACCGAACTGACCAAGGGCTATATATCCCAGCTGGAGCACGGCCTGGTGGCTCCCTCCGTAGTCACCCTTCTGGATCTGATCGAGTGTCTGGGGACCACCCCTTCGGAGTTCTTCCGGGAGGCCCAGCCGGATCAGGTGGTCTTTTCGGAGGAAGGCTTTTTCGAGAAGATCGACGAGGGAGGCAATTCCATTCAGTGGATCGTGCCTTCGGCCCAGAAGAACCAGATGGAGCCCCTGCTGGTGACGCTTCAGCCCCATCAGGAGCTGTTCCGCCATGAGGCCCACGAAGGGGAGGAGTTCGGATATGTGCTCTCCGGCAAGATCCGCCTCCACCTGGGAGACAGAAAATTTACGGTCAAGGGAGGGGAGAGCTTCTATTTCCCTTCGGATACCGGCCACTATATCGAAAATACAACGGCCAGGCCGGCCCGCTTTATCTGGGTCAGCACACCGCCGACATTTTAAATAATCCTGCAGGACAGGCTGTAAAAAGAGGGGAGATCTATCATGCAGAATGAGAACATCATCGAACTGAAGCACATCACCAAGGTCTACGAGGACGGCTTTACCGCTGTCTCCGACTTTAATCTGGAAGTCAGAAAGGGCGAGTTCGTCACCTTTCTGGGTCCTTCCGGCTGCGGCAAGACCACGACCCTGCGCATGATCGCGGGGTTCGACCTGCCCACCGAGGGCCAGATCCTTTTAAACGGAAAGGACATCACCTCCCTGCCCCCTTATGAAAGGCCCATCAATACGGTCTTCCAGAGGTACGCCCTTTTCCCCCATATGAACATCTATGACAACATCGCCTTCGGCCTGCGCCAGAAGAAGATGAAGGAGGAGGAGATCGCCCGCAAGGTCAAGAAGGTCCTGGATCTGGTAGACCTGGAAGGCTTCGAGAACCGGTCCGTCTCCACCCTTTCCGGCGGCCAGCAGCAGAGGATCGCCATCGCCAGGGCCCTGGTCAACGAGCCCCAGATCCTGCTCCTGGACGAGCCTCTGGGCGCCCTGGACCTGAAGATGCGCAAGGAAATGCAGCTGGAACTCAAGCAGATGCACGACGACCTGGGCATCACCTTCATCTACGTCACCCATGACCAGGAGGAAGCCCTGACCATGTCCGACCGCATCGTGGTCATGTCCGAAGGAAAGATGCAGCAGCTGGGCACCCCCGAAGACATCTACAACGAGCCCAGAAACGCCTTCGTGGCCGACTTCATCGGCGAGTCCAACATCTTCAACGGCATCATGACCGGGCATCTGAAGACCCGCTTCTGCGGCGGCGAGTTCATCTGCGTGGACGACGTGGAGGAAGGCACTCACATCACGGCGGTGGTCCGTCCCGAGGACGTGGAGCTGACAGCCCCCGAAAAGGGCACCATCCGCGGCGTTGTCACCTCCGTCATCTTCAAGGGCATGCACTATGAGATCACCATCGAGTCCGGAAAGAACGAAATGGTGGCCAGAAGCGTCCATGTGGCAAAGCCCGGCGACCAGGTGGGCATCTGTCTGGCTCCCGACTCCATCCACGTCATGATCGCCGAGGACCATACCAACTACTTTACCGCCGATATCAACGACAGCCACCGTCTGGAATACAACGGCCATACCCTGGACACCTCCGTGACCAGGATCATTCCCGGCTCGAAGCGCCAGGAGGACGGCACCATCATCGATGCCAACGGAGAAGTCATCGACCCCAGAAGGACCAGGATCGTCATCTCCATCCAGCCCCAGGATATCCGCATGACCGACCAAGTGGACGAGGGCCTGGTGGAAGGCTATATCAGCAACCTGATCTACAAGGGCGACCACTACTCCTATGTCATCCATACCGACCTGGAGCAGGATTTCATCGTGGACGACGAGTATCTCTGGAACATGGACGACCATGTGGGCCTGATCATGCCCATCGAAAAGATGAGCTTCGCCCTGAAGAAGTAAGGAGGAATGCCAGTGACTGTTCTTAGATTTTCCAGAAAAAATCTGGCTCTGCCATATGCCCTCTTTCTTCTGGTCTTCGTGGCGGCGCCTCTGCTGGTCCTGTTCTACTATGCCTTTACCAACGGACAGGGACACTTTACCTTAAGCAACCTGACGGGATTCTTTACGGACCCCAATACCCTGGGGACTCTCTGCTACAGCTTTGCCATCGCGGCGGTGACCACCCTGGTCTGCCTTTGCATCGCCTATCCCACGGCCTACATCCTGGCGAACAGCCGCCTGAAGCAGAAGTCCGTCCTGGTCATGCTCTTTATCATGCCCATGTGGATCAACTTCTCCCTCCGCATTACGGCCCTCAAGGAGATCCTGACCCTGATCGAGGGGAACCTTGCCATGTTTCCCTTCTTCAACGCGGTCATAGGCATGACCTACGATTTCCTGCCCTTTATGATCCTGCCCATTTATACCACCCTGTCCAAGATGGACCGGTCCCTGATCGAGGCGGCCAAGGACCTGGGAGCGGACGAGAAGGCGGCCTTTCTGAAGATCACCCTGCCCCTGTCGGTGCCCGGCATCGTCAGCGGCATTTCCATGGTCTTTCTGCCGGCCATGACCAACTACGTGGTCCTGGATATGCTCTACAACTCCACCTATATCATGGGCTCCCTCATCGGCAGCTACTTCTCCGCCTACAACTGGCACGGCGGCTCCATGATCGCCCTGATCCTGCTGGCCATCATCTGCATCTTCACCCTGCTGACCAGCGGCATGGAAGATGAGGATTCCCGCGCTATGGGAGGTGCAAGACTATGAAAAAAACATCTGCGGCAAGCGGCATTTTTATCGGCCTGGTCCTTGTGTTTCTCTATGCCCCCATACTGATCCTGGCCGTATACAGCTTCACCGGCGCCACCAACATCGGCGCCATCCGGAGCTTTTCCCTGCATAACTACGTGACCCTGTTCACCACCCCGGAGCTTCGGAACATGATCCTGGGGACTCTGGCCCTGGCCCTGGGCTCCGCGGCCCTGGCCACCATCCTGGGGACCGTTGGCGCCATCGGCGCCTTCTACTCCTCCAGAAGGGTGAACTCCGGTATTTCCACCATCAACCAGATCCCGGTCATCAACGCCGACGTAGTGACGGGTTTTTCCATCTGCATCCTCCTGGTGGTGGTGCTGGGCATCAGCAAGGATACCTATATCCCCCTGGTGGCCGGCCATGTGACCCTGTGCGCTCCCTTTGTATTTCTGTCCGTGACCCCCAAGCTCAAGCAGATGGATTCCTCCATCTATGAGGCGGCCCTGGACCTGGGAGCCACTCCCTTTACGGCTTTGAAGAGCGTGGTCCTGCCCCAGATCATTTCCGGCGTCATCTCCGGATTTTCTCTGGCCATCACCCTCTCCCTGGACGATTACTTCATCGCCACCTATACAAAGCCCGCTACCTTCGATACCATTTCCACCTACGTGGTCAATGCCACCAAGGGTTCCCAGACCACCATCAAGACAGCCCTCTGGGCCCTGTCAACGGTCATCTTCCTGGTGGTCATCCTGATCGTGGCCGGATCCAACATCCGGGCCATGAAAGAAGAAGGGAGGGCCGCAAGATGAAAAAGACAGGCTTTTCTGTAATTCTGCTGACAGCTTCCCTGGCGGCAGGCGCACTGTGGTGCCCTTCCCTGACTGCGCAGGCAGCCTCCCATCCCGAAGCCGACGTGGTGCTCCGGGTCTGCAACTGGGAAGAATATATCGACCTGGGCGACTGGGACGAGGAAGAGACCATCGACCTGGAGAGCGGAGACATCATCGGAGAGAACTCCATGGTGGAGGACTTCGAGGAATGGTACTACGAGACCTACGGCAAAAAGGTGGCCGTGGAATATTCCACCTTCGGCACCAACGAGGACCTCTACAACATGCTGACCCTGGGAGACGTCTATGACCTGGTCTGTCCCTCCGAGTACATGTTCATGAAGCTCATGGCCGAAAAGAAGGTAGTGCCCCTCTCCGACGGATTCTTCGACGAAGAGAACGAATACAACTACTACACAAAAGGCCTCTCCCCCTATATCCGCAGGGTCTTTGACGAATCGGAGATCGAAGGAGAGCCCTGGAGCCGCTACGCGGCCGGCTACATGTGGGGCGTGACGGGCATCGTCTACAATCCCGACGTGGTCACAAAAGAGGACGCCTCCTCCTGGAGCGTCCTGAACGATCCTTCCTACAGAAGACAGGTCACCATCAAGGACAACGTGCGCGATTCCTATTTCGCGGCCGTAGGCGCCATCAAGAAAGACCTTCTGACCAGCGAAGCCTTCCAGGAGGATCCGGACTATCACCTGAATCTCCAGAACGAGATGAACGACGTCTCTCCCGGGACCATCGCCGCCGTACAGGACTGGCTGCAGTCCGTCAAGGACAACGCCTATTCCTTCGAGACCGACTCCGGCAAGGCGGACATGATCACCGGCAAGGTGGTGGCCAACTACCAGTGGTCCGGCGACGCGGTCTATACCATGGACCAGGCCGATGAAGACGACTATACCCTCAATTTCGCCGTGCCCGTGGAGTCCACCAACATCTACTTTGACGGCTGGGTCATGCTGAAAGCCGGCATCGAACAGGATCCGGCCAAGCAGCATGCGGCGGAAGCCTTCATCAACTTCTGCTCCAGGCCCGACAACGTGATCCGGAACATGTATTACATCGGCTACACTTCCGTCATCACGGGCGGAGAGGACGACACCAGGGTCTTTGAGTACGCCGACTGGTGCTACGGGGCCGAAGAGGAGGAGGAAGACACCCTGGACTATCCCCTGGGCTACTTCTTCGTGGACGACAACGAGGACGAGGACTATATCCTGACCGTTCCCGCGGACCAGGCGGACCGTCAGCTGGCGGCCCAGTATCCTGCGGAGGATGTGCTGGAGAGATCCTCCATCATGGTCTATTTCGACGCCTCCGTTTCCGAGACCATCAACCAGATGTGGATCAACGTCCGCTGCTTCAACATAAAAAAGATCCCGGTCTGGGCCTGGATCCTGGCGGCGGCTGCTCTTTCGGGCATCGCGGCCTTCCTCTACAAAAACAGGAAAAGGACCTACAAGCTGTAAAAATCTATAAGACGTAAAAAAATGCCGTCCGGGCATATCCCGGGCGGCATTTTTGTCTGCTGTGTAATTGTCTGCTGTGCAGACGGGGAATCAGATCACGAAGTCTTCCTTTACGGCTCTCTCCAGCTTCCAGATCCGCATGGAGGCGTTGGGGGAAAGCACGAAGCTGTTCTCCTCCGCCGTGGGGAAGATCCTGGAGGAGAAAACGGCGTCCCCGTTGTTGACGAAGATCTCCACCGAGCTGCGGTCGATATAGATGCGCAGGTGGGAGAGGCGGTTCTCCAGGGCGTGCTCCCTGATTTCTCCCATCTGGGTGTTGAAGCGCTTTTCCACCCCGGACCGGTCCACGGTGACGAACTTGTCCTCGTCGTCGTAGTGGATGGAAAGGCCTCCCGATCCGTCCTGACGGGCAAAGAGCTTCAGATCCAGGTCTCCGCCCCTGGAGAGGATCTCCACTTCGCAGGCCCTGGGCAGGACCTTCATGGAAGGATCGATTTCTTCGCCCCGCAGGGCCACCAGGTCGGCCAGAGGCTTCTGGACCAGGCGCCGTCCACGGACGGTCAGTTCCCTGGGCATGGTCAGACATCCCTGCCACTCCTCCTCATCGGTGGGATAGGCGGAATCCGGCAGGCCCATCCAGGCCACCACCACCGCGTAGTCCCTGTCCTCGATGTTGGCCGCGCACTCGGCGGCGTAGGAATCGAAGCCGAAGTCCAGGACATGGAAGTTGCCGGAAGGGGTAAAGGTCAGCTGGTCCCAGTCCATGGTGCCCAGGATATAGCCGCTGTGATTGGTATTCTCCCCCCGGCCTGCCAGGTGCAGGTGCTGGGGACAGAAGATGAGTACGTCCCTGCCGCTGATGCGTTCGATGGAGGGGCACTCCCACATGCCGCCGAAGTTCTCGAAGCCGGGGACTTTGAGCTCTCCCGCGAATTCCCAGCCGTCCAGGAGGTTTCTGGACTTATAGAGGATCACGCAGCCCCTCTTGTCCTTTGTCTGGGCGCCGATGATGATGTAGTAGGTATCCTGGGCTTCGTTGTAGATGATCTTGGGATCTCTCTGATGCTCCGTATAGTCGGGATGAGGCCCGAAGAGGGGCCAGGGGAGCTTGGCCTTTCTGCCGTCGTCATAGAGCTTGACGATGCAGGTATAGGACTTCCTGGTCCAGTCGGGATCTCTGTGGTTGCCGGTATAGAAAAGGCAGATCGCGTCCTTTCCTAAAAGGGCGGAGCCGGAATAGGCCCCCTTGTTGTCATACTCCGTGTCAGGCTTTATGCAGACGCCCGCATTCTCCCAGTGGATCAGGTCCGTGGACACGGTATGGTACCAGTATTTGAGGCCGTGGACCGCCCCCCAGGGACACCACTGATAGAAGAGGTGCCATTTGCCGTTATGGTGCACGAAGCCGTTGGGATCGTTCAGAAGCCCCGTGACAGGCTGGATATGATAGGTCTGCCGGTAATCGGTCCCTGTGATCCTTTCATACAGATCCCGGATCTCTTCCGGGTCTTTCAGAACGCGGTAGCGTTCTTCTTTTGTCCATTCCTTTTTTGCCATCCGCATACCCTCCGTGTGCAGTGAAAAACGAAATGCGGGAGACTTCCCGGGACGGGCCGCAGGCGTGCCGGAAAAGCCGGGAAAGCAGCTCCCCATTTCGAAAGATGAATGTCCTGTCTGTCTGATATTTTACCATAGACGGAGACAAAATTCATGGAAAGAGGCGGAGGATCAGGAGAAAGGGGGAATTAACATAAAAGGAAGAGCGGAAAAGACGCTCCGGGGTACAATGGTATTGCGGCGGAAAGAGGAGACCCGCCCGGCTGACCGGAGTAAAATATCCGGAATCCTAAAGAACGAACGAAAAGGAGAATTCCTATGCATATGAAAAAGAATCTGATTTCCATGGCAGCGGCCGTCATGATCGCAGCATCCGCCCTTTCCATGCCGGTCATGGCAGACCAGGAGAAGTACCTGGTCCTGGGACAGGATCTGAACGATTCGGAAAAGGCCGAGGTCCTTTCCCTTCTGGGGGTAAAGGACACAGAATCCGTCAACGTATCCTACGTGACCAACCAGATGGAATATGAAGCCCTGGGAGATTACCTCTCCTCCGATATCATCGGAACAAGGGCCCTTTCCTCCGCCCTGGTGACATCGAAAGGAAAGGGAGACGGCATCAGCGTCACCACCGAGAACATCACCTACTGTACTCCCGAAATGTATCAGAACGCCCTGATCACCGCCGGCGTGGAGGACGTGGACGTAAAGGTGGCCGGCCCCTTCCGCATCTCCGGCACCGCGGCCCTGGTGGGCATCGCCTCCATCTATGAGGACATGGCCCACGTGAGCCTGGACGAGGACAGAGTGGACGCCGCCAACGAAGAGCTGACCGCCACCCAGAGCCTGGGCCAGGAGATCGGCGCCAAGGAAGCCTCCGAGCTGCTTTCCACCCTCAAGGAGCAGGCGGCCAGACTGGGAAAGAACTATTCCAGGGAAGAGATCCGTGAAATGATGGAGGAATACTGCAGAGAGCACACCCTGACTCTGACCGATGACCAGAAGGAAGTGATCCTGGATCTGATCGACAGGCTCTCCTCCCTGGACATCGACGTGGACTCCCTTCTGGAGCAGGCCGGCAATATCTACAGGGACCTTAAGGAGAACGTGGACATCACCGATAAGGAGATCACCGTGGACCGGGGCTTCTTTGCGGGCATCCTGGAAAAGATCTCCGACTTCTTCGACTGGCTCTCCGGCCTTCTGAGGAAGTAAGGACAATCTCCGGACGGAAACAGGAAAAAGAAACAAAAGTAAAAACCTGGATAAGAGAAAAACATAAAAGAGCTTCGGCCGTTTACATGGCCGAAGCTCTTTCTCTGTAACGGGCGGGGGTGCAGCCGTATTCCTCCCGGAAGATCCGGTAGAAGAAGCCCCGGTTCTGGTAGCCCACGGCGTCCGCGATCTCCTCCACGCTCATTTCTGATTTCTTCAGGAGGCGCTCCGCCCGGGAGAGCCGTATCTTTCTGAGGCAGGCGGTATAGGTCCTGCCGGTCTTTTTCTTCAGCAGACGGTTGAAATAGTCCTCCTGGAAATGGAAGGTCTCACAAAGGTCCTTTATGGTGACGTCCGCGCAGTGGTCCTCCATATACTGAAGGATCTCGTCCAGCATCAGATTCTGCATGGTCTGCTTCTGCTCCCTGGACAGGGCGAATTCGTAGCGGGTGCTGAGGAGGCGGAAGATCCGGAGCAGGAGGCCCTTTCTCAGATAGATGGTGCCGGCCCCGCCTTCGCAGAGCTCCTCCAGAAGAAGAGACAGGAAGCGGCGGAGCCCTTCCGCACCGTCGGGACCCGGCCGGAAATGGATATACTGCTGCACGTCCTTCTGCTTTAACAGGGCGGCCTGCAGAAAGGCAGTGATTTTTTCCTCGTCCCGGTTCTCGGCGATGATCTCCTCGAACATGGAGCCGGAAATGCCCAGAAAGAGGACCACGGCGTCCTCTCCGGTCAGCCGGTCCTGGTGGAGGCAGTTCTGGTCGATCAGGCACAGGTCTCCCTCGTGGAAGACGATCTCTTTTCCCAGGATGATCTGGCGGAACTGCCCCCGTACCACGAAGCCCAGCTCGATATAGTCGTGGGTATGGAGCTGGGTCAGGGACAGGGAGGAGATGTCCATGTGGAAGGCGAAGGGCCGGGGAGAGGGGACCATGGTGGAGTGGAGAAAGCGGCCTTCTTTCTGTGAGGAGATGTTCCAGATGAGGGCGAAGACTCTTTCCTCGTCCAGGAGGGGATAGGTCTTGACCTCTCCGGCGGTCCTGGAATATTCGGGGCTGACCAGCCTCTCTCCCAGGGGATGGCCGGGGGGAAGAGCCGGTACTTTTTCTCCTGTCAGATCAAGACACATCTGCAATAGTTCCATGGGGAGCCTCCTTTCGGATCCATCATAACACAGGAGGAGACTCTGTGAAAAGAGAAGTCGGAATCGGTCACATTTTTGCGCGGCTTGGCGGCTTTGGAAACTGGATTTGGAAGGGGCCGGATGCTATGATATATACATACTATAAAAAGAATCTTCTGCGGACTGGGCCGCAGAGTCACAAAAGAGCGCCGGGCACCGAAAATGAGCCGGGAAAGGAGATAGCATGAGCGCAAGAGAACTGATTGAATCCGGAAAAACAGCACTTGGCATCGAGTTTGGTTCCACCAGGATCAAGGCGGTCCTGATCGACCTTAATGGAAACGTACTCGGAATCGGTTTCCACGACTGGGAAAACTCCCTGGTAGACGGGATCTGGACCTATTCCCTGGACGAGATCCACACAGGACTGCGCGACTGCTACAGCTCCCTGAGAAAGGAAGTGGAAAAGACCTACGGCGTGACCATCAAAAAGACCGGCGCCATCGGCATTTCCGCCATGATGCACGGCTACATGGCTTTCGATAAGGACGGAGAGCTGCTCGCTCCCTTCCAGACCTGGAGAAATTCCAATACCCAGCAGGCAGCGGACGCGCTGACAGAGCTCTTTGACTTCAATATTCCCCTCCGCTGGACCATCGCCCACCTGTATCAGTGCATCCTGGATAACGAGGAGCACCTCTACAGGACCGATTTCGTCACAACTCTGGATTCCTACATCCACAGGAGACTGACCGGCGAAAAGATCACCGGCATCGGCGACGCAGCCGGCATCTTCCCCATCGATTCAGAGGCCCTGGACTACGATCAGAAGATGATCGACGCCTTCGACGCCCTGATCGCGGATAAGAAGTATCCCTGGAAGACCAGAGATATCCTGCCCAGAGTCCTGACAGCAGGCCAGGCGGCAGGCACCCTGACTCCCGAAGGCGCAGCTTTCCTGGACGAGTCCGGAAATCTGGAAGCCGGCATCCCTCTGGCTCCTTCGGAAGGCGACGCAGGCACCGGCATGGTGGCTACCAATTCCGTAGCGCCCCGTACCGGCAACGTTTCCGCAGGTACTTCCACCTTTGCCATGATCGTCCTGGAAAAGAAGCTTTCAAAGCTTTACCGCGAGATCGATATGGTCACCACGCCCACAGGCTTCCCCGTTGCCATGTCCCATGCCAACAACGGTACATCCGATCTGAACGCCTGGGTGGGGATCTTCGGCGAATTCGCAAAGCTGATGGGCATTGACGCGGATCCCGGCAAGCTCTACGGCGCTCTCTATGAGAATTCCCTGAAGGGCGATCCGGACTGCGGCGGACTTCTGTCCTACGGCTACTATTCCGGCGAAGGCATCACAAAGCTCAACGAAGGCAGACCTCTCTTTGCCAGAATGCCCGGCAGCAGCTTTACCCTGGCCAACTTCATGCGCGCCCACCTCTATGCGTCTCTTGGCGCCGTCAAGCTGGGCATGGACATCCTTCTGAAGGAAGAGAACGTGGCTGTAGACAGGATCCTGGGCCACGGCGGCCTCTTCAAGACAAAGGGCGTTGCCCAGAGATATCTGGCAGCAGCCGTCCACGCTCCCGTTACCGTAATGGATACCGCCTCCGAGGGCGGCCCCTGGGGCATGGCAGTCCTGGCAGCCTACCTGATCGACGGTCAGGGCATGAAGCTGGAGGACTACCTGGAGCAGAAGATCTTTGCCGGCATGGAAGGCTCCACTCTGGCAGCCACCGAGGAAGAGATCGCAGGCTTCGAGGCCTTTACGGACCACTATGTAAAGGGCCTTCCCGCAGAGAAGGCGGCCGTGGAGTCCATGAACTGGTAAGAAGCGGCGGAAGTTTTCCGGAAGAGAAATCTTCCGGCAGCTAAGAATATATGAGAACAGGAAAGCCCTGGCCCCGGTCCGGATCATCCGGACCCCCGCCAGGGCTTTTTTCGTTTCAGATCAGAATGAATGGATCAGAGACCGGGAGATCAGAAGTAGAAGGCCCTGTCGTAGGCACAGTGGAGGGCTTCCCGGATCTGGCCGGGCTTTTCGCAGTCGCCGGTCAGGATGACCCGGAGACCCTCTGCCTCCAGGCTCTCTCTGAGGGATCTGTCGGACCTTACGCCCATGGCCAGGACCACCAGGTCGAAGGGCTCCTCCGTCACGTTTCCGTCCCTGTCCTTAAAGGAGGCGCATCCGTCTCCGACAGCCGCCAGGGCGGTATTTGTCCGGATGATGGCGCCGTTGTCGGAAAGCCTCTTTAAGAGGAGCTTCTGGGCGCTGGCATAGAGAAGGGTGCCCACTTCGCCCAGCATTTCCACCACAGTGACCTGGTTGTCTGCGCTTAAGTATTCCGCCGTTTCAAGTCCGGTCACGCCGCCGCCGATGACAGCGATCTTTCTGCCCTGGGCTTTTACAGCTCCGGTCAGGATATCGGTGCTGGTCACGGCCTTTTCAATGCCGGGAAGAGGAGGAACGACGGGATTTCCGCCTGTGGCCAGGAAGACGGCGTCTGCTCCGATCTCCCGGCAGGCCTCTGCCGTGCCCGGCGTATTCAGTCTCACATCCACTCCCAGGTCTTCCAGCTCCAGCTTCATGGTCTCAATGAACTCGCCCAGAAGCTCCTTGTGGGGAGGCACGTCCGCCAGGTTCATGGCGCCTCCCAGGCGGCTTTCCTTTTCGAAGAGGACCGGCTCGAAGCCTCTCTTTTTAAGGACGATGGCAGCCTGCATGCCGGCGGGGCCTCCGCCGATCACGGCCACCTTCCTGCCGCCGCCGTTTCTGTTCAGGCAATCGTCGCCGAAATGGAGTTCTCTGCCCAGGACGGGGTTAAGGGTGCATTCCAGGGGACGGCAGAGGTTGAGGATGCGGAAGCATTCCATGCAGCCGATGCACTTGCGGATCCTGTCATCCTTTCCGGCCCTGGCCTTATTTCCCCATTCGGGATCCGCCAGATGGCCTCTGCCGATGCCGATAAAGTCGCAGACGCCCTCTTCCAGAAGAGCTTCCGCCACGGAGGGATGCTTGATGTTGTTGACGGCGATGACGGGAATGGAGACGTTCTCCTTAATGGTCTTTGCCAGGTGCTTTTTCCAGGCTTCGGGGAGGGATGCGGGCTCGATGATGGTATAGCCCGATTCATAGGTGCCGCAGGATACGTTGATGCAGCTTACCCCCAGCTTTTCGCAGGTCTTTGCGATGACCACGGCTTCCTCCAGCTTCAGGCCGTCCGGAATGAATTCGTCGCCGTCCAGGCGGACAGAGATGGGATAGGACTTTCCGCAGTAGGCTTTGATGCCCATGATGATCTCCACCAGGACCCGCATGCGGCCCTCCAGGCTTCCTCCGTACTTATCGGTGCGGCGGTTGGTATGAGGGGAGAGAAACTGGCCGATCAGATAGCCGTGGGCGGCGTGGATCTCCACGCCGTCGATGCCGGCTCTCTGGCAGACCACGGCGCCGGACACGAACTGGCGGACCAGCTTTTCCACTTCCTCCGTGGTCATGGCCCTGGGCTTTTCTCCGATGACGGCGCAGGTCACATCCGATGCGGAGAAAGGCTGCCTGCCCCCGATCAGACGGCTGGGCGTCTGGTTGCCGGGATGATGGAGCTGGACAAAGATCCTGGACTCGAAGGCGTGGACTGCCTCGGCCAGGCGGGTCAGGCCGCAGATGAATTTCAGATCGGTCACGGACAGCTGGCAGGGCGTGCCCACGCCGGTCTCGTCGTCCACCCGGGTGATCTCAGTAATGATCAGGCCGGCGCCGCCCCTGGCCCTGTCCTGATAGTAGCGGATGATCTCGGGAGAAGCATCCCCCGTGGAGGCTGCCAGAGAGCAGCCCATGGCGGGCATGACGATCCGGTTCTTTATTTCCAGGCCGCCGATGCATCCCCTCTCAAACAGTTTGCTGTACCCCATAAAAATCTCCTTTCGTTTTCTTTAAGGCTCCGCCCCCTGCGGAGCATTTCTTTCCTTCTAAGATCTATTTTATAACATCCCCTTACCGAAGCGAAAGAGACTTCCGCGATTATGAACGGCAAGCCAAAACAAAAAGAATGGTTTTCCGAATGCCGGAAGGGATCTCCAGGACCCTGTCCGGGCTGGCCGCGGCGTATTTTTAATCCCCTTTTAACAAGACAGGCCATCCGCCCGTGTTCTAATCGGGGGAGAAATATAGTATACTGTGTCAGTAGGGGCGGGGCC
>CAMOGQ010000054.1 GCA_946614165.1 uncultured Lachnospiraceae bacterium
CAGATCTCCCTGGTGGCGCCGGCCACATATTTGTTGGAATAGTCGTAGCCGCCCTGCAGGGGGGCGATCTCCACGGAGGGCAGAGCCCTGTGGTTTAAAACAGCACAGGTAAATTCTCTTCCCTCGATCAGTTCCTCCACCAGAAGGTGGCGGCTGTACTGCAGGCAGCCCCTGACCGCTCCTTCCACCTCCGACTGGTCTTTTACGATATATACGCCCAGGGAGGAGCCGCCGCCCGGGGTCTTGACCACACAGGGTGCCTTTATATCAGCGATAATGTCCTCCGCAGGCGTCTCCTTTTTATCATAGGTCTTCCATGCGGGCGTCCTGACACCTCTGGCTGAGACCATGTCCTTGGTCCGGATCTTGTCCATGGCGATGGCGGCTCCCACATAGCCGGACCCGGTATAGGGAACGCCCAGAAGGTCAAAGACCGCCTGGATCCTTCCGTCCTCTCCGTTGGCGCCGTGCAGGGCCATGAAGACCACGTCCGCCGCCCGGCAGATCTCGATCACGCCGGGGCCGATCATGGAAGGATCGTCTCCCTTTCTGGAGGCCCGGACCTGGTCCAGATCGGGGGCCGTGCCGTCGAAGCTCCTGGGCATGATCTCGGGAAGATCTTCGAAAAGGGAGGCGGGATCCTCCGCTCCTTCCTCCAGGCCCATGAACATATCCACCAGGACCGCCCTGTGTCCCCGGGCCCTGAGGGCCATGCAGACCTTGGTGCCGGAGATCAGGGAAATATTGCGCTCGGTGCTGAGACCGCCGCATAATACCACGATTTTCATATGTAAATCCTCTGTTTCTGAAAAATATGGGTCCGAAGGGCCGCACTCTGAATAAGGGACCTCTCCGGATTTCTTCCATTATAGTAGATTCCATCCCCTTAATCCATAGGGGGGCTGTTAAAGAGCAGGAAAAAGGGCGCGGAAAAGGGCAGGACTCCGCAGTGGAATTCCTGCCCTTTAAGGATCCTTATGAGGGCCCCGGCCTTATTATGCCTGGGTCTTGGGCTTTCTGCCTCTTCTGGACTTGATCTGGACCTTTTCAAGATGCCAGATGTCCCGTACATATTCTTCGATGGTCCTGTCGGAGGAGAACTTGCCGCAGCATGCTGTCTGCAGCATGGCCAGCTTTGCCCAGCCTCTGGAGTTGGAGTAAGCCTTGTCCACTCTCTCCTGGGCTTCTGCGTAGGAGCGGAAGTCCTTCAGGATGAAGTAGCGGTCCGCGGGATCGAAGCCGTTCCTCTGCAGCAGAGAATTGTACAGAGGGCGGAAGAGCTCGGTATCGCCGTTCGCATAGGTTCCGTTGACCAGCTGGACCAGGACCTGACGCAGCTCGGTGTCGGAATTGAAGATGTCCATGGGGTTGTAGCCGCCGTTCTTTTCGTAGTTAATGACTTCTTCGGAGGAAAGACCGAAGATGAACATGTTCTCGGCGCCCACTTCCTCAGCCATTTCCACGTTGGCGCCGTCCATGGTGCCGATGGTGGGAGCACCGTTGGCCATGAACTTCATGTTGCCGGTGCCGGAGGCTTCCTTGGAGGCTGTGGAGATCTGCTCGGAGACGTCAGCCGCAGCGATGATGATCTCGTTGTTGGATACGCGGTAATCCTCGATGAAGACCACCTTGATCTTGTCGTGGATGGACTCGTCGTTGTTGATGACGTCCGCCACGGAGTTGATCAGTTTGATGGTCAGCTTGGCGTTGACATAGCCGGCGGCCGCCTTGGCGCCGAAGATGAAGGTCCTCTTGTTCATTTCCAGGTCGGGGTTGGCCTTGAGCTTGTTGTAAAGGTACATGACATGGAGGATGTTGAGGAGCTGCCTCTTGTACTCATGCAGTCTCTTGACCTGTACGTCGAAGATGGAGCGGGGATCGACTTCGATGCCGTTGTGCTCTTCGATGTATTTGGCCAGACGGACCTTGTTCTTGTACTTGATGTTCATGAACTCCTTCTGGGCCTTGGTGTCGTCCACCCAGTTCTTGAGTTCCTGCAGCTGGGACAGATCCGTGATCCACTCTTCGCCGATCTTGTCGCTGATCCATTCGGTCAGCAGAGGGTTGGCGTGGACCATGAAACGCCTCTGGGTAATGCCGTTGGTCTTGTTGTTGAACTTCTCGGGGAACATCTCGTAGAAGTCCTTCAGCTCCTGCTTCTTGAGGATCTCGGTGTGGAGACGGGCAACGCCGTTGACGGAGAAGCCTGCCACGATGGCCATGTTGGCCATTCTGATCTGTCCGTCGTAGATGACGTTCATCTTGCGGATCTTTTCGTTCACGTCCACGCCGGTATTGTCATACTTGTCGTGGATCTGCTTCTCAAATCTGCGGTTGATTTCCTCCACGATCTGATAGACGCGGGGAAGGAGCTGGGAGAAGAGGTCGATGGGCCATTTCTCCAGGGCTTCGGACATGATGGTGTGGTTGGTGTAGGCCACGGACCTGGTGGTCAGATCCCATGCCTGGTCCCACTCCAGTCCGTAGTGGTCCATGAGCAGTCTCATAAGCTCGGGAACGCACAGGGTGGGATGGGTATCGTTCATCTGGAAGACCAGCTTGTCGGGCAGGTTGCTCAGGTCAGGGTTGTTCCTGAGGTGCTTCTGCAGAGCGGTCTGCAGGGTGGCGGATACGAAGAAGTACTGCTGTTTCAGACGCAGCTCCTTGCCGTGCCAGTGGTCATCCTTGGGATAGAGGACGTCGCAGATGGTCCTGGCCAGGGTCTCCTGCTCCACGGCCTTCTGGTAGTCGCCCTTGTCGAAGGACTCCAGGGAGAAGTTGGTGATGGGCTCTGCGTCCCAGATCCTTAAAGTATTTACGAAGCCGTTTCCGTAGCCGATGATGGGCATGTCATAGGGAACGGCCTTGACGGACCTGTAGTCGGCCTGCTTGAACATGGTGCGGCCGTTAGGGCCCGGATAGGATACCACGCGGCCGTAGAAGTGCACGTGCTGGGTATATTCGGGCCTGCACAGCTCCAGAGGATCGCCGTGCTCCAGCCAGTTGTCCGGAACTTCCTTCTGATAGCCGTCCACGATCTTCTGCTTGAACATGCCGTAGTGGTAACGGATGCCGGCGCCGTAGGCGGGGTAGTTGAGGGTGGCAAGAGAATCAAGGAAGCAGGCTGCCAGTCTTCCCAGACCGCCGTTGCCCAGAGCCGCATCGGGCTCCTGGTCCTCGATGGCGTTGATCTTGAAGCCCAGTTCCTTCAGAGCTTCCTTGATGGCGCCGTAGGCCATCAGGTTGATGGCGTCGTTGCCGAAGGCACGGCCCATAAGGAATTCCATGGACATGTATACGACTGTCTTGGGGTTCTGATCTTCAAAGGCCTTCTGGGTCTTCATCCAGCAGTCGATGATCTGGTCCTTGAGGGCCAGAGCAGATGCCTGGAAGACCTGCTGCTCTGTGGCTTCCTTCATGGTGCGGCGGTACATGGTCCTTACATTGTACTCAACGCTTCTCTTGAATAAGTCTTTATCAAAGTTAAATGTGGGTCTTTTAGCCATTCTAATCCTTTCTATGGACGGGCGGCAGGGCCGCCCGGGTTTTATATCAGAGTTTCTCTACGCCGATCCTGACCTTTTCGCCGTTGATGTCCCATTCCTTTTCATGGGTCAGGCTTACGCCCTCCAGCAGGTCTTCTGCCAGCACCTTGCCGGTGATGGCGGCTCTGTTCTTTTCGGCTACCTGGGTCAGCTTCTTATTGCCGGTCAGGCTCACACGGATGCGGTCCATGACTTCGAAGCCGGAATCCTTGCGCATGGTCTGGATCTTGCTGATCAGCTCGTATACATAGCCTTCCTCGATCAGCTCGGGGGTCAGGTTGGTATCCAGGACAACGGTGAACTGGTTGTCTTCCTGAGATACGTAGCCGGCCTTCTGGGCCGTGTCGATGAGAAGGTCGTCCTTTGTCAGTTCGACTTCCACGCCGTTTACGTCGAACTTCAGAGCGCCCTTTTCGTTCAGCTCGTCCATGGCGGCATTGCCGTCCATTTCGGAAAGGTGTTTGCGGATGCCGCCCACCTGCTTGCCGTACTTGGGACCTACGGTACGCAGCTGGGGCTTGAAGGTATAGGAAGTAAAGTCGCGGACGTCCTGGGTGAAGCGGACTTCCTTGACGTTGAGCTCGCTTTCGATGATCTCCTTATAGAAGTCGCCCAGCTCTGCAGGGGCCTTGACGAACATCCTGGCGATGGGCTGGCGGTTCTTGATATTGGAGGCGTTCCTGCAGGCACGGCCCATGACGACGATCCTGACGACTTCGTCCATGGCGGCTTCCAGAGAAGTGTCGATCATGGATTCGTCATATACGGGATAGTCGCACAGATGGATGCTTTCGGGAGCGGATGCGTCCACGGTACGGACCACGTTCTGGTAGATCTCCTCTGTCATGAAGGGGATCATGGGAGCCGCTGCCTTGCAGACATTCACCAGAGCGGTATAGAGGGTCATGTAGGCGTTGATCTTGTCCTGCTCCATGCCCTTGGCCCAGAAACGGTCGCGGCATCTGCGGACATACCAGTTGGACATCTCGTCCACAAAGTTCTCCAGGACCACGGCGGCCTCAGTGATCTTGTATTCGTTCAGATCCTCGTCGGTCTTTTTGATCATGGTATTCATCCTGGAAAGCAGCCACTTGTCCATAACGGGCAGGGAGGCGTAGTCCAGGCTGTGCTTTGTGGGATCGAACTGGTCGATCTCTGCGTAAAGAGTATAGAAGGCATAGGTATTCCACAGAGTACCCATGAACTTGCGCTGGCCTTCGGAAACTGCCTTGTCATGGAACTTGTTGGGCAGCCAGGGTGCGCTGTTGCGGTAGAAATACCAGCGGATGGCGTCGGCCCCGTGCTTGTTCAGGGCGTCGAAGGGATCCACGGCGTTGCCCTTGGACTTGGACATCTTGTTGCCGTCTCCGTCCAGTACAAGGCCCAGGACGATGACGTTCTTATAGGCGGGCTTGTTGAAGAGCAGGGTGGATTCCGCATGGAGGGAATAGAACCATCCTCTTGTCTGGTCCACGGCTTCGGAGATGAACTCCGCAGGGAAGCGGCTCTCGAACAGCTCCTTGTTCTCGAATGGATAGTGGTACTGGGCGAAAGGCATGGCGCCGGAGTCGAACCAGCAGTCGATGACTTCGGGCACGCGCTTCATGGAGCCGCCGCAGTCGGGGCAGGGGATCAGCACCTTGTCCACGAAGGGCCTGTGGAGTTCGATCTTTGCGTTTTCGGGGTCGCCGGAGAGCTGTCCCAGCTCTTCCTTGCTGCCCACGGAAATCTGCTTTCCGCAATCAGGGCATTCCCAGATATTCAGAGGGGTGCCCCAGTAACGATTCCTGGAGATGCCCCAGTCCTGGATATTCTCCAGCCAGTTGCCGAATCTTCCTTCGCCGATGGTGGGCGGGATCCAGTTGATCTCCTTGTTGTTGCGGACCAGGTCGTCCTTGACTGCCGTCATCTTGATGAACCAGGACTCTCGTGCGTAGTAAAGCAGGGGAGTGCCGCATCTCCAGCAGTGAGGATAGTCGTGCTCGAACTTGGGGGCGTCGAAGAGGAGGCCTCTTCTATCCAGATCCTTTAAGACTTCGGGGTCCGCGCTGACGGCGCCCTTGTCCATCTCGGCCTTTGTGGGCTTGCAGCGCATGCCTGCGAAGGGAGTGCCTTCCTTGAGGCAGCCCTTTTCGTCTACCAGCTGCACGAAGGGAGCGTCGTATTTGCGGCCGACTCTTGCGTCGTCTTCACCGAAGGCGGGAGCCTGGTGAACGATGCCGGTACCGTCGGTCATGGTTACATAGTCATCCACCTGTACGAAGAAGGCCTTCTTATGCTGCTTTGCGGCTATGCGGGCGGCTTCCTCGTAAAGAGGCACATATTCGCGGTATTCCAGAGCCTTGCCGGGCATGGTCTCCAGGATCTCGTAGGCCTTTTCGCCTTCCTTTGCCAGAGGTCCCAGCACCTTGTCCAGAAGGGCCTGGGCCATGTAGTAGGTATAGCCGTCGGCGGCCTTTACCTTGGCATAGGTATCCTCGGGGTTCACGCACAGGGCGGTGTTGGAGGGCAGGGTCCAGGGTGTGGTGGTCCATGCCAGGAAGTAGGCGTCCTCGTCTGCGCACTTGAAGCGGACAACAGCGGATCTTTCCTTCAGGGTCTTGTAGCCCTGGGCCACTTCGTGGGAAGAAAGAGGGGTGCCGCAGCTGGGGCAGTAGGGAACTACCTTGAAGCCCTTGTAGAGCAGGCCCTTGTCCCAGATGGTCTTTAAGGCCCACCATTCGGACTCGATGAAATCGTCATAATAGGTAACATAAGGGTGATCCATATCGGCCCAGAAACCGACCGTGCCGGAGAAATCCTCCCACATGCCCTTGTACTGCCATACGGATTCCTTGCACTTTTCAATAAACGGCTCGATGCCGTAGGCCTCGATCTGGTCCTTGCCTTCGATGCCGATCTTCTTTTCGACTTCCAGCTCCACCGGGAGACCGTGGGTATCCCAGCCCGCTTTTCTGGGCACCTGATAGCCCTTCATGGTGCGGTAGCGGGGGATCATATCCTTGATGACACGGGTCAGAACATGTCCGATATGAGGCTTGCCGTTTGCGGTAGGCGGTCCGTCGTAGAACATGTACTGAGGACAGCCTTCCCTTTCTTCGATGCTCTTCTCGAAGATCCTGTTGTCTTTCCAGAATTTCTCGGTCGCTTTCTCGCGGGCCACGAAATTCAGATCCGGGTTGACTTTCTTATACATTCCGTTTCCTTTCCGTCCGGGATCAGCTCGTCTTCTTTTAACTGACCGGATGCTTTATTGCGATAAAGAAAAATCGCACGCAAATAAATCTCAGACCCCTGGTCTGAATATCATTGTAGAATAATAAACTATGAATCAGACCGTGTCAAGAATTCAAATATGCAATGCCCTGCAAAGAATCTGCACAAAAGGGCCCGCCTGACCGCTTTCTTTCCTTCCCCGCCTTTCACAGGCAGGTTTGCGCCGTCTCTGCAGGGATTCCTCCCTTGTACTTCCACCGCAAAAGTAGTAAGATAGCTGCATAAGTGTCAAGACAGATGTCTATGCAAGGCATCTGTCCCCTATCCCGGGAGGACGGAAAGGGAGACTCCGCCCGCATTCCCATATCCCGCCATTATAATAAGAAAGAGAAACACTATGGACAGACAGAATCTGACGCTTTTGACCGACCTGTACGAGCTGACCATGATGCAGGGCTACTTCAAGCACAAGGATGAAAACAAGACCGTCATCTTTGACGCCTTCTTCCGCAACAACCCCTTCGGGGGCGGCTATTCCATCATGTGCGGCATCGAGCAGCTGGTCAAATACGTAAAGGAGCTCCACTTCAGTGAGGAAGATATCGCCTACTTAAGGAGCGTGGGCATTTTTGACGAGGATTTCCTGGACTACTGCAGGAACTTCCATTTCACCGGCTCCATCTACGCCATCCCCGAAGGCTCCCTCATGTTCCCCAGAGAGCCCATGGTCAAGGTGATCGCCCCCATCATGGAGGCCCAGCTCATGGAGACCGCCATCCTCAACATCATCAACCACCAGAGCCTGATCGCCACCAAGGCCGCCAGGATCTGCTACGCCGCCAAGGGAGACGGCATCATGGAATTCGGCCTGCGCAGGGCCCAGGGTCCCGACGCCGGCACCTACGGCGCAAGAGCCGCAGTGATCGCAGGCTGTGTGGGCACCTCCAACGTCCTGTGCGGACAGCTCTTCGACGTTCCCGTCAAGGGCACCCACGCCCACTCCTGGATCATGAGCTTCGAGGACGAGCTCACCGCCTTCAAGACCTACGCGGACCTCTATCCAAACGCCTGCATCCTGCTCTGCGATACCTACGATACCTTAAAGTCCGGCGTTCCCAACGCCATCAAGACCTTCCAGTACATGAAGGACAAGGGCGTGGAAATGAAGGGCTACGGCATCCGTCTGGACAGCGGCGACCTTGCCTATCTGTCCAAGAAGGCCAGAAAGATGATGGACGAGGCCGGTTTCCCGGATGCCATCATCTCCGCCTCCAACGACCTGGACGAGCACCTGATCGAATCTTTGAAGATCCAAGGCGCCGCCATCACCTCCTGGGGCGTTGGCACCAACCTGATCACCGCCAAGGACAACCCTTCCTTCGGCGGCGTCTACAAGCTGGCCGCCATCCAGCAGAAGGACGGCACCTTCCTGCCCAAGATCAAGGTCTCCGAGAACTCTGAGAAGGTCACCAACCCCGGCAACAAGAAGATCTACCGGGTCTATGACAAAGAAAACCACAAGATCATCGCGGACCTGATCTGCATGGACGAGGAGGTCTTCAAGGACGACGTGGATCTGATGCTCTTCGATCCCAACGAGCCCTGGAAGCGCACCCGCCTCAAAGCCGGCCAGTTCACCCTGCGCGAGCTCATGATTCCTCTCTTCGTGGACGGGGAATGCGTCTACGAATCTCCCAAGACCATGGACATCCGCGCCTACTGCCTGGAGGAGCAGGATACCCTCTGGGAGGAATCCAGACGTCTGGTCAACCCTCACCAGGTCTACGTGGACCTGTCCAAGAAGCTCTACGACACCAAGATCTCCCTCCTGGACAACATGGAGGACGAGGTACAGACCTGATCCCCCTCCGGGGCAGACATACAGACCCGCAAAAAAAGCTCAGAGCCGGTTTTCCGGCCTCTGAGCTTTTTTCTTTTCCCGTTTTCTTATTTTCTTCTTTTCTTTCTGATCCGGGTCCCCTGCCTTCCTGTCCCGGCCCTAGCGCAGCATGGAAAAGTCCAGCAGGAGCCCCTCCACCGCGTTCAGAAGGATCTGTTCGTCCTTTACCACAAGGCCGGAAGTCTTATAGACGCAGGTAAAGGAGGGCGTCCCCTTGGCCGTGAAGGTCAGGGCCCCCCTGTATTTTTTAAGGAGCATGGGGATCCGCTCCACGTGGATGGCCGCCTTGGGATCCATGGTAAAGACGATCCTTCCGGCGTCTCCCGTCACGTCCGAAATATCCAGGCGGGCTGCCACCGACCGGATCAGGGCGATCCGGAGAAGGTTCCCCGCAGGGGCCGGGATCTCGCCGAAGCGGTCCCTGAGTTCGTCTGCCATTTCATCGTGGTCCTCCGTTCCCCGGATGGCCGCGATCTTTTTATAGATCTCCAGCTTCTGCTCCTCGTTGACGATATAGGACTCGGGGATGTAGGCGTCCACGTTCAGGTGGACGGTCACGTTCTTTTCGGGGACCGTCTCCTCGCCTTTTGCCGCCCTGACCGCCTCTCCCAGAAGCTTGCAGTAAAGATCATAGCCCACGGCAGTCATATGTCCATGCTGGGCCCTGCCCAGAAGGGAGCCCGCCCCGCGGATCTCCAGATCCCGCATGGCGATGCGGAAGCCCGATCCCATGTCGGTGTATTCCCGGATGGCGGCAAGGCGCTTTTCCGCCACCTCCTTCAGGATCTTGTCCCGCTTGTAGAGAAGGAAGGCGTAGGCCGTCCTGCCGGAGCGTCCCACACGGCCCCGCAGCTGATAGAGCTGGGAGAGGCCCATGCGGTCCGAATCCCGGATGATGATGGTATTGACGTTGGAAATATCCAGGCCCGTCTCGATGATGGTGGTGGACACCAGCACGTCGATCCTGCCGGATATGAATTCGTACATGATGGATTCCAGCTGCCTTTCGGGCATGCGGCCGTGGGCAAACTCCACCCTGGCCTCGGGCACCAGCTTCTGCAGAGAGGCCGTTACCTCTTCGATATCGCCTATCCTGTTGTGGACGTAGTAGACCTGGCCTCCCCGGGACAGCTCCCTGACGATCCCCTCCCGGATCATCTCCTCGTTGTATTCCATGACGTAGGTCTGGATGGGGACGCGGCCCTGGGGAGCTTCCTCCAGAACGGACATGTCTCTTATGCCCACCAGGCTCATATGCAGGGTCCTGGGAATGGGGGTGGCCGTCAGGGTCAGCACATCCACGTTCTCCCGCATCTGCTTGATCTTTTCCTTGTGACTGACGCCGAAGCGCTGCTCCTCGTCGATCACAAGAAGGCCCAGCTTCTTAAAGGAAACGTCTTTGGAAAGCAGCCTGTGGGTGCCGATCACGATGTCGCAGAGGCCCTTCTGCAGGTCCGAAATGGTCTTTTTCTGCTCCGAAGGGGGCGTGAAGCGGCTCAGGACTCCTATGTTGACGGGATAGGAGTGCATGCGTTCCGTAAAGGAGTTGTAGTGCTGCTGGGCCAGGATGGTGGTGGGCACCAGCACCGCCACCTGCATTCCGTCCTGGACGGCCTTGAAGGCGGCCCGGATGGCGATCTCCGTCTTTCCGTAGCCCACGTCCCCGCAGATCAGGCGGTCCATGATCTTATCGGACTCCATGTCCTTCTTGGTATCTTCAATCGCTTTCAGCTGGTCTTCCGTTTCCTCGTAGGGGAAGAGCTCCTCGAACTCATGCTGCCAGACCGTATCCGTCTCGAACCGGTGGCCCTTCTGCTCCATGCGCTTCGAATAGAGCTTTACCAGGTCGTCCGCCACTTCTTCCACGGCCCCCCGGACCCTTTTTTTGGTATTGGACCACTCCTGGCCTCCCAGCTTGTTGAGCCTGGGCTTTCTGCCGCCCTCGGCCCCCGCGTCGGCCCCCGCGTACTTCTGCAGGGCGTCCAGCTCTGTGGGAAGGACGTAGAGGACCCCTCCGCCCCCATATTCGATCTTGATATAGTCCTTGGCGATCCGATCCACCACGATCTTCTCCACGCCCCGGTAGATGCCGATGCCGTGGGACTCGTGGACCACGTAGTCTCCCACCTTCAGGTCCGCGAAGGAGCTGATCTTTTCCCCGTCGAAGCTGCGGGCCTTCTTTTTCTTTCTCCCCCGGCTGCCGAAGATGTCCGACTCCGTTATGACGCAGAAGCGCAGGGACGGATACTCAAAGCCCTGGCGCAGCTGGCCGTAGAAGACCATGACCTCTCCCTCCCCCAGTCTTCTCTGGGGATTTTCCGAATAAAAGGCAGAGATGCCCTGGTCCGTCAGGTCCTGGGAAAGGCGCCTTGCCCTTGTCCTGGAGGGGGTCAGGATAATGACCCTGTATTTTTCCTTTTTGTATCTGGCCAGGGCCTCCCTGAGCTTTTCGAAGCTCCGATTGAAGGAGGTGATGTTCCTTGCGTGAACTGAGATCACCTGGTCCGGGGTAAAGAAGGGATCCTTTACCGCCAGCTCCGCAAGGCCGATCCGCCTAAAGACTTCCATCTGGGAGAGAACGGCGTCGGAGCCCGCAAGCAGGTCCATCTGGCCCGGCAGGATATAGCCCTTTTCGGACCGGCTGATCATGCTCTCCCGAAACTCCAGCTCCACGGCCCTGGCATGCTCTCCGATCCTGTGGGGCTCGTCCAGAAAGATCATGGTCTTTTCCGGAAGAAAAAGGTCCAGCAGGTTCTCCGTATGGGGATAGAAATAGTGGATAAAGCTCTCCAGAGCCCCGTAGTCCTCCAGCTCTCTTACCTGCTCTCCCAGGCTGTCGATGGCGCTCCTTAGCCTGTGGGCCTCCTGGACCCTTCCTTCCTGCTTAAGGAGGCTTACGGTCTGCACCGCCTCCGCCTCGATCCTGGCAAGACCGTCGTACAGCCTCTCCCTCCCAAGGATCATCTCCGATGCGGGATAGATCTGCAGGGTCTCCAGCTGCTGGACGGACCTCTGGGACAGGACGTCGAAGCTCCGGATGGACTCGATCTCGTCTCCCCACAGCTCTATGCGGAAGGGATTGTCCTCCGTCAGGTCGAAAACGTCCAGGATATCGCCGCGGACGGCGAACTGGCCCGGCTGCTCCACCTTGAAATTCTTTTCATAGCCCATGGAAAGGAGCCTTGCGGCCGCTTTGTCCAGATCCAGGGTCCCCCTCTTTTCCAGGGAAAGGACAGAGTCCCGCAGGACCCGGATGGGAAGCTGGGGAGTCATCAGGGCGGCAAAGGTGGTGATCACGGTGACGGGCTTTCCCTCCATGATCTTTTTAAGGGCCCGGATCCTTTCCATCTCCAGTTCCCGTCCTCTCACGTCAGCCTGATAGAAGATCAGGTCCTTGGCGGGAAAGAGAACGGCGTTCTTATCGTAGAGGGCGTATTCCTCGGCGATCTCCCTGGCCCGCAGATCCGAATAGGTCAGGATCAGCCTTGTCCTGGGGCCGGAAAAGGGCTCTCTTCCCTCTCCGGACAGCTCTCCCGAGGCCACAGCGCTGATCAGGTGGAGCTTCTGGGAGGAGGCGCAGCCGTCCACCAGGAGGCAGGCCCTGTCCTTCTTCGCAAACTCAAGTATTTTTCTGCATTCTTCCGATTCCGCAAGAGGGGCGTAAATTGCTCTCATAGATTCTTTCTTTCATCTGCCGCATCAGGGGCTTTCTCCGGCCCTGGGGCTGCAGGGCTCTCCTCTTTTCCGGGAGATTCCTCCCCGGCAGGGGGCAGTGCCTCTCCCGCCTCCGTTCCTGCTGCGGCCTTTCTGACCTTTTTCTTTCTTTCCTTGGGGGTATTGAAACGGTTCATGGCCGCATCCGGCCCCTCCGTGATAAAGCAGACAACGGCCTGGGCCGCCTTTTCCTCGGCCTCGTCCATGGCCTGCCTTTCTTCCTTTGAAAAATGGCTGAGGACAAAGTCCATCAGCTCGAAGTCGGGGTGGGGCTTTTTCCCGACCCCCACCCGGACCCTGGCAAAGGCGTCGGTGCCCAGGCACCGGATGATGTCCTTCAGGCCGTTGTGGCCGCCGGCGCTGCCCTTTTTCCGGATCCGGAGCTTTCCGATGTCCAGCTCGATGTCGTCGGAGATCACGATCAGATGGTCCGTGGGATCCACCTTGTAGAAATTCACCACTTCCCGGATGGCCTCTCCGCTCAGGTTCATGTAGGTCATGGGCTTCATGAGAATGACCCTTTTCCCTTCGATCCGGCCCTTTGCCATCATGCACTTTCCGAAGCGCTCTGCGTCGTAGAGGCGGTATCTGTCCACCAGCACATCGATCACGTCAAAACCCGCGTTGTGCCTGGTCCCGTCATATTTGCCGCCCGGATTGCCCAGGCCGGCGATCACATATAAATCTTCCATAAGTCATTTATCCCAAAAAAGTGTATGTTTATCCCGGTCCTGTCCGGGTGACACTATATTATAAAGGAAGCGGGGACAAAAAGAAAGAGCGGAAGCGCCTTCGCTTCCGCTCTCCAAATTCAGTCTTTTCAAAGCATCCTAGCCTTTTACGGCGGTGTCATCGCTATGCTGTCGTTCCGGTAGTTGAGTCATCTTCCTGCAATGCACTTCTTTCATAATGCTCTAAAACAATGCGTTCAAGTTCATTCCTTGTCTCAGAATTAATAGGATGGGCGATGTCCCTGTACTTGCCGTCTGCCGACTGCTTGGAGGGCATGGCAATGAACAGACCCTTCTCACCTTCAATTACTTTAATATCGTGAATGACGAACACATTGTCGATCGTAATAGAGACGACTGCTTTCATCTTGCCTTCCTTGGCAATTTTTCGTACTCTTACGTCTGTTACCTGCATAGCGTTCTCCATTTCTCAATACTAAATGGTGTAACGTTCGCCTCGTTCGACCACGATCCTCACACCATCTTCTCCCTTATAGGTGGAATTAGCCTGAATGGTGTCGCCACTTTCTATGATGCAATTTTCTATGATGCTGTTGTCCCCGATGTATACATCATTCAGAATAAGGGAATTCCTGATTACACAGTTATTACCAACATAAACCTGATGGAATAACACAGAATCCTCTATCGTACCGTTTACAATACAGCCGCTGGACAGAAGCGAGTTCCGGACACGGGCACCCACGTTGTACTTCACGGGCGGCAGATCTTCGACTTTGGAATGGATCTCCGGATACTGCCGGAAGAAAAAGTCCCTGATCTCCGTATTCAGGAAGTCCATGTTGGTGCGGAAATAATCGTCCACGGAAGCGATGTTGCTCCAGTAGCCCTTCATTTCATATCCGTAGATCTTTTTCACGCCCTTGTAGCGGATCAGGATGTCCTGCACGAAATCATACCGGCTTTCCTCCCTGCACCTTTCCAGGAGCTCGATCAGAAGCCTTCTGCGGATCACGTAGATCCCGCAGGAAATGGTATTGGACTCCGCCAGAACAGGCTTTTCGACGAAATCGACGATGCGCCCGTCCCCGTTCATCCTGACGGTGCCGTAGCGCTCCACATTGAAGTCCTCCGGCATCTGTTTGACCACGACCGTAATGTCGGCGCCCTTTTCGATATGGGCGTCCAGCACTTTGCCGTAATCCATCTTGTATACGCAGTCACCGGATACGATGATCACGTAGGGTTCGTGAGAATTCTTTAGAAAGCTGATATTCTGCGCTATGGCATCAGCTGTCCCTCTGTACCACTGACTGTCTGCATCCGCAAACGAGGGAGTGAACAGAAACATACCACCCTGCTTACGTCCAAAATCCCACCATTTGGATGAAGACAGGTGTTCATTGAGGCTTCTGGAATTATACTGGGTCAGGACCGCGACCTTTGAGACCCTGGAAAACTCCATATTGCTCAGCGCAAAGTCAATACTACGATAACTGCCGGCTACCGGCATGGCACAGACTGCTCTCCTTTTGGAAAGATCCTTCATCCGGTTGCTGTTGCCGCCTGCTAAAATAATACCTATTGCTCTCATGATGCGTCACCCTCCTTAGTCCCGGACCAGCGTGCTGCCGCTGGGAAGATATCCGTCCGGATAGTCCTGTTCCTCGGTATAGCCGCTGATCATGACATTCTTTCCGATGGCTACCTTCTCCGGTATGACAGTGTCCTCGCCCAGACAGACGAGGCTGTCCCGGTAGATATCCGGTCTGGTGTTGTTGGGTGTATCATCGCCCCGGCCAATGGTGACGCTGTCCGCGATGGTCACGTTTTCAGCAGAAATGACTTTCGTCAGACTGCATCCGTTCCCGATCACAGTTCCATTCATGATGATGGAATCTCTGACAACTGTACCCTCCCCAATTGTTACGTCACAGCCTATTACGGAATTGTAGACCTTTCCGTAAATTTCACTGCCCTCGCCGATGATAGTGCGCTCCACAAAGCTATTATTTCCAAAATACTGCGGTGTGACCGTCTGACTCCTGGTGTAGATCTTCCAGTATTCTTCATAAAGGTTGAATTCCGGAACGATATCGATCAGCTCCATGTTTGCTTCCCAGTAGGATGTGAGCGTTCCGACATCTTTCCAGTAACCGTTGAACTCCCACGCGTAGAGCGGGCGTCCGTTGTCGCGGCAATACGGGATGATATGTTTTCCAAAATCGAGATTCGGCTGCGACGCATTGGCCAGAAGGGCTTCCTTCAAAGTGCTCCAGTTGAAGATGTAAATACCCATGGATGCCAGATTACTGCGCGGATGAGCAGGCTTTTCTTCAAAGTCAACGATTCGCTTGTTCTCGTCAGTGATCATGATACCGAACCGGCTCGCCTCCTGCATGGGAACGGGCATGACGGCGATCGTCACGTCCGCGCCGTTCTCCTTGTGGAAGTCCAGCATGGTCTCATAATCCATCTTGTAGATGTGGTCACCGGATAGTATAAGGACATAGTCAGGGTTGAAACTTTCCATGTACTCGATGTTCTGGTAGATCGCGTTTGCAGTACCGGTATACCACTCTGTGTTTTCGGATTTCTCATAAGGAGAGAGTACTGAAACGCCGCCTACGTTCTTGTCGAGGTCCCACGGAATGCCGATGCCAATGTGGGAGTTGAGTCGCAGAGGCATGTACTGGGTCAGTACGCCCACCGTGTCAACGCCCGAATTGATACAGTTGCTCAAGGGAAAGTCGATGATACGGTACTTTCCGCCGAAAGAAACTGCAGGCTTGGCCATTTTTGATGTCAGAATACCGAGTCGGCTGCCCTGACCGCCTGCCAGAAGCATGGCTATCATTTCCTTTTTGACTATCATTGTTGCCACCTCTGGAAATAATATTACGAATCATAATGATCATTAAACTGACCCGATTCGTAATTGAATTATAGCACACGAATATTAGAAAGGAAATATGAATACAGCCATTTAGGGCCGTTTTGAAAATTTTTAATACACTTTTGTTGAGAAAATTGATTCTACACTTTGCATAAAAAGAAGTTTGTAAAATTAGTGAATTCTGACCACAGGCCATGATATAATAACGGAAACCTCACAAAGTGCATCGACATTCCATTAAGAAGCAGGAGGCAGTCAATACATGTATCAGATCGACTTTGAAAGGCCCGGACACATCTATTTCGCCGGCATCGGCGGGATCTCCATGAGCGGCCTTGCTGAAATACTTGAAAGCAGAGGCTTTGCCGTGGCCGGCTCCGACCGGGCATCCTCTTCCGTCACGGAGGAGCTCTCCTCCCACGGGATCCGTGTCTATATCGGCCAGAAAAGGGAGAACCTGGAGGAAGAGATCTCCCTCTTTGGCCCCATCGACGCGGTGGTCTTTACGGCGGCCATCGGCCGCGACAACCCCGAATATCTCTACGTGCAGGAGCAGGGCATTCCCAGCCTGACCAGGGCCCAGCTCCTTGGCCAGATCATGCGCTGCTACGGCACCCCCGTGGGCATTGCCGGCACCCACGGCAAGACCACCACCACCTCCATGATCTCCGAGATCCTGCTGAAGGCGGATCTGGACCCCACCCTCTCCATAGGAGGCATCCTCAAGGCCATCGGAAGCCGCCAGGTCAGAGTTGGCGGACCCCGCTACTTCGTGGCGGAGGCCTGCGAGTACACGGACAGCTTCCTGGATATCTATTCGAAAATCTCCCTGATCCTGAACGTGGAATACGACCATCCCGACTACTTCCCCACGCCCGACGCCTACCGGGCTTCCTTCCGCAGGTACGCGGAAAACGTGCCGGAAGACGGGGCCCTGGTGATCAGCACGGATATTCCGGACTATACCTTCTTTACAGAGGGCCTCTCCTGCAGGGTCATCACCTACGGAAAAGGAGACGAGTCCGACTACAGGGCGCAGAATGTCTCCTTTGACGAAAGCGGCCGCCCCTGCTACGACCTTATATCTCCCATGGGAGCAGCCCATGTGGTCCTTGGCGTCCCCGGCCTTCACAACGTCCAGAACTCCCTGGCGGCCCTTGCCGCCGCGGACCTGATGGGCGTTCCCAGGCAGGTCTCCCTCAGGGCCCTTTCCGAATTTGAAGGCACCGACCGGCGCTTTGAGTACATCTGCACCTGGAAGGGCGTGCCCGTCTACGACGACTACGCCCATCATCCCACAGAGATCCGCGCCACCCTCACTTCCGCCAGGAAGATCCCCTGCGAGAGGCTCTTCGTGGTCTTCCAGTCCCATACCTTCACAAGGACAAAGGAGCTCATGGACGATTTCGTAAAGGAACTCTCCCTGGCCGACAAGCTGGTCATCGCTCCCATCTACCCCGCCAGGGAAGCCCCCATCCCCGGGGTCACCTGCCATGCCATGGCGGAAAGGCTCAGGGCCCTTGGCAAAGACTGTATTTCTTTCGATACATTCGGAGAGATCCGGGACTACCTTATGAAAAATTGCCGAAAGGGCGATTTGTTGATAACCATGGGAGCCGGCGATGTCAATAAAATCGCGGCTTTCCTGAAAGAGCAGGCAGAGAAATAACCAGTATCCACAAAATCCCCCTGTCAGATATCCTCCCGGGTATGTGGATAAATAAGGGCGGCAGGAGCCGTCTTTTCGGGACTTATCCACAATTCCGGTTTTTTCCACAAGAAAAGGCCCCCTGCGGGGGGGCCGGAAGGGGCGGCCAATTTTAGGGCAGTTTTGCCATTTGTCCCTCTCTCCCCCTGTGCTATACTTTTCTTCACCGGAAAAGAAATCTGACTTGGGGGTCGTGACATGTTCGCGATATATAATGATGCTATGAATGATTCGACACTTGTCTCGAATCTCTTTATTGACGAATATATGAAGGAAGCCAACGACGCGCAGCTGAAGATCTACCTGTATCTTCTCAGATGCATGTCCAGCGGCCGGGGGGCAGGGATCCAGGAAATGGCAGACAGGTTCAACCACACGGAGCGGGAAGTGATGCGGTCTCTGCGCTACTGGGAAAAGAAGGGCCTTCTGAACCTGGAATTCGACAGCGCAAAGAACCTGACCGCGGTCCGCGTAAGCGACTTAAGGAACCTTGATCCGGCCGGGGAGAGCGAAGTCCCCGCGGGAGGAAGGGTCATTTCCATCGCGCCCAGGCTGACGTCCCCTAAAGAAGAGGAAGCCGGACAGGCCTCCGAAAAGGAGGTCCCCTGCGCAAAGCGGGCAAAGCACTCCTCCGAAGCGGTCGCCGCCTTTATGGGGAATGAGGAAAGAGCCCAGCTCCTCTTTATCGTGGAGCAGTACATCGGCAAGCCTTTATCCGTCCCGGAGATCGAGGTCATCTACTATATTTCCGAGGATCTGCATTTTTCCGACGACCTCATCGACTACCTGCTCCAGTACTGCGTGGACCGGGGCAAGAAGGATTTCCGCTATATCGAGAAGGTGGCTCTGAACTGGTCGGAAAAGGGCGTTACCACCACCAAACAGGCCGAACGGGTGGTATCGGGCGCCGCAAAGACCAGGGGAAATTCTTCCAGACAGAGATCCTCTTCCAACCGCTTCAATCAGTTTGAACAGCATCAGTACGACTTTGATGCTCTCGAAAAAATCCTCAACAGCTGACAGATATGGCAACCCTTACCAGAGAACAGTATGATTCCATCATGTTCCGCTACGGACAGAGACGGAGAGCGCGCCTTTCGGAGATCGAAAGCCGGAGGCGCAGGGTCTACGCCTCCATTCCCGAATATCAGAAGCTTGACGAAAGCGTTCCCTCAAAGGCCATGGACGCTCTCCGGGCAAGGCTTTCTGGCGGATCCGAAAAAGACTGCCGCGGCGAGATCTCGGAGATCTCCGCAAAAAAGCGCAGTCTTCTTCGCATGCATGGGTTTCCGGAAGACTATCTGGAGGTCCCCTGTACCTGTCCCCTGTGCCGGGATACCGGCTATGTGAACGGCGAAAAATGCGTCTGCTTTAAAAAGGAAGAAGTCCGTCTCCTCTACGGCCAGTCCAACGTGGAGATCCTGGCCAGGACCGCCTGCTTCGAAAAGCTTTCCGAAGAATTCTACACAGGCGAAGCCCTGGACAACTTCCGCAGGGCCAGGGCCGCGGCCCTCCGCTTTACAGCCGCCTTCGGCCGGGAATACCGCAATCTCTACTTCTACGGCCCCGTGGGGACCGGCAAATCTTTCCTGTCCGTATGCATCGCGGCAAAGGTCCTGGAGGCGGGTTTTTCCGTTCTCTATTTCAGCGCCGCTTCCATGTTTGACAGGCTCTCCTCCCTCTGTTATGATTACCGTCTTAGAGAGGAATATCGTTCCTTTACCGAAGATCTCCACAGCTGTGATCTTCTGATCATCGATGATCTCGGGACCGAGCTTCCCAGCCAGACCGTATCCGCCCAGCTTTTCACCTGCATCAACGAAAGAGCCCTGCGGCAGAAAGCCACCATCATATCCACCAACCTGTCTCTGGAGGATCTGCAGAAGAACTATTCCGACCGGGTCTTTTCCCGGATCACCAACGGGTATGAACTCTGCAAGCTGACGGGGAAAGATATACGCCTGCTTAAGAAAGTGAGGACAATCAATGGAACCAATCAGAAGACACGACAAACGCAATCTTGAAGGCCTTCCCGTAGGCAAGCTGGGACTGATCCCCGTAACAGGCGAAGAGGAAATGGCCAAGCAGATTGACCGCTATCTTGTCCACTGGCGTGCGGAACGCGCAAGAGAGCACAAGAACAACCCCGCCTACGCAGACTACAAGAGCGACTCCTACATCATGGAAGCCCAGCTCCCCCGCTTCGGCACCGGCGAAGGCAAGGGCGTGCTTCCCAAGTCCGTCCGCGGCATGGACCTGTATATCCTTGTCGACGTTGTCAACTTCAGCAAGACCTACAAGATGTTCGGCTACGACAATCACATGTCTCCTGACGATCATTTCGCCAACCTCAAGAGGGTCATCGCCGCGGCCGGCGGCAAGGCCAGGCGCATCACCGTCATCATGCCCTACCTCTATGAGTCCAGGCAGCAGGTCCGCACGGGGCGCGAGTCCCTGGACTGCGCCATCGCTCTGCAGGAACTGGTCCGCATGGGCGTTGACAACATCCTGACCTTCGACGCCCACGATCCCCGCGTCCAGAACGCCATTCCCCTGAACGGCTTCGATACCGTCCAGCCGGTCTATCAGTTCATGAAGGGCCTTCTGCGCAGGGAAAAGAACCTCCAGATCGACAGCCGCCATATGATGGTCATCAGCCCCGACGAGGGCGGCATGAAGAGGGCCGTCTATGTGGCCAACATGCTGGGTCTGGACATGGGCATGTTCTACAAGCGCCGCAACTATACAGAGCTGGTGAACGGCCAGCATCCCGTGGTGGCCCACGAATTCCTGGGCTCCAGCATCGAGGGCAAGGATGTCATCATCGTGGACGACATGCTCTCCTCCGGCAACAGCGCCATCGACATCGTAAGGGACCTGAAAAAGAGAGGCGCCTCCAGGATCTTCATCTTCACCACCTTCGGTCTCTTTACCAGCGGTCTTGAAAAGTTTGACAAGGCCTATGAGGAAGGCCTCATCGACAGGATCCTGACCACAAACCTGATCTATCAGAGCCCGGAGCTTTTAGAGCGTCCCTGGTATACCAGCATCGACATGAGCAAGTACATTGCCTACCTGATCGATACCCTGAACCATGACTCCTCCATCAGCGACCTCTTAAATCCCTACAACAAGATCTGGAAGCTGATCGCCCGCTACAACAAGGCCCAGCAGGACGGGGTGGACTTCGTCTGAGCGTCCGCACGGCCGAAATAAAATCAGTAAAAAATCAAAGTTGGAATATTTCAGCAAAAAAATTCAGCCCGCATCCCCATAAAAAAGGATGCGGGCTGATTTCATGTCTTCTTAAAGTTCCAGTTCGATCTTCCTTCCCGTCCTGGTGTACTGGTAGTATCGGACACCGCAGGCGTCGAACATGCGCTTGGAGGCTTTGGTAGCGTCCGAATCGGCATATTTGTCGGAATCGTAGACCACGGTCCGGATCCCGCTCTGAATGATGGCCTTGGCGCATTCATTGCAGGGGAAGAGGGTGACATAGATGGTGGACCCCTCCAAGGA
The DNA here is from genome assembly GCA_946614165.1 of uncultured Lachnospiraceae bacterium. GTDB lineage: Bacteria > Bacillota > Clostridia > Lachnospirales > Lachnospiraceae > CAG-791. Next base: position 21,191 of record CAMOGQ010000054.1, read on the forward strand.
GCCGCCGCCGTAGTTCAAAATGGCGTTGAGCTCGCTGTGGGTCACGTAGGGATACTTGGTCATCAGGGTCTCGCCCTCCCTGTCCCAGGGAAAGACGTCGTCGGAGCATCCACGGGGCAGGCCGTTATAGCCCATGGACAGGATCTTGTGCTCTCTGCTGACGATGCAGGAACCCACCTGGGTATTGGGGTCCTTGGACCGCATGGCGGAAAGAAAGGCTATTCCCATAAAATACTCGTCCCAGGTGATGTAATCGTTTCTCTTTAAAATCATCCCTCTGCTCCCTTCATTATAATCCGCGGGATACCACGTCCATAGGAGCAGCTGCACCGCATGGGC
>CAMOGQ010000055.1 GCA_946614165.1 uncultured Lachnospiraceae bacterium
ACGTTGGTGGAAACGATCTGGATGGAGGATACCTTGTCGCCCTCCACGATGATGCGCAGTTCGCTGTTGCCCTTTGCATAGATGCACTCTGTGCCCACTACGCTGTAGTCTGTGCCGTAGGCTGCTTCCATTTCTTCCTTTGTGGAGCCGACCCTGACGCCTTCGTTGGTGACGGCCAGGTCATCCAGGAAATAGATGGAGGAAATGAAGTCTTCCTCGCCCTGGGGATAGGTGTCCACTTCTACGTGGCCGTACATATAGGTCTTGTCCAGGCCTTCGAAGGCACAGCTGGCTGCTTCGAAGTAGGAATCGGCGTCGCCAAGAGCGGCCAGGACCTCGGCCATGTTCTGGTCGGGGGTCACGTCGATGCTGGCGTCCTTATAGGTCAGGGTATAGACATAGCCGGTTCCGACGGCCGCTTCTGCGGGCGCCTGGGCCTCTTCAGAGGGAGCCGCTTCCGCAGAGGAGGCTTCTGCCTTGCTGCTGTCTTTTTCGATAGTGTTTACGTCGCTGCCGGAGCCGCCGCAGGCCGCAAGGCCAAGGCACATGACTGCCGCCAGCAGGAATGCTGCTGCACGCTTTTTCATAATATTTTTTTCCTCTCAATCCGGAGCGGTCTCTTTTTCCGCCCCAACTTCTGTTATGATAGCATCTTTTGCCGTCCTGTCCACTGCCATTTTCTGTTAATCACAGGTCTTTGTCCCTGTCAGCGGATCAGTTCCTCATATTCTCCCTTAAGGCGGGCGAAGTCTCTCACGCAGCAGCGGGAGAGCACATCCAGCACGTCGATACAGGGGGCGTCGGGGTGGTACTGGTCCACGGCCACGGACAGCTCCGTGCAGCCAAGGATGATGACCTGGGCCCCGTCCTTTTTAAGGGCCGATGCCACGGCTTCGAACTTGCCTTCGTCCACTCTCCTTCCGGCCTTGATGTCATCGTAGATGATATCCATCACATAGCCCTGCATTTTTTCGTCCGGATAGACCGCTTCCATGCCCTTTTCCCTAAGGGCCTTCTTAAAAAGGCCCGACCGGACGGTGCCGGTGGTGGCCATGACCCCGATCCGGTCCAGGCCTCTGCGGTGCAGATAGCCCGCCGTTTCCTCCACCCCGTTGTAGACGGGGATCCGGATCTGCCTGCAGCACTCGTCGTGGAAGAAGTGGGCCGTCACGCAGGGAATGGCGATCTTTTCCGCCCCGGCGTCCGCCAGGACGTTGCCGGCCCGGATGATGGCCGGCAGGGGATTTTCTTTCGTATGGTCCAGGATATAGGCAGTCCTGTCCGGAATGCCCGGACAGTGCTCTACCGCGATCTCGATATGCTCCTGGTCGGTGGCCGCATCGGTCATATCGATGATCTTTCTCATAAAGTAAATGGTGGCCATGGGACCCATGCCGCCGATGATACCCAGCTTTTTCATGGTTCTCCTTTACTGAACATCGGGGAATCTTTCATGGTCGTAGATATGCGAGTTCTGATGATTCCTGGAATATTCCTGAATGTCCGCATCGTTCATGTAAAGGAAGGTGCCGCCCGCGGCTCTGGGGGTGGTGTCGAAATGATACCAGCCCTCGCCGATGTCCACCAGGTTCCAGTAGTGGATATAGCGGAGGGGAGCGGTATCGATCACCATGTTTTTGATGCCCGCGGCGTCCAGAAGGGCCCTGGAGGTCATGCAGTATACATAGCAGTCGCCCTGATGGTACTTGAGGCCGTCGTAGGCCGCCTTGAGCCAGTCCTCCATGTTGGGCTGGTCCTGATAGCGGATGTTGCCTCTGACCCAGTAGTAGATGGCGTAAAGCTTGTCATAGCCGGACATGTCGTCTGTAATGATCTGGCCTATGACCTCCTTTGCCAGCTTCTTTACGGTCTCTTCGTCGGCGGCGGACTGGACCACGGTCAGGGTGGCGTTTACCGTCGCCTTATTGCCGGATGCGTCCGTCGCGATATAAACGATGGGGTAGGTCCCTGCTTCCTTCTGCCGGACCTGGGAGGTGTCCACGTCCAGCTTCACATTGGGATCCATGTTGTCGGTTACGGTGACCCCGTCCAGGTAGGATACGGCGTCGCCTGTATAGATGCGGATGTCCTTCACCCCGTTTATCACAGGGGGCTGGTCGTCCAGGGTCACGGTCAGGCTGGATGTGACCCTGGTCACGTTGCCGCCTGCGTCCGTCACAAGGACAGCCACCTCCTGGGCCTGCCCGTAAAGGGTCATGTCCGGCTCCGCCTCAAAGGCGTAGGTCAGACTGGTGGCGTCGTTGGCGGAACTGATAAAGCCTTTGGGATCCGGCTGGGATCCGGAGGGCAAAGTCAGGGCTTCCGCCGCCGTCACCACAGGGGGAATGGTATCCCTGGTCCGCAGGGTGGAGGTAAAGCTGTACTCTCCGAAGAGGAAGCTGATCTCCTGATCCGCCACAGCGTACATGTTGATGGAATCGGAAGGGGTGATCATTTCCACCATGCCCGCAAGGTCCGAAGCGGACTCCAGGAGAAATGCTTCCTTGTCCGGTACGGGGGATCCCGCTTCCATGACCAGCAGGCTCTTTACGGGGACCACGTCCATCCAGGAGTCCACCACCGTGATGTTGCCGCCCAGGTCCTGCAGGGCAATGCGAACATCCTGCCTTCCGATCTTCGTGGGATCGGGCGGGACGGAAAAGGTGGCCGTCACTTCCGTCTGGTCTTCGATATCCGAAACGAAATTTTTCGCTTCGGGGCTGGTGCCGTATTCCACGGAAGACGCCCGGGCCGCAGCCAGGGGAGGCACCGTATCCTCTACCGTCAGAGTGCAGCGGTAGGTAAAAAGTCCGGAATGGATGGTCAGGGGATAGTCTCCGGGGACATGGCCGTTGACGGCGTCCACCTGGGCCTTGTCCGCAAAGGAGGCCTTTACGTCCCGCTTCAGGAAATCCTCCACGGAGATGGTAAAGTCTCCGGCCTCGATCCGGCTCTTCAAATAAACTCTGGACTTGTAGTCCCTGTAAAGGAGGAAAGAGATCAGAAGGACCAGACAGACCACGGCGCCCACTCCCAGGAGCAGGAAATGCCTCTGTCTGTCTCTGGCTCTTTTTCTGCGCTTTGCAGCAGCTGAAGTCCTCTGTTTTGCGTTCTTTCTTTCAGCCATATGCTTCCTTTCCGTTACAGCGTCATATGATAGGTCTCGCAAAGCATGGTCACCGTCAGCACGATCAGCAGGTAGTCGATCTCATAGGCGCCCATCAGTCTGAAGCCGTCGCTGCTGTAGAGTTCCTTCATCCTGCGGACCTGGTCCACGTCGAAGACGCCCTGCGCTCTGACCTTCTCGAAGAAGGCCTCGTCCAGGAACTTCTCCGCGCCGGAGGACTTGGTCATGGCGGACATGCCGGGGGCCTGGAAGGGGAACTTTTTCCTCTTCAGGATCTCGTCGGGAACGATGCCCTCTGCCGCCCTCTTGAGCAGGTACTTTTCGTTGGTGCCCTTGATCTTGTGCTCATCGGGGACCGTGGTCATGAAGTCCAGGATCTCGGCGTCCAGGAAGGGATGGCGTCCCTCCACGGAGTGGGCGGAGACCATGCGGTCGCCGTGTTCTCCCAGCAGGTGGTCGGACAGGCGCAGCTTATAGTCGATATAGGACCTTCGCCTTGGATCGGAAAGGCCCTTCAGGCGCTCTACATTGACCGGACTTGTGCTGATGGCGGAAAAGCTTCCGATCTCGCTTCTTACGTCGGCGGAGTACAGCGTCTCGTGGATCTTCCGGATCTCGGGATGGATCCTTTCGAAACGGAAATAGGGATCGCCCCAGAGAAGCTCGTTGCTCTCCAGCTCTTCCTTTGTCATTCTTGAGCGCATCAGCTTGCGGAATGGGTCCATGGTATAGCCCGCGTAGCCGCAGAAGAACTCATCGGACCCCTGGCCCGTCAGAACGGCCTTGGCGTCGGACTTCATGACCAGGTCGGAAAGCAGGAAGGCCGCCACGTCGTAGCTTTCCTTGACGGCGGCTTCCGCGTGATAGATGACCTTTGGCAGGTACTGCCAGATCTCGTCCTCGTTGACCACCACGGAGCTGTGCTCGAAGCGGCCGGGATAGGCGGCGGTGACTCTGTCCTTGACCATCTGCTGGAAGCGGCTCTCGTCCAGGGCCTTGTAGGTCTTGTCATTCTGGTTCTCGGACCGGATCTCGGCGGAGAAGGTATAGGCCTTCTGGTCCGGGGTCAGGAGCCTTTTTTCGGAAATGTAGCAGGAGACCACGGAGGAATCCAGGCCGCCGGAAATATAGAAGCCGATGGGCACGTCCGCGATCAGGCGCCTGGAAATGGCCTTCTCCAGCAGGTCCCTGAGCTTTTCCACGTAGTATTTCTCGCCTTTGTCCTCGGGCTCCTCGGCGGGATAGATCATATCCCAGTACTCCATGTCCACGGGCTCTTTTCCGGGCAGGATCCGCAGCATATGGCCGGCCCGCATGGAATAGATGTTTTTAAAGAAGGTATTGGGGGCCACCACGCCGGGGAAGTTCATGAGCTGGTCCACGGCCTTCAGGTTCAGCCTTCTCTCGATGCCCGGATACTCCAGGATCCCCTTGATCTCGGAGGCAAAAATGACCCTGCCGTCCGCCAGGGTGTAAAAGAGAGGGCAGATGCCGGTCTGGTCCCTGACAAGGAGGAGCTTTTCCTCCTTCATGTCATAGAGGGCGATGGCGAACTGGCCGTTCAGTTTTTTCGGGAATTCCTCTCCCAGTTCCTCGTACAGGTGGAGGCAGACCTCCACGTCCGTCTTTGTGGTAAATACATGGCCCTTTGCCATCAGCTCTTCCCGGAGTTCTCTGTAATTATAGATCTCTCCGTTGCAGGCCATGACAATGTCCCTGTCTTCGTTTAAAAGAGGCTGCATGCCTCCCTTCAGATCCAGGAAGCTGAGCCGGTTGAAGCCCAGACCGATCCTGTCAAATACCATGACCTGCTTGCCGTCAGGGCCCCTGTGGGCGATGGCTTCCAGCATGCGGTCAAGGATCTCTCCCGAAATCGGGTCATTTCTCTTCAGGTTGTATATTCCGCTGATACCGCACATATGCGTTTCTCCTGTTCTTTTATGTAATCGCGGCAGATCATTCGATGCCGTAAAGTTCCTTCTGCCTTTCGATCTCCGCGTCGTAGGCGGCCGCCTTCTCCTTCCAGATCTCCTGAAGGTGCGTATCGCTCCTGCGGTCCTTAAGGCCGTACTCCTTCTGCAGGTAGGCGCCCAGATAGTCCGCCAGCTTTTCCGCGCCGGACAGATTCATGTGAAGGCCGCCGTCGTAGGTGTCTGTATTATAATCCAGTCCCACTTCGTCGGTTATGCCAAGAAAGTTAATATAGTTAAGACCGTTCTCCCTGGCATACTCCTCGCACTGCTCGTTCCATTCATCATACCAGTAGGGATAGAGGCTGGGGGCCTTGATGAGAAGAAGGTCGATCCCCTTTTTGGCGCAGAGATCCCGGATCTTGTCCAGGTATTTCCAGGCGTTTTCCCCGAAGCTGTAATCGCCCAGGGGCTTTCCCTTGGGCACGTTCTCCGCGGGCCTTGCGTCTATGCGCATGTAGTAGCCGTTGAAGGTGACGGGCTTTGTTTTGAACATGTATTCAAAGTCCGTGCTCTTCAGTTCCTTCCACCGGCTGTGATAGCGCAGGATGGGGAAGACATACTCGATGAAATGCTCGTCCTCCTTCATGGAAGCCAGGATGCAGCCCACCTTGGAGGGAGACCAGCGCATGCCCTCGATGGACATGCGGTTGTAGGCTTCGCTCTGGGCTTCGTTAAACTGCAGGGACTGGATGTTGAAGACCACCACTTTGGGGGTCTCGTAGCGGAGGGCGTCCTCTAAAAGATAGTAGGACTGGAAGATATACTGCTCCGCGCTGCCCCGGATGTAGGAGTTGATCCCGTATTTTTCCCAGAGGACTTTGGGGGAGAAGTTCTCGTAGACCTCGCAGTCTCCGATAAAGAGGACGTCGTGGTCCTTTTCCTCGCTGTAGTATTCCTTTACGAAGGCCCCTTCCACGATGCCGTCCACATATTTGGGCATAAGGAGCCTCTGCAGAAGGGCAAGGCCTGTTATGATGACTGCCAGGGTGATGACAGTCCTTATGATAATTCCGGATCTTTTTTTCATAGTCTTGGGCCCGCGCCCTTAAAAACGATTGTAAATGAACTGGCTGGCGTCATAGCCCGCGCCGTAGGCGCCGATCAGGAGAACGGCCACAAAAAGGCCGGTCCAGACCAGGGTCCTGACGATATAGGGGCGCTCAGCGATCATCTCTCTGACGCTTCCCTTTCTTTCTTCATAGATGCTGACTGCCAGAAGGACCAGGATGCCCAGGCCTGTCACCGCGTAGTCAGTGCCGGACATGCCAAGCTCCATGACGCCGCCTGAAAAGAAGGCGCCGTAGTTATGCACTGTAAAGACAGAGCCCAGAAGGGAGAGGATCTCTCCGATCTTCGCATAGCAGTCAAAGAGGTTCATAAAGCAGACCAGGAGGAAGGTCCTGATCATGCAGAACACGCTGTAGGCAGGCCCGGAAGCCCCAGGAAAGCGCTTATGGAACCCGGCGTAAAGGGGCTCCAGCTCCTCGGAGATCATAAGGACCGCCCAGTTTAAAAGGCCCCAGACGATGAAGTTCCAGCTGGCGCCGTGCCAGATACCGGTGGCGAACCAGACCACGAAGGAGGATACGTAGACGGGGATCCTCCGTCCCAGATCCTTTCCCATCCTGGCTTTGGAAAATTTCGTCAGCTCTCTTATGGGCTTTGAGGTGGATACGGGATAGAAAAGGTAGTTCCTGAACCACTCGCACATGGAGATGTGCCATCTGCGCCAGTATTCCTTGAGGGACTGGGAGAAGTAGGGGCGCTTGAAGTTCTCGGGCAGGGTAATGCCCAGCATCTCCGCAACGCCTATGGTGATGTCGATACCGCCGGTAAAGTCCGCATAGAGCTCTATGGTATACATAAGCATCAGAAACAGGATATAAGCCCCTCTGTAGGTGCTCGTATCCCCTATGACCGTATTCACTGCGGCGGATATGCGGTCAGCAATGACCAGTTTTTTGAAGAATCCCCAGAGGATCCTTTCCAGTCCGAAGCTGACGTTTTTCCATGAAAAGCGGTTTTCCGCAAAGAGTCTGCCTTCCGTCACTTCCCCGAACCGGCAGATGGGGCCCTGGATCACCAGGGGGAAGAAGGAGATGAAGAGAAGGAACTTAAAGTAGTTCTTCTCTGCCGGAATGACCTCCCGGTGGACGTCCACCAGGTAACCTATGGCCTGCAGGGTATAAAAGGAAATACCCATGGGCAGGGCGATGGAAAGAAGAGACAGCTGCCTTCCCTCTCCCAGGATCCCGTTAATGTTGGAGATCAGGAAGTTGGTATATTTGACCACGGCCAGGATCAGCAGGTTGAAGACGATGGTCAGCACCATGATCCTTTTCAGATCCGCGGCCTGTTTTTTCTTAAAGGCCTGCGTCTTTGCCTTCTTCTGATCCGCCGGCAGGTCCGCCTTTTTCAGTTCCTTCAGACGGGCCTTTTTGTCCGCGTAGTTCTTCTCCACGGCCAGGGCGCCGCCCCAGACCGTCAGGGAAGTGGTCAGAATGTAGAGAAGATTCCAGGGTCCCGAAAAGGCATAAAAAAGCAGGCTCCCCAGAAGAAGGAGCTTCCACTGGTGCCTTCCCGGCACCAGGTAGTAGACCAGGGCCAGGAGCAGGACGAATCCTATAAAACTATATGATGTAAAAAGCATACTTTTTTATAATCAGCCCTCGGCCTGGATGGTCTCGATCATCTCGTAGATGGCCTGTGCCGAATTGAAGTTGGCAGGGGTGATGTACTTGGCGGAAACAGCGATGTCGAAGTTCTCGCTGATCTCGGAGACCAGGGTCACGATGTCCAGGGAATCCAGGATGCCGTCAGTGATCAGGTTCTCTGCGGTCTCAAAATCGATTTCGGGGTGAAGGTCTTCGAGGATCTCCAGTAATTCTTCCATGTTTTTCTCCTTGTTTATTATTTGCGTTTGCTCAGGTACAGTTTCTTAAGGCCCGCACGGTCGATCTTGCCGTTGGGGGTCTGGGGGATCTTGTCCAGACGGACGATCCGGTTGGGGATCATGTAGTCGGAAAGCTTCTCCGTCAGGATCTTCTTGAGAGGTCTTTCCTCCACGTTTCCCACATAATACAGCACAAGTCTGTTTTTGTCATTATCCCAGATGCAGACTGCCGAGGTGATCTCGGGCAGCTTTTCCACGTTGGCTTCCACTTCGCCCAGCTCGATCCGGTAGCCGTTCCTCTTGATCTGGTAATCCTTTCTGGATACGAAGACCAGCTCTCCCCGCTCGTTTACGCGGCCGATGTCGCCGGTCTTATAGATCAGCTCCGGATAGAAGGGATTTAAGGGGTTCTGGACAAAGGCTTCCCCTGTCTTTACGGGATCGTTGTAGTAGCCCAGGGTCAGGGCGTTGCCGCGGATGCAGATCTCGCCCTCTTCGCCTTCTCCCGCCAGGGTCATATCCTCCTTAAAGAGCAGGACCTCCCGGTTGGGGAAGGGTCTGCCGATGGGGATGGGCTCTCCGTCTTCGAAGTCCCTGTCCACCCTGTAGTAGCAGGTCATGCCGGTGGCTTCCGTGGGCCCGTAGAGATTGATGAACTCCGCCTCCGGGCAGGCCTTTCTCCATTTACGGAACTCCCTGAGGGGGAATACCTCGGAGCCGAAGGCGATGGTATGAAGATATTCCGGACGGACCTCGTCCAGAGCGCCCAGGGCGCTGATCATCTTCAGGGCGGTCACCACCCAGCATACGGTATTGATCTTATAGCGGTTCATGTACTCCACCAGGGGCACAGGCGTCGCGAACAGATACTTGGGGATCAGATAGGTGGTGGCGCCGAACATCAGGGTCGGATAGAGCTCCTTGAGGCAGGCGTCCACGAACAGGGGGGTCTGGCTTCCGAAGACGGTATTTTCGTCGATCTTCAGAACGTCTGTCAGCACCTCCAGGTAGTCGATGACGGACCTGTGGCAGGCGCACACTCCCTTGGGTGTCCCAGTGGAACCGGATGTGAAGACGATATAGATGGGGTCCGTATCCAGGGCCTTTTCCCGGATATCCGAAAGGGCCTTTTGGTCCACAGGGGTATCCAGGAGGCTGCTGTAGAGCAGGACCTGGGCCTCTTTGTCCAGGCCCTGGGACCTGGCGTCTCCTATGGTCTTATCGTCGCACAGGATCAGGGGGCTCTTTACATTGTCCAGGATCATGCGGATCTTTTCGAAGGGCATGGCATCGTCCACCGGCACATAGTAGTCTCCGGCGGTCACGGTCCCGAAGAAGGCGGCCACCTCCGCAGGAGATTTCTGCATGTAAATGACCACGGGCTTTTTATAAATGCCCTTTCCTGCAAGGAAAGAGGCCAGGGCCCTGGACTGGTCATATACCTGGCGGAAGGAAAGGGATACGCTTCCGTCGGAGTAGGCGGTCTTGTCGGGACATATATTTACGATACGGTTCAGGTAATCGATCACGTTTCGTGTCATGGGTCAATCCTTCTTGTTCTATGTCATTTTGGGACCGTTCTCAGAACAGTCCAATCTTTAGTCTATATTCAAAAGAACGGTATTGTCAACTTGAAAAGAGCCTTTTCAGAGGGTGCCTGGCCGGGCTGTTTTGTTAATTCTGCCGGTGGAAGGGCGCCCCCGGGGAGAAAGAGGGCACCCGGACAAATAAGATCCGGAGAGGCGGCGCCTCTCCGGATCCTGCTTGCAGTTCCTCTTATTCCAGTCCTGTCCTCTCGTCCAGGCCCAGCATGATGTTCATGTTCTGGACGGCGGCGCCGGATGCGCCCTTGCCCAGGTTGTCGAAGAGGGCCGTGACCGTGGTCTGGTCCTCGTAGCCGCAGACGATCAGCTGCAGATGGTTGGTCCCCGCCAGGGCATTGGCATAGACCGTCTTTCTGGCAGCCTCGTAGGGCAGAACGGTGACGAAGTGCTCGTTCTTATAATAATCCGCCAGGGCGTCCCGGATCTCCATGGCAGAGGGGGCGCCCGGCAGGAGGCGGTTGTGGAGCATGATGGTGGTGGCCATGCCCTTATAGTAATCGTCCACCACGGGCATGAAGACCGGAGGATGGGCAAGGCCCGCCGCCTTTACCATCTCGGGGATATGCTTGTGCTTTAAGGTCAGGCCGTAGAGACCGGGAGCACTTAAAGCCTCCTCCCTTCCCTCGCTCTCATACTGGGCGATCATCTTCTTGCCGCCCCCCGAATAGCCCGTCAGGGAATAGCAGGTCAGGGGATAGTCGGCGGGCAGGATCCCCATGCGGACCAGGGGCGCCGCCGAGGATATAAAGCCAGTGGCGTGGCAGCCGGGGTTGGCAACCCTCTTTCCGCAGGCGATGGCTGCTCTCTGGTCCGGAGAAAGCTCCGGATAGCCGTAGACCCAGTCGTCGTTTGTCCGGTGGGCCGTGGAAGCGTCGATCACTCTGACGGAAGGGTTTTCGATCAGGGAGACCGCCTCCCTGGCGCCTTCATCGGGAAGGCAGAGAAAGACGATGTCCGCCCCGTTTAAAAACTTTCTTCTCTCCTCTGTGTCGTGTCTCTTGTCTTCGTCGATCCTTAGAAGCGTCAGGTCCTCTCTTTTTCCGATCCTCTCGTAGATCTGCAGGCCTGTGGTGCCGCTTTGTCCGTCAATATATACTCTTGTTTTCATGAGGCTTGTCCTTTCCCTGCCGGAAGCGGCTGCGGCCTTTTACATCCGCATCTGCCGGCATGCCTGAACTCGTTTCCGCCGTCTTACCAGCTGACCAGTTCTCCTTCCGAATTCCTGTATCTGCTGGGGGTATAGTCATCGTGCAGCCTTACCTGCCGGGTCAGGGTATAGCCCGTATAGGTAAAGGAGCTGTCGGTGGGATGGATCCAGGTGTCGAAGACGGCCTTTCTGGGATCCGTATGGGGAATGGATCCGTCCGAATGCCAGCCGCCCGAGCCGTGTCCCGTATCAAAGGTCATGTTGTTTCCCAGATATATGAAGCTATGGCCGATCTTCTTGCCGGTCTCGCTGTCGATCCGGTAGCCCATGAAGATATCTCCCGGCTGCACCTTTCCCGCGTTCATAAGGCTTTTGAGGGAAGGCCCTCCGGAATAGAAATCGGCAATGCCCTTATAGGACTTTGCTCCTTCCAGGTCCTGTATGATCCACTGGTGGCCCGAATCACAGTTGCAGGACCGGTATCCGTCCGCCCCGCTGTCTATGGTGTCGAAGGGCTTGAAGAAGTTGCTGGCCCAGCCGTGGTTGGAATACTGCCATTTCCGGCCATGTTCTATGTCCTCCTGCAGGCAGTCTTCATAATAGAAGACGCAGGAGAGAAGGGCCTTGACTCCCTCGGGCAGGTCGTCCGGTATCAGATCCGCTCCGTAGAAATCTCTTCCCACCACCGCGTCGCAGGTAAAATCGAAGAGTTCCGTCCGGGCCGTGACCTGGACCGTTCCCGAGGAGAGTCCTTTTGCTTTCCCGTCCGCTTCCATGGAAAGGATCTCCGGATCGCTGCTGGACCACTCGATCTCCCCGGTGATGTTGGTGAGGGTGAAGGTGACCTCTGCTCCCAGATTGATCTCCTCTTCCGAGCAGACGATTTCCGGTTCGGGGATCTCGAATTCCCTGCTGCAGGTTTTATTCCGCACCCTGGCGGTGACGGTGCATTTGCCGGAGTCCAGCACATGGAGCTCCCCGTCCCTTACAGCCACTACGTTCTCGTCGCTGCTTTCATAGGTCACGGTATCGATGGCATTGGCTATGTCCAGTGTCTTTTTGTCCCCGATCAGCAGGGTGTTTTCTTCTTTTATATAAGGAGGGTCCGAGACCCTGACAGTGCCCTCCACTTCCGTATCGTGGAGGGATGCCGATATGACGGCCTCTCCGGCCTTTGTTCCGGTGATCCTGGCTCCGGCCGGGTCCAGTCCCTGCTCCTTAGCCCAGGACAGCAGGGACGCGGGCAGGTGCCCCTCCCGGACGCTGACGCAGTCCGCGGAGGCAGAATAGCCGGCGTCTGTATCCGGCCCCTCGTATCCCTCCAGGGAGACCACGGCCGTCTCCCCTGTATAGATCACCTCCGGAGAGATGACCAGACGGGGTTCTCCCACGATGACGGCATAATAGACCTTCTGAAAGCCGCCTATGGTCTGCACCACCACAGAGCCCCCCGCGTTCAGCATGTGCAGGGTGCCGTCTTCTTCCACCGACACGACGGAGGGGTTCCTGCTTTCAAAGGTATTCTCCAGATTGCTGTATTTTTCCAGGACGGCGGTATCTCCGATCTCCCCCTCGATCCGGGTCTTTTCCGGACGGAAGGTATCCAGGACCTCCAGCATGTAATAATCCGTATGTCCGGGAGACAGGGCCACGAACCGGTCCGTACCCGCTTCCAGGGCCGTCAGTTCTCCTTCCGAGATCTGAGAAAACCCTTCATGATGCTTCAGGGTCTTCTCCGGAGGGTTCTCCATCTGTATTTTCTGTCCGGAGATCAGGGTGATCCTGGTCTCTGTGTAAGTTCCTCCCACATACAGAAACAGAAGTCCGGCTAAAATAAGAACGCACCGGATCCAGTGGGCTCTCACGACAGAGCCTGCCTTATTCAGTTGTTCTCTGATCTTTTCCTTTTTCACGGTTTTACTTCGGACGGGGCTGCCAGTCTGTTGCCCCGCCGCCTGACCTTTCTTCGGTTTTATTATGTCTGTCCGGAACTGTCAGCAGGCAGACGCGCCGGCTTTCTTCTTCGGGCGCGCCCGCATGCATACGATTATATCCCTCTCTCTCCTATCCTGCAAAACAAATCGCATCTTTTCAAGGCCCTTTCGCGCCTCATCTCTCACACAATTGTCTATAAAATTCTCAATTTTCAGATAATTTAATTTCTACGTTGACAGTTTTCAGAACCTTGCTATAATAGGCTTAACAGAAGAGAGATGCAGAATTAAAAGCTGATCAGCTTTCATCCTAAATGAAGAACCTGCAGACCATCTGAAATCACAAACAAGGAGGTCACGTTAATGAAACTGCAGATTATTTCCAGATAGGGGTATCCGATGACGAGAAAGTCGGATACCCCTTATTTTTTGTCCTTTTTTCAGGATGCGCAGGAGATGCCTCCCGGAAAGGGAGTTTTTTCTTCCGATCTTACCCGCCTTTCTCTGCCCTCTTTTTTCCGCCCCTTTTTTTTTCTCCCGGGATCTTCAGCGTCTTCAGATACTCCTTCCTTTCCCCGCTCACCCGGAAGCTTTCGCAGGCCTTCTGAATGGCCCTGTTATGGGTCCAGGGATCCAGCGCCCTCTTTTCCATAAAGGGAAGGATTGCCTCGTACTGCTTTGCGAGAGCTGTGGCAAAATACCAGGCCCGCATCATGTTGACATAGTATTCCTCCGACCGGAGATATGCCACTCTCTCTGCCAGGGCTGTGTCAAAGTCTTCCTCCAGGAAGTGCTGCATCAGCATGCCGATGCCGAAGCGGACCGTATAGGTATGGCCTCCTTCCATCCAGTTCAGGGCATGGGGCAGGAGGTCTTTTCTGTGCTTTTTAAAGACCTTGGGGGAGAGCTGGTCGCAGGTGGCCCAGTTGTCCACCAGGGGAAGGAATTCCTCCACCCTCCGGATGCAGGTCTCAAAGTCCTTTTCCCCGGAGATGATAAAGGCGTGGAGCTGGTTCTCGTCGAAATATCTGTGGGGAGTATCCCGGAGAAAGTCTTCCGTTTCTTCCCTTCCCGCATATTCCTTTGCCAGTTTTTTCAGGTCCGGGGTCCTGACCCCGATCATGGCATCTTCGGAAATGCCCGGGATCAGGCTCTTCTGAAAATCCCTGTAGGAAAGGTCCTGCAGGGCGAAAAGTCTTTCTCTGATCTCCTCTGTGATCATATCTCCTTCCTCCTTTTCTTCAGCCTTTCTCAAAGATCATATCCGTCAGAGCCCTTTCCAGAAGGGAGGACGGATCGGCGTCCGGACGGATCCAGTCGCCCACAAGCTCTCCCGGCAGGATCAGGGGCATGCGGTCGTGGATAAAGGAGATCTCCTCTCCGCTCTCCCTTGTCAGGACCACGAAGACCGGAAGGCCTTCCTCGATCCGGTAGAGGCCGCAGAGCCAGGTCACCTCCTGCCCCTGGGGCCGGATCCGATATCTCTGCCCGGTCCTCATCCTTCCCTTTTCGTCCCTTGTATGCTCCCATTCAAAATACCAGGAGGCGGGGAGGGCGCAGCGCCTTCTCTCAAAGCACTCCCGGAAGGTGGGCTTTAAGGCGGCGGTCTCCGCTCTGGCGTTGAGCAGAAGGCTCTTTCCGGAAAAGCCCCATTTCATGGGAAAGAAGGCCCTCTGCCCCTTCCTATCGGAAGCCGCGGCCGCCGCAAGGTCTGAAGGCCGCACTTCTCCGAAGGACAGGGTCCTTCCTGTCCTTTCCCTGAACCTGGCGCTCAGGGGAGACCTTCTCATCTCCTCCACAATGGGACGAAGCTCGGGGGATTCGTCCACCCAGTATCTGGTACACACTGCCTGTTCCTCCTTCCCTATGCCTTCAGCGCCCTGCTGAGCGCCTCGGGGATCCCCCTGGGCCCCCGGACGGCCCGGACCCCGTACGCTTCCTTCAGGACCCGGAAAGGAAATTCCTCTTCCCCGTAGCGCCTTTCCAGGCGAATCTTCATCAGGCTGTCGATCCTTACATGTTCGCTTTCGAAGCTGCAGGGAAGATCCGTCTCTGTCACCAGGCACCTGAAAAGGACGGCGGAAACAGGGGCTCCCACATACAGATATACGGTATCTCCCGTCCGGATCCCCTTTCCCTGCTTCCAGTCGATCAGGTCCGTATGGTCGAAGGCATGGACAATGTCGTAAAAGGCGGGGTTTGCGGGAACGATCCATTCCTTTGGGGGTCTGGTCTTCTGTCTGGTCTCCCGGGAAGCAGTGGCCGAAAAGCTCAGGGCGATCAGGTCCCGGATCTGGTCCTCAGCTGCAGCCCCGTCCAGAAGAAGGGAGATCCAGTTTCCCCGGCTTATATGATAGCCCCTGAAGATCCCCTCCTGCCTTGTCAGCACGTCCGCGTAGACCGGGTCGTCCATCTTCACGTTCAGGATGTCGGCCCATCCCTCTCCGGAAAGGCCCAGCCTTTCCCGGGGCACCTTCATAATCAGACCGAACCACTTCCCGTTGTCCTTATGGCGGAAAACGGCGTAGTCCGGAAAGCGCCTCCAGAGATATTCCGGATCCGCCCCGTATTTCTCTTTTACATGATCAAAGACCTGCTGCCTGTCCATTTTTCTTTGCCTCTCACTCGTCCTCTTGTCCCAGTCCGTAGTAAAGCAGCTCGTTGTACCGGCTGTTGTAATACTCCGCCTCTTTTTTCCGGATCCACCGCTGCCGATCTTCCATAATGGCAAGCATCTCGTCGGCGATCTCTTCGGCGCTTCTCGGCCCTGCCTGGGCAAGATAGCCCAGCATCCGCCGCATGGTCTTTTCCGTTCTTAAGTTGTCCGCGATGGCTTCCCCGAAGGAGGCGGGATAGCCCATGCGGACGATGGTCCTGATCAGCTCTCTTCGAAGCTCCTCTCTTTCATCCATAAAGACCTCTTTCTTTTCCGGGACGGCGTATACTGCTTCGGCGCCATTTCCGGACCGCCTTTCCGCCCCGCCTTCTCCATTATACAACAGGGTCTGGTCTTTTCCCCAGGAAAAAACCGCCTGAGGGCCTCTCTGAAAGGCTTTCCTCAGACGGTCATGCATTCTTCTTCCTTCAGGGTATACTCTTCCATTCCCAGGTCTGGGTGTCCAGGATCAGGAACTGCCTGCTGCCTATGGGCCTGCCGCCCGGATGGGTGGAAAAGACGTCGCACTCGATCAGATTTCCCCTTCTCCGGACCTTTTTAACAGGGGTATGCCCCGTCACCTGAAGCAGGTCTTCTTCTCTGTAAAGGCTGCCCCCCATTTCCCGGTGCCTGTACCAGATGGGGGAGATGTCCTGCCAGAGCTCTGTCCATGTCAGGGAATTGATCCTCCCGATCACCGCGTCCGTATCTTCCGGCGGCAGATCCCCTGCATAAGTCCTCACAAAGGCCTCCGAAAGACCGGCGTGGGAAAAGAGGACCCGGTCCATTCTGTGCACGAAGGCGATCCTGTCCGGATCCGGCAGAGCCTCCTTCAGTTCCATCAGCCTGCGGCAGACCATTCCCGCCGCAAAGCCGGAATAGCCCGACTCCCTCATGTTCCAGAGGTAGCAGACGTCATGGTTCCCCCAGCACCAGAGGGTGTCCGGGAAGGCGCGGGCAAACTCGATGGCCCTGTCGTAGGTCCTGATGTAAAGATCCAGGTTGAACATGCAGTCCCAGTCGTCCGCGATGTCCATAAGGCAGACGGCCCTTTCGGCCTCTCCCCTTTCAAGCAGGTCCGCTCCTCTGACAAAGAGCCTGGGCTTTAAGTGTACGTCCGGTATGACCAGTACCTTCATGGCACTTCCCTCCTTTCCTTACTTGCTGATTCTGTCCGCTATGGTGCTGGCCACAAAGCTCTCGGGCTTTGTCCTGCAGTCATAGCCGCAGGCTCTGATCCATCCCACCAGCTCGGGGATCAGGGCCCTGGTCTTTCCCCTGACGGAGTTTCCGGCGTCCACATGGATGATGATGGGACAGTTCAGGAACATCTCCTCGTATTTTCTGTCCCCCTCCAGGATCTCCACCAGGGCCTCTGCGATGCGCAGGCTGTCGTTGGTCTCTATGTGCAGCTTGGTCCTGACGTCTTTGATCAGAGGCTGCCTTGTGACCTCGTAGAAAAAGATCCCTCCGTGGCCCTCGCAGACCACCGCCACCACAGAGACCATCTTTGTCTGGTCGAAGTTCTGGGAGTCGGTGCCGATGATGATGCTGACGGGGGCGTCGTACTTTTTGTGGCCTGTGTAAAAAGCCAGTATTCTGTCAGGGATCTGGCTGATCCCCATTTTTCCGTAAGTAGGGCTTCTGAACATTTTTATCCTCCCTGTCCGAAAATCCGTTTCCTTAATGTCTCTCGTTCGG
Organism: uncultured Lachnospiraceae bacterium; assembly: GCA_946614165.1. Lineage (GTDB taxonomy): Bacteria > Bacillota > Clostridia > Lachnospirales > Lachnospiraceae > CAG-791. The sequence continues at coordinate 17,036 of CAMOGQ010000055.1, forward strand.
GAACAGTTTCCGGGCAGGGGGCTTCATCAGACGGTCAGTGCCCCGGAGGGCCCAGGGCCTCTCCCGAAAGATCTGTTCCTTTCTTTTCTCCTTATTTCTCCCGGTGCGGAGCCGGGAAGCCTTCCGGAAGATACCAAAAACAGGAGCACCCTGTTTTCCGGTGCTCTCCCTGTATCTTCTCCTGAATTATTTAAAGTAAGTTCCGTCATTTCTTTTTTCCTTTCCCCCGAAGGCGGAAATATTCCTCCCTGCGCCGTCCGCTCTTTCCTTTTTCAACCCGTGGTTGAGTGACCTTTTCTTCCTCCCGCTGCATGATATAAAGAAGGACAGAGGAGGATAAACCATGAGCAGAATCAGAAAAGCCGCAGAAAGAGAATTCAGAAAGCTTTCCAAAAAGGAGCAGCGCAGGATCAGCCGCTTAAAGCGGATCCCCCTGCCGGCTCCCGGGACTGTCTTTGACCCGAAAAAGACCGCGCCCCGCAAAAAGCGCTGGTCGGAAACAGACGAATAAGGCAGGGCCCCTGCCTGCCGGAGCTTCCCCCGGAAGGGGGAGGCTCCGGTTTTTTATGTCTGTCCCCTCTTCTTCCTGTCCAGGTGTCTGTAAAAGGCGAACATGTACTGCTGGAAGACCCCGTTCCAGGGAGAGTACCTTTCAAAGGGATATCCTTCCGGATAATGGTCTTCCAGGATCCTCTTCATCCATACGTCCACAGGGAAGGCGTCCGTATGGTGGAGGCCGAAAAGGGATACGCAGCTGGCCACCTTGACCCCCACCCCCAGGATCCCCGTCAGGACTTCCAGGGTACGCTTTTCGTCCTCGCCTGCAAGGGTGGGAAGATCGACCTCTCCCTTCAGGACCGCTTCTGCCGCCGCCTTTACGTACCTGCAGCGGTAGCCCAGCCTGCAGGCCTTCAGCTCCCCTTCCGGCAAAGAGGCCACCGCCTCCGGGTCCGGAAAGGCGAAGTAGCTCCTGCCCCTTTGATCCGTCATCTTCTCCCCGCAGCTTTTTGCAAGAAGCTCCACGGACCTGCGGATGGCGGGAATGCTGCGGTTCTGGGAAATGATAAAGGTGATCAGCATCTCCCAGGGGTCCTGGCGCAGGATCCGGATGCCCTTCTCCGCCTCCGCCGCCCGAAAGAGGAAGGGATCCTTTTCCGGATCGATCATGGAGCGGACCTTTCCGTAGTTTTCCCCCAGGTCAAAGTAGTCCTGCCAGAAGCTTTCAAAGATCTCCCTGCCGCAGTCCGGGGCGTAGCGGTCCTCTCCCAGGGCCTTCATATAGAGGCAGGCCCTGCCCGCGATGATCCGGTAGGTGTCCGGATCCGTCTTTTCCCAGCGGAAGCACTGTCCGCTTTCCGCAATGCGGTCCATGTCGAAATCGTCCGATATATGTAGGATGGTCTCCTGCTTTTCCATAGCGTCTGTCCTTTCTGCCGCCGCCTGCTGCCGGCCGGGGCGGTCCCTGGGCTATATTTTAGCAGGAAGAGGCGGAGGGATAAAAGAACATATGACGCCTCCCCGCATGGGATCAGCGCAGGTCGCAGGTACTGATCCGGATCTTCTTTTCCCGGCACCATCTGCGGAGGAACTGCCTGGCCTCGGGGCCGGGCTTTCTGTTGGCAAAGGCCTTGGCCTGGATCAGCTTTCCGTCCGGGGAGACCTCCAGGGTCACAAAGCTTTTCCCGGGCTCCGCTTTCCTGCGGAGGAAACAGATCCTGGTCTTTTTTTCTGCCACACCGGGGATATAGGTCCTGACGCAGTTGTGCATGTCCCGGCCCTCCCTGTCAAGATCGCCCACTGTTTCCGGAACGGTCACCACAAAGGGCTCCTCCTCAAAAAGCTCCCGGTCCTCCCGGGTAAGGCCGGTGGCCAGGGCCCTGTAGTCCGCGCTCCCCACAGCCTCCAGGAAGGCCTCTCTGACGGAAACGTCGCAGGCACAGGTCAGCCGGGCTTCCGTCAGTTCAAAGGCTTCCCGGACAGGGATCGCCGGGGTAAGGCCGTAGGGACGCTCCCCCAGCCGGACGCAGGCCCTGAGGTAATCCAGGTAGTCCGGCCCGTCATCCGGGTGCCGTTCCAGGTAGCGGAGGATCTGCAGGATCTGTCTGTCCGTCAGGTTCCGGACGCCGAAGAGATCCCCTGCTCCTTCCTTCCGGGTAAGGTCCGTCCGCATGAAGAACTCGGTCATGGAGGGGGTATAGGCCGGAAAGCTGAGGAATGCCGGGTTGCAGGCATAGATCTCCTTCAGTCTTCCGAGAAGGGCGTCGCAGGCCTGGTCCCTGCTGACGGCCCTGAGGACGGCCACCGGCAGTCCGAAGGCCTTTTTCAGGTTGGTGACCCGGTCCGGGTCCCCCTGCATGAGAGAGAGATGGTCCACGCTCTGGGCGATGCCCGCGGCGCCGGCCTTGGCGGCCAGTTCCATGCCCGTATGGTAAGAGGGGGAAAGAAGGGGGACCAGCACGTTGGAAGAGTGCTCCATAAAGGGGCCCAGCAGATATTCCGGGCACTCCCTGTCAAAGCGCCTGAGGGCCGCCTCGGCCTTTCCCGCCAGGAAGTAGTCCCTGTCCAGGACCTTCTTCAGAGACACCTGCCTGCTGCAGGCTGCTCCGCCCGCGGTAAAGTAAAAGACCAGGGGCTCTCCCTGCCAGGGAACGATGATCCGGAGGACACAGGTCTCTTTCCGGTAGCGGTAGATCCCGGCATAGAGAGGAAGGGGCCCTTCCCCATGGGGGACCTGCCCCGCCGCCTCCGCCGGGAGTTTTTCAAAAAGGCACTTCTCTGCCCTCTCGCTCAGGACCTTTTTCTCCCGGAAGCCCCGGCCCCGGTAAATATGGGCGAACATGAGGGGCGAATAGACGTCCACCACCCCGGGGAAGACCCTGCGGATCAGGTCCGCGTCTCTTTCCCGGTGGATGGGAAGGACTTTTCCCTCCCCGATCCCTGACAGCAGGGCCCTTAAGTCAAAGCCGTCCCCGTCTCCGACCACCTGGCAGGTGCGCTGCCCTGCGGGAAAGCGGACTTCAAAAAGGGGCGTCCATTCGATGCCCCGGAAGCGGTCGGTAAAGCCCCGGAGGGTCTTCAGGGTGGGCCGGCAGACTCTCAGAAGAAGGGCGCCTTCTTCCGCTTCCAGCCGGTAGCCCAGAGACCTCTCCTCCTCCAGAACTAAGACCTTTCCGTCTCCGAAGCCGCAGAAGGCCGCATGCTTTTTCATGTTGTAGAGGTCCAGCTGCCTTTTCCCGCATCTGGCGCAGTAGCAGAAGCCGTCACTTTTTCTCCGGATCATATAGTCCCTGTCCATTTTCCTCCCTTTCTGCCGAAGCGAATTCTTTCCTTTCATACCTTAGCATTTCCGCCGCCGCCCTTCATCCAACCGCTGGTTTAAAAGCGGTGCCCCGGGGGTGCCGCAGGGGTATTTTCTGAAACAGAAAACAGGAAAGCCTTCCCCCAGATCGGAAAAGCTGTCCTTTTATGAAAGCTGTCCTGCCCCTCCAAATCTGCTACAATGGAAAAAGGACGGTATCTTCCGCTGCCCGATGCAAAGGAGATCATCATGTACATTCTGGCAGAAATCCTGACGGCCGCCGCCACCATAGGCAGCTGGATCCATATGTTCCGGAAGGGAGGGGGAAAGATCCTCTCCAGAAGAGGCCTCTCCTCTCTCAAGTATTACACCACCCTGTCCAACCTGTTCGCGGGGGGCGTTTCCATCCTCCTGGTCCTTTGGATCCGCCTTAAGGGAGGCAGCGGCCCCGTGCCGGCAGTTCTTTCCCTCCTGAAATATTCCTCTGCCGTTTCCGTGGCCCTGACCTTTCTCGTGGTCCTGGTCTTTCTGGGCCCCAGGATGGGCTACGGCCTCCTCTTTGCCGGGGAGCAGCTCTTTCTCCATGCCATAGGGCCGCTTCTGGCCATCCTTACCTTTGCCGCAAGCCCCCTGCTTTCCCCCTTTTCCCTGAAAGACACCTTTCTTTCCGTCCTTCCCGCCCTTTTCTATGCCCTGGCCTACGCGGGCAACCTTCTGAAAAACGGACTGAGCGACGGAGAAAAGACCAACGACTGGTACGGCTTCGCCATCTGGGGCCTCAGATCCATCCCCCTTGTGATCCCTGTCGTTCTGGCCGCCGCCTGGTGCCTGGCCCTGGCCCTCTTAAAGCTCAGGGGATGGCTTTTCTGACAGGAAGCTCTGAAACAGACAAAATAGCTGAAAGAAAGAAGAAAAAGAACCGATATAAAGAAGTGAATATATGTAACACCGGGAGAGTGTCCAATAATCGGACATCCCTCCCGGTGTTATAGTGCCAATATTTTAATAAGCTTGTCCTGGGCTCTGTTATCAGACAAAAACGCAAAAATTTCCACCTGTACGGATGGAATGACCGTCCGCATAGGTATTTAGGCGGCCACATT
>CAMOGQ010000056.1 GCA_946614165.1 uncultured Lachnospiraceae bacterium
ATAGTCGTAGTAGGCCGCGGCGCCGATCATGGCTGCGTTGTCGGTGCAGAGGATGGGCGGCGGGCAGTAGAACCTGGTGCCCTGCTTCCTGCAGGCCTCTTCCATGGCCAGGCGGAGGGCCGAGTTGGAAGCCACGCCCCCTGCCAGGGCAAATTTGTCCAGATGGTATTCGTCTATGGCCCACATGGCGTGGGAGACCAGGACGTCCACCACGGCCGCCTGGAAGGAGGCCGCAACGTCGGGAACGGAGATCTCCTCTCCCTTCATCCTGGCCGTGTTGAGATAGTTCAGAACAGCGGATTTCATGCCGCTGAAGGAGAAATCGTAGCGGGACCCGTCCACCTTTCCCCTGGGGAAGTGAATGGCATCGGGATTTCCCTCCTTAGACACTTTATCGATCTTGGGACCTCCGGGGTAGCCCAGGCCGATCTCTCTGGCCACCTTGTCAAAGGCTTCTCCCGCCGCGTCGTCGTGGGTCCTGCCCAGGATCTCATAGGACCCGTAGTCATTGACCAGGACCAGGTGGGTGTGGCCTCCCGAGACCACAAGGCATACGAAGGGAGGCTCCAGGTCCTTTGCGGCGATATAGTTGGCGCTGATATGGCCCTCGATGTGATGTACCCCGATCAGGGGGATGCCTGTGGCAAAGGCAAGGCCCTTGGCTGCGGATACGCCGATCAGAAGAGGCCCCACCAGGCCCGGCCCGTAGGTGACCGCGATGGCGTCCATGTCGGAAAGGGTCTTTCCGGCGGCGGAAAGAGCCTCCTTTACCACCTGATTGATCCGCTCCGTGTGCTTTCTGGAGGCGATCTCCGGCACCACGCCCCCGTAGAGGGTATGGATGTCGATCTGGGAAGAGATGATGTTGGAAAGGACCTCTCTTCCGTTCACCACCACCGCCGCGGCGGTCTCGTCGCAGCTGGATTCTATAGCTAAAATCGTTACTTTGTCTGACATATATATCACCTTATCAGTCTTCAAAATTGAGTTCCAGGCTCTTCCCGTCCTTTCCGGGCTGGGCTCCGGGGAAGATCTTCCGGACGCCTTCCATACAGTCTTCCGGATGATTCAGGGAAGGGCTGAAATGGGTCAGCCACAGCTCCCTGGCCCCGGCCTTTCTGGCCAGCTTTCCGGCTTCGCAGAAGGTCATGTGCTTGTGCTCCCTGGCCTTGGCGATCTTGTCCTCTTCTCCGTACATGCCTTCGCAGATAAAAAGGTCCGCTCCCTGTGCCGCCTTTACGATATTCGCGCAGGGCCTGGTATCCGTGCAGTAGGTCAGCTTCAGGCCCTTTCTTTCAGGCCCCAGCACCATGTCCGGGGTCAGGGTCCTTCCCTCATGCTCTATGATCTCCCCCTTCTGCAGGCGGCCCCACATGGGCAGGGGGATCTCCAGGGCCCTGGCCTTTTCGGCATCGAACCTGCCGGCCCTTGAAAGCTCCATGCTGTAGCAGTAGCAGGTCACGTTGTGACTGACCTTATAGGCCCGGATGGCAAAGTCCTTTTCACCGGGCAGCTCTATGGTCTCCTCCGCCTCCGTCAGCTCCTGAAAGCGGAGCTCGAAGGGAAGCTCGGGAGCGATGACCCGGAGGGCGTTCACCACCCTCTCAAGGCCCCTGGGCCCTGCCAGGTAAAGGGGGTCCCGCCTGTCCGCGTTGCCCATGGTCAGCAGCATGCCGGGCAGGCCGCTGATGTGGTCCGCGTGGTAGTGGGTAAAGAGGATCATCTCTATGGGATTGGGGCTCCAGCCCTTTTTCCTCAGGGCCACCTGGGTCCCCTCGCCGCAGTCCACAAGGATGCTCTTTCCGTTGTAGCGCACCATCAGCGAGGTCAGATATCGGTAGGGCAGGGGCATCATGCCGCCCGTCCCCAAAAGGCAAACGTCAATCATTCATTTTCCTTCCTGTCAAGGGCGCTTCCAGTAGATCAGGGCGTCCTCCCTGGGTTTTTCGTAAAAATCCCTGCGTCTTCCCTCCGGCAGAAAGCCGAAGGATTCGTACAGGCGGATGGCGGGTACGTTTCCGGCCCTTACCTCCAGGGTAAAGGTATCGACGCCGGCTTCCCCGGCCTCTGAAAGGAGCCTTTCCATCAGGCGCCCGGCGATGCCAAGGCCCCGCCAGGAGGGCAGAACGGCCACGTTTGTGACTTCCCCCTCTCCCGCTATGTTTTTAAGTCCTATGGTCCCCACGATCCTGCTGCCGGAAAGACCGGCCTCTTCGAAAAGGGGAGAAAGGCCCTCCTCCGTGATCTCCGCCACATAGTAGGAGGTATAGTCTAAAAGCAGGGTGGCCCGGTAGACCTTCTCGGACCAGGGCTCTGAAAAGCAGGCCTTTTCCACCTCCAGGACGCCGGGCAGATCGGAAAGGGTCATTTCCCGGATCCGGACCGCGCCTTCGGCAGGACGGCCCTCTCCTGTCACTTCTTTTCTCCTTCCCCTACCAGGGAATAGTTCCTTTTTTCGCCTCTTTCCTGCTCCGCCTGGGTCTGTCTCAGGTACTCGGGCCGGAAATCGTCCGCGTTCACAAAAACGGCTTCTCCCTTTTCCCTGTAAAGCTGCATGGCAAGGGCGGCCACGGCGGCGGCTCTCTGGCGGGAGAGATGGGCGGGGGCCAGGCTGTAGGGGACAAGCATCAGATCCTCCAGGGCCTTCTCATACACCGGCACTCCGTCCCCCAGGAAAATGACCTTTCTTCCCCTCTGGTTCAGGTCCTGTGCGATCTCGGAAAGGGGGACCACGCACTGGCTGCGGACCACCCTAAAGCCCTCCTTCAGGTCATAGATCCCGGTATAGACCTGGGACCTTCTGGCGTCCATGATGGGGCAGACCAGGGCCTCCGTGCCGAAGAGGTTGTAGGCCAGGGAGTCTACGGTAGGGACCCCAATCAGGGGCCTGTCCAGGGCAAGGCCCACGCCCTTGGCGGTGGCCGCTCCGATCCTCAGGCCCGTAAAGGAGCCGGGCCCTCCGGAAAGGGCTATGGCGTCCACGGTATGAAGGTCCAGGTCCAGGATCTTTCTGACCTCCTCCATCATGGGCACCAGGCTCTGGGAATGCTTTTTCTTATACTGCACGCTGTATTCCGCCTGCAGGATGCCGTCCTCCAGTACGGCGCAGCCGGCCACGGGGCCGGAGGCTTCAATAGCAAGTATTTTCATCGATAGTGATCCTCCTGTAATCCGGGCCCCTGTTCAGGTCCTTTTCAATAGTGACGACAATCGTGTCATCCGGCATGAGCTCCCGGATCCTTCCGGCCCACTCAATGAGGCATACGCCGTCGCCGCAGATATAGTCGTCGAAGCCCACCTCTTCCATCTCCTCCGGCTCTTCGATCCTGTATACGTCGAAATGATAGAAGGGGATCCTGCCGTCCTCGTAGATCTGCAGGATGGTGAAGGTGGGGCTGTTCACATAGTCGTCCACTCCAAGGCCCCTGGCAAAGCCCTGGGCAAAGACCGTCTTTCCCGCTCCCAGGTCCCCGATCAGGGCATAGACCTGCCCGGGCCGGGCGTTTTCCGCGATTTCCTCCGCGCAGCGCAGGGTCTCCTCCGCGCTCCTGGTCTCAATAATCCGCATAAAAAATCCTCTTTTCTGCTTCTTTCAACTTCTCCGAAAACCCACTAAGCCCCATACAGAGCTTCCTCTGTATGGGGCATCACATAGATCCTATGGCTGCGGGCCAGCCTTTCACCGGTCAGCTGACCCGAAATTTAAAATTTCTTTTGTCGTTCTCCGTTTCCACGCGGTCGATCAGAGCGCCCAGCTTCTTGAGCTTCTCCGTAAAGTCCTCGTATCCTCTTTCGATGTAGTGGATATCGGAGATCTCGGAGAATCCCTCGGCTGCCATGGCAGCGATCACAAGAGCCGCGCCGGCCCGAAGATCGGGGGCCTTGACATAGGCCGCGGAATAGCCCTCCACGCCTTCGATAATGGCCGTATTGCCTTCCACACGGATCTGGGCTCCCATCTTGGTCAGCTCGTCCGTGTATTTGAAACGGCTCTCGAAGATGCTCTCCGTCACGATGGAGGTACCGTTGGAAAGACCCAGCAGCACGGTCATCTGGGGCTGCATATCGGTGGGGAAGCCCGGGTAGGGAAGGGTCTTGACAGTGGTCCTGCCAAGGCGCTTTGTGGCCGCGACCCTGACGGCGTCGTCCTCTTCGGAGATCTGGCATCCCACTTCCAGAAGCTTTGCGGAAATGGATTCCAGATGCTTGGGGATGACGTTGCGGATGGTCACGTCGCCCCTGGTGGCGGCAGCGGCCATCATAAAGGTACCGGCTTCGATCTGGTCGGGAATAATGGAATATTCCGTGCCGTGGAGCCTCTCCACGCCGTTGATCCTGATGACGTCGGTGCCGGCGCCCTTGATCCTGGCGCCCATGGAGTTGAGGAAGTTGGCCAGGTCTACCACATGGGGCTCCTTGGCCGCGTTTTCGATGATGGTCAGGCCCTCCGCCATGGAGGCTGCCAGCATGATGTTGCAGGTGGCGCCCACGGAGACCACGTCCATGTAAATGTGGGAGCCGGTAAGCCTTTCTGCTTCCGCTCTGGCCATTCCCGGAGGAACGAAACGGACGTCCGCCCCCAGGGCCCTGAAGCCCTTGAGGTGCTGGTCGATGGGACGAAGGCCGATGTCGCATCCGCCCGGAAGAGCGACCGTGGCAAGCTTATACTTGCCCAGGAGTGCTCCGATCAGGTAGTAGGAGCCGCGGATCTTGCGGACATACTCATTGTCGACGGCTGTATGCCGGTTGATGGCAGAGCCGTTGATCTTGAAGGAATGCCGGTTGATCTTTTCCACATAGGCGCCTATGCTGCGGATCGCGTCCAGCAGTGCCCTGATATCGCTGACATCCGGTACGTTGTCGATGATGACGGTCTCATTGGTCATCACGGAAGCTGCAATGATAGGCAGTGCCGCATTCTTTGCTCCGGCAATCTCTACTTCGCCGACCAGTGAAGTGCCGCCTTTGATCATGTAATGTGCCATAATATCCTCTCACAGTTTCCTTCTGCCGCCTCTGGCATCGGAAACCGGCTTTTTCACAGATTTTCTGCACGCGTTTTTTTTCGGCGCGTCTTTTCGTACGGAGAAGCCGAACTTCCCCAGCATGTCCCCCAGTGCGTAGTATTCCCCGTGGGAATAGGCAATGAGGTCTGCCTTCTCCAGCGCAAGTCTTCCCTTTTCGTCCAGGTAGGCATCGTCCACGCCCACGCTCACCACGTCCGCTATGAAAAGATCGTGGAGGCCCAGGTGCTTTATTTCCCTGACCCTGCACTCCAGAAGGACCGGGCTCTCTCCTATGCCCGGCGGCTTCACCAGGCGGGAGGGCTCCTTTGTCAGATGGAGATATTCAAATTTATCGATATCCCTGCCGCTTCTGACACCGCAGAAATCGGCAGCGAAAGCAAGCTTTCTCGTTGTAAGGCTGATGACAAATTCGCCGGTCCGCTGGATGATGTCATGGGAATAGCGCTCCGGGCGGATGGCCACGGAGACCATGACAGGATCCGAGCAGAGGGTCCCGGCCCAGGCCGCTGTCATGATATTGGCACGGCCTTCTTCGTCCATGCAGCTGATCATGACCGGCGGTGCCGGATACAGCATATTTGCCGGCTTCCAGTGTACTCTTGCCATAGGGCTCTCCTGCTGCCCCGCACATCCTGCGGAGCCTTCTGCCGGGCCGATCAGAAATGAATGTAATTCATCATATACAGGATCAGGCCGGCGCCTTCCAGGATCTGCAGGACCAGAAGACCCAGGGCCAGGCCGAAGGTCACTCTGGTAAAGAATTTCTGCTTTTCGTCGGGCTTATTCTCTTCCATGAACCGGACCTGGGCTTCTTCCAGCCGGCCGATGGCCCCGGAGAGCTCCTCGGTCTGCTTTGCCAGTTCCTGTACCATGGAAGCCTGCACGTTCCGGTAGACCCGGACGCTTTCCCTGTGGCCGAACTCGTCGGACCGCTGGGACAGCTTTTCGAACTTTTCACGGGACTTTTCCATTTCTCCCGTGAGCTTTTCGTCCGACTTTGCCACCGCGTCTTCGAAGGAAGACGTCAGGCGCTCCTCCAGCCCCCGGGTGTCGAAGTCCTGCAGGGCCTCCAGCTTTTCGGAAATGAGCGTGCTGTTCTCCGAAAGCATGCCGCGGATATTTTCCGTAGTGCTCAGGTTCATGAAATGGAGCTTCTGCACCAGTTCGCTGTTCCTCTGGCACAGTTCCTCCAGCTGGGCCACCATCCCGGCGTAATCCGTCACTTCCGATTTCAGTCTGTCCGCCTGAGCCGCCTCGGCTGCCCCGTTGGCACGGATCAGTTCATCGGGGTTGCTTAAATCCACCGCCGGAATTCGATTTTCCAGATTCATTGCAGATACGGTTCCGCTCATGTCCACTTCCTGTTATTTATTTACAGTCCGCACCGCATTGTACAGTGCTTTCCTATATTCCTGGATTCTACCACATAATAGCATTAACATTTTTCATTTACAATCGAACGCCGGTTCAGATTTGTCTCCGGAGAGTCCCGGAAGCCTTCCCCGGAAAGGCTTTATCGGAGCATTTTACTCCCTCCGGCCTCTTTGTCATGGTCCGGGATTGTTAATTCCGCCCTTTAATCAGAGCCTTTCCTCCACCTGCGCCCATGTGTCAGAAAATTAAAGGTTTGGTCAGACTTTTTCTCCGTCTTTCTTCTCCAGAGCCTCCTTCAGGGCTCCGGGGCAGGCTTCCATAAGCCTTTTCTGGACCCTGACGGCGTTTCCGTAAAGGTCCGGGGAGAAATAGATCCTGCCTCCCAGATACAGTGGATAGATATCCGCAAACTTCTGGTCGGAAGCTTCCAGGCCGGTCTCCTCCTCCAGGGTGCCCCTGGATACGGAGGCTCCTTCGCTCCGCATAAGATCGGATTCCAGGGATCTGGCGATCAGATAGCGTCCCCTGTCCCTGCCTCTTCGGATCTCCTCCCGGAAGTCCTTTCCCTCCCGGGAAAATTCCTCCCAGAGCTTTGCCGCTCCCAGGAAGGGGGCGTTGAGGATCTGCTGTCCCCTGGGCATGTTCTTGTATAAAAGATAGAGATTGTTGCCCGCATCCAGGGTCCTGGCATAGCCCTCCGAAGAGGGATCCGCCTCCGTGTCCTGCAGACGGCCCACGGCCCTTTCCTCAAAAACGGCGCTCCTTCCCGAAAGAAGCAGGGCCCGGTAGCCCAGGTCCACTTCATGAAGACCTCTGTAATGGCGCTCGTCGAAAAGGCCGATCTCCTCCAGGGCCTTCATGGAATAAAGGGCCGCCCCCACAGGGGCGAAAACATGCTTTGTTCCTCTGCTCCTTAAGTCGTAGGCTCTACCGAAGGCGCTGTACTGTCTGCCGCAGGTAAGGACTCTGCCGGGCTCCTTTTCCGACATGATCCTGGCCTGGACAGCGTAGCAGTCCGGATGGGCCAGGGCGCATTCGTAAAGGGCCCGGGCCATGTTTCTGCCGCAGAGGATATCCTGGTCCACCAGAAGGGCGTATTCCGTACGCACCGCAAAGAGTCCGCTGTTGGCTCCGTGGCAGTAGCCGGTATTGGTCTCCACGGGAAGGACCAGGACCCGGGGAAAGTGCCTGCGGATCCTGTCCGCAGACCCGTCGGAGGATCCGTTGTCCACCACCAGAATGTCCACCGGCAGGGTCTGACCTGTCAGGGACTTTATGGTGCGGAGCACCTTTTTCCCTCCGTTATGACAGACGATCACCGCCGTGATCTGATTGTTTTTTCTTGTATCTTTCTCCATGAGAACTATTCTGTGCTCCTTCTGCCCTTGACAGAGACCGTCATGGCGGGATCCCAGAGGATCAGATAGCCCTTGGCCCTGGCTCTTTCACAGAACTGCAGGCTCTTTTCCCGGATCTCGTAGGCCCTGCCCCGCATGGGGGTCTGGTAGGAGGTGCCGAAGACCTCCTGATAAAGGCCGTAGAGCTCCGGACGGATCCGCATGCACCTGGCGTCCACGGCGTCCGCGTTGCGGACGGTGACAGCCTCTCTCTGCCGGCCCTGGTCCAGTTCGTCCAGGCCCCAGAAGGCCACGCTGCCCTCTTCGTCCATCATGCCGCCGATGATCCTGCGGTGTCTGTCCAGGACCTTTCCTCCGATGACTCCGATCTCCTTGCGCACCGTAAAGATGTCAGGCAGGTAGTCCACGTGCAGGAAGGCGCTGCTGCCTTCCTGGGCCACCCTGGCCCTGAGGCCGCGGACACTGAAATAGTTCTCCAGAGCCGCTCTGGCATCGGCGGCGGAGGACTTCCTTTCCGGAAGCCTGCGCACATGGTAAAGGACCCTGGGGATATGGCAGATGCCGGACTTGGGGGCCCTGAGGATCAGGTCGTAGTCCCTGGCCCCGTCAAAACGGGAACGGAAGCGCAGGGCCAGGAAAAGCTCCCTGCGGATCACCAGCAGATGGGTGATGTAGGGACTGGCAAAGAGATAGTCCTTGTTGAAATCAGGCTTGATATAGGGAGACGAGAACTTCCTCATGGCGGTGTCGCAGCAGTCCTCGTCGGAATAGAGGATCTCCGCCCCGGTGGCCATAATGGTCAGGGCCGTCTCGAAGAGGGCGTCCTGGGTCAGAAGATCCCCGTAGTCCAGAAAGACGATATAGTCTCCCACCGAGTGAAGGGCCGCCGAATTCAGGGCGTCGGAAACACTGGCCATGCCCTGCATCCTGAAATGGCGGATCCTGTCGTCGTCGTAATCCGTCAGGACATTTCCCACGGCGCTCTTCATGCCGCAGTCCGCCACAATGAACTCGAACCCCGCCCAGGTCTGTGACAGGACCGAGATCATGGAATCCTCGAAGCGGTCGGGCCTGGGATCGGAAACTGCCATGATGACCGTAAAGGCGGGCACCCTGGTGGCCCTGCGCATTTCCGTGTCTGCGGAAAAGACTGCGGAGGGAGATTCTCCCTGGTGCAGGCGTTCGTACTGGGCCCTCTGGGAGAAAACGGTCCCGGGAGCCGGCTCTTCGTAGCGGTATGCTTTCTTTCTGGAAAGATTTTTCAGTTTATTCAGGCCGGTGCGGGCCCCGCGGTAGACTGATCGTCCCGCCCGGGCAGCCGGACCGGTCACTCGGCTGACAAAAGACAAATCTTTTCTCCACATTGATGGGGTCGGAGGGAAAGCCGGGCTTTCAGTCCTCCCCGTAGCTGATATTTCTGGCGTCCAGAATGAAGCGGGATTCGCCCGGATCCTGGGTCAGATAGGGATTATAGTAGGGATCCCGGTCCGTAAGGGCGGGATGCTGCCTGCGCAGGGACTGGAGTTCCTTTGCCCGCATGGAGTCGCGCAGGGCCCTGGTCCCTTCCACCGGAGCGGAAATCTCCTGATAGTAGAGATACATGTTGTTGCGGACCACGTTGTAGTAGCCCATCTCATGGACCCGGTAGCAGAAATCCACGTCGGAATAGCAGGCGGGGAAATCCTTTTCGTTGAAGCCTCCGGCCTTGGCGAAGACCGTGGCCCTGACCATAAGGCAGGCTCCCGTGACCGCCAGGACGTTCCGGATCCCCTTGTTGAAGCCGAAGTACTGGGTCTCTTCGTTGCGCCTGTACTGGAGCTTGCTGACGGGGGTCCCTGCCACGCTGAAGATGCCGGCGTGCTGGATGATGTTGGAGGCGGGATAGAGGAGCTTTACGCCCACCACCCCCACATGGGGAAGCTTGGCCTTTTCGGACAGATGGGAAAGCCATTCCTGCCTCTGGATCACCACGTCGTCGTGCATGAAGAGCAGCAGCTCTCCGTTGGCATGCAGGGCGCCCAGGTTGTAGAAGGCGGACATGTTGAAGGGCATTTCCTCGTAAATATACTGGGCACTGCCGTGCTCGTTGAATTCCTCCACCAGCTCCTGCACCTTGCGGATGTTGGCAGGGCTGCTGCCGTTGTCCACGATGATGAGCTCGTAGGGAATGCGGGTATGCTTTTCTATGGATCTGACGCAGCGGGATAGCATCTCCGGATTGTCCCGGCTGGGCAGAATGATGCTGATCAGACGGGAAGCGGCCGACTCGACGCTGTAGCGGCCGGTCAGAGACTCCCTGATCAGGTTGGAATCCCAGGGCTGGGGCCTCTGGGAGGCATGGAAGAGGATCTCTGGAATATGGCCCACGGGAAGGCTCTCTTCCTGTCCATCCCGGATGACCCTTTTGGAGAAGCCTCCGTCCGCCTGGGCCAGCTTCAGGCACAGCTGCCCGTAGATCCAGGATTTAAGAGGTTCGTCGGGCTCGTCCTTTCTGGCCATCTGCTCTTCGATGGAGTCAGCCCGGATGGAGGCCATGGCCTCTATGTCCGCCGCCGTTCTGGCGCCGGGATTGATCACGGACAGGGCAATGCTGCGGATGGCGAAGACATTGCCGAAATAGAAGGTGGACAGGAAGGTGTCGGGAGACCAGTCCGCCTTGAGCCAGGGCTCCATATATTCGCCGTCGTCGGTGACCCGGTCCTCGTCTCCGTAAAGAAGATTGACCCCGGGATGGGCGGCGAAATAGTCCCTGATCAGGGTCAGGGCATAGTCTGTCAGACATCCGTCGTCGTCGCAGGCCACAATGATGTCCGGTCTTTCCTCGCCGGACAGAATGTAATTCTTCAGATGGGAATAAAGGACCACGCCGCAGGAAAGCTTTTCTCCCGCGCTGTGGTCCATGCCGGCAAGCTTTCTCTCGATCTCACGGGCATGGTGGGAAAACCAGGCGTGGTAATAGCCCACGATCTGATTTCCGGTCTGATCCTTTGTATTCTTTCTTCTGTAAAACTCTTCTCCGTAACCAGTCATAACTCCTTCGGGCGGTCTCCGCGCTTTTTCGCATCTCGCCGCCTCTCCCTGCCTTTCCTGCTTCCGGGCCCTCCGGATCTTCCTTAAAAAGTATCTGGAAAGGCCCCGTCCGGGCCCGGACCATTTATTCTATCTTACCCGTATTTTACAGTTTCTGCTATTAAATTACTATAAAATAATGCGGGAGAGCCTCACGCCGCTCCCTGGCATCCACTATTAATATTCTTTCATGAAGAGAAGAAATTGGCTATTATTGACATCTAACACCAGTTGCAATAATATGTTATTAGGAAATTTTTCCATAATGTCTCAATAAATCTACAAATTTTCAAGAAAGCAGGTGGACAATATGTATCAGGATGATTATAAACGCTGGCTGGCTGCGGATCTCGAAGATCCCGATCTGAAGCCCGAGCTTCTTGCCATTGCAGACGACGATGAAGCGATCAAGGAGCGTTTTGCCGTTGCCCTTAAATTCGGTACTGCAGGTCTCCGCGGTACTCTGGGCGCAGGTACCAACCGCATGAACATCTGGGTCGTCCGTCAGGCCACCCAGGGTGTTGCAAACTGGGTCAAGACCCAGGGCGGCAACCAGACAGTAGCCATCTCCTATGACAGCCGCTTAAAGAGTGACGTTTTTGCAAAGGAAGCTGCCGGCGTTCTGGCAGGCAACGGAATCAATGTCAGGATTTATGACGCTCTGATGCCTGTTCCCGCACTGAGCTTTGCGACCCGTTATTACAACTGCAACGCAGGTATCATGATCACCGCATCCCACAACCCCGCCAAGTACAACGGCTTCAAGGCCTACGGCCCCGACGGCTGCCAGATGACGGACGATGCCGCAGCGATCGTTTATGCCGAGATCCAGGCCACCGATATCCTGACCGGCGTCAAGAAGATGTCCTTCGCCGAAGGCGTCAACTGCGGTCTCATCAAATATGTGGACGATGCCTGCAAGAACGCTCTGTATGAAGCCATCGAAGCAAGACAGGTCCGTCCGGGTCTGTGCAAGACCGCCGGCCTCAAGCTGGTCTATTCTCCTCTGAACGGCACAGGATTAGTCCCCGTGACCAAGGTCCTGGGCGATATGGGCATCACCGATATCACCATCGTTTACGAGCAGGAATATCCCAACGGCTATTTCACCACAGCTCCTTATCCGAACCCCGAAATCTATGAGGCAATGAAGTACGGCGTAGAGAAGGCCATCGAGATCGGTGCCGACCTGATGCTGGCAACCGACCCCGACGCTGACCGTGTCGGTATCGCCATGAAGTGTCCCGACGGCTCCTACGAGCTGGTAAGCGGCAACGAAATGGGCGCTCTGCTTCTGGACTACATCTGCGCAGGCCGTATCGAAAAGGGCACCATGCCCAAGAACCCTGTGGCTGTCATGTCCATCGTTTCCACACCTCTGGCTGACAAGATCGCCGAGCACTACGGTGTCGAGCTGCGTCACGTCCTGACAGGCTTCAAGTGGATCGGCGACCAGATCGCACAGCTGGAAGCTGCAGGCGAAGTCGACCGCTTCATCTTCGGTTTCGAAGAGTCCTACGGCTACCTGGCAGGCCCTTATGTCCGTGACAAGGACGCCATCATCGGCTCCATGCTGATCTGCGAAATGGCTGCATATTACAGAAGCATCGGCTCCTCCATCAAGCAGAGACTGGAAGAGATCTATGCCCAGTACGGCCGCTACCTGAACAAGGTCGACTCCTATGAGTTCCCCGGCCTCTCCGGCATGGACAAGATGAACGGCATCATGGCAGGCCTTCGTGAGAACGCTCCCAAGGAATTCGCAGGCAAGGCCGTCGTCAAGGTGGTCGACTATGCGAAGCCCGAAGAGACAGGCCTTCCCAAGGCCAACGTTCTGATCTACACTCTGGAAGACGGCGCATCCGTTATCGTCCGTCCTTCCGGCACAGAGCCCAAGATCAAGACCTACTTCACCACTCTGGGCAAGGATCTGGCAGAAGCACAGGCTGAAAAGGATGCTCTTGCAGCAGCCTGCCAGCCCATTCTGAGCTGAGAAAAAATCATAAGCTGATACGGTTCAGCTGACAGGAGGGCGTGCCCCGCGGGGCGCGCCCTCTTTTTCTTTCCCGTTTTATTATTCTCCTTTACTTTCCCGCTCCTGCCGCTTTTCTTTATTCCCGTTTCTCTTATCCTTCGTCTTTTCCAGTCAAAAAAACCGGAGGGCGCTGCGGCTCTCCCGCTGCCCTCCGGCTTTGTCTCATTTTACTGAAGCCAGGTCCTTTCCGGATCCTTAATCCTCATCCTTTGAAATGGAATCTGTTCTGAAAATAAATTTGACTTCATTATTTTCGTCTTCCAGGGCGCCGCCGTAACTTGTGTAGGAACCGGCTGCCTTTCTGATGGCCTCCAGTCTGTCGGAGACCACTGTCAGGCTCTCTCCCAGAAGATCCGTGATCTTCTCGATGCCCTCTTCTTTGTACTTCATAAGGCCGTCCAGAAGCTCCATGGCGCCGTCGTCCAGCTTTTTTGTTCCCTCGTCCAGCTTTCCTGCGCCTTCTGCCAGGGAAGAAGTGCCATCCTTCAGGCTGGATGCGCCTTCATCCAGCTTCAGGGCTCCGTCCTGCAGAGTCCCTATGCCGCCTGAGAGAGCGCCCATGCCTTCGTCGACTTTTGCGGCGCCCTCATTCAGGGAGCTGATGCCGCCCGCCAGTTCGCCGGACTTGTCATTTAAAGCGCTGATGCCCTGATCCAGTGCGGCGGCTCCCTGATTCAGCTCATTCGCGCCTTCCTTTATGTCCGAAGCGCCCGCTGCGACCTGGGAAGTGCCTTCCCTTTGCAGCTGTCCCAGTCCCTGGTCCAGAGCCTGGGCTCCGCCCCTGAGGGCCTCGGAACCTGCCTTTATGGTCTTTACGCTGTTACTGACTGTACGGATCCCTTCTGTCAGAGACTTGGTCCCTGCATCCATCTGATCCATAGCGGAAGAAAGGGTGGCCGCTCCGTTATAGACGCTCCTTGCGCCTTCCAGAAGTCCTGTCTCGTCCTCCTCCGTTTCGGGATCGTCCCGGGATTCCATGGCCGAAAGGATCCTGTCAAGGCCGCCTGCCGCAGCCGAAGCCCCCGCATTCAGGGCAGGTACGTTTCCGGCTTCATCCAGAGCGGCCACGCCGTCCCTGATTTCTCCCATGCCTGCCAGCAGGTAAGGAAGTCCTGTCTTTTCATCGGACAGGGCGTGAAGGCCCTGTTTAAGAGCAAGCAGCTGGTCCATCTTTCCCAGCATGCCTTCCACCTGGTCTGACTGTCCCTTCAGTTCCGCTGCCTTTGTAAGAAGGCCGGAGAGCTGGGCGGCAGCCCCGGATGCGCTCTGGGTATCAAAGCCGGAGAGGCTTTCCGTCACTTCTGCCAGGGCAGAAGATGCGCCCTGCAGGGAAGCGGCCTCCGAAAGGGCCTTCGTATACTTATCTCTTTCCGCCAGATATTCCTCGCGGGCTGCCCTGTAGTCCGCCTTTGCCTTTTCGTTGTCCGTCTTTTCTCCGTCGGCATAGGCCTGCATTTTTGAAGCATAGTCCTTTACGGCGCCAATATAATCGTTGACGGCCTTTTCCATCTCATCCCTGCCGGCAACGCTCTTTTTAGTCACCACGGCGTTTCCTTCGCCGTCCAGACCAGCCTCCGCCTCTGCCTCCAGAGCGCCCAGCGCCTTCTTCAGGGCCTCCGCGTCCGGAGCGGCGGGAGCTTCCCTGTTTTCCGAGGATCTTACGCTCTCAACGGCGCTGTTCATCCTTTCCATGGCCTGGTCCATGGCCTTTTTATGGTCCGCGGCTTCCTGGCTGGCCCCGGCCGCCTTTTCGTCAAGGCCGCTCTTTTTTGCAGAAAGACTGGTCTTTAAGCCGGAAAGTGCCTGGGCTGCCCGGGACAGTGCCTGAGCCTTTTCTTCCAGGTCCTTTCCGTCCACATCGGAAAGAGCGGACAGGTTCTTCCTGATCTGGTCCGGGTCCATGGTGCCAAGTGCCGCACCAAGGCCCCGGTCCATGGTCTTTACGCTCTGGTCCACTGTGGACAGGCCCTGATAAATGGCCTCGGTGCCCTTTACAAGGCCGGGGGTATTTTCATTTCCCTCCAGAGCCTGCTGCAGGGCCTGTGTGCCTTCGGCGACCCTGTCCAGCCCATCTGAAAGTTCATTCAGGCTTTCGTCCACCTGGGCGATGCCGCCGTATACGCCTTTTGCACCGTCCTTCAGGTCTGCGGCTCCCTGAGAGAGCTGCCCGCCGGCTGCCATAAGCTGAGCTGCGCCTGCGTACAGAGTGGCAGGGCCTTTCTGATCAGGACCCTCCTCTTCAGAGCCAATGCCGGCAAGGAGACGGCCGATGCCCTCGTCCAGAGCCCTGGTCCCGTCCACCAGGCCGCCCTCCTTTTCCACTTCAGACAGAACTGTCTGCAGGTTCTGGTCCACGGCGGCAGCTCCCTGGGAAAGGGTTCCCGCGCCTTCCGAAAGCGTGCCTGTGCCTGCATGGAGCTTTTCTGCGCCGCCTGCCAGCTGGGAGATGCCCCCGGTAAGAGCCGGTACGCCGCCTGCCAGGGCCTGTGTGCCCTCGGAAAGGGCCTTTGTACCGCTCTTTAAGGTATCCGAGCCTTTTTTAAGATCTCCGGCACCGCCTGCCAGGGCCTTCGTCCCTTCCTTCAGGGTCCCGGCGCCTTCGTTCAGTTCATCGGCTCCCTTCGAAAGAGCGTCGGTCCCATCCTTCAGTTGGTCCGCTCCGTCTTTCAGAGCCTCTGTCCCTTCGACCAGCTGATTCGTGGCATCCTCCAGGTCCGAAACGGAATCTTTAAGACTGCCGCTGCCCAGATCCAGATCCAGGTCCAGCTGGTCCATCAGG
Organism: uncultured Lachnospiraceae bacterium; assembly: GCA_946614165.1. Taxonomy (GTDB): domain Bacteria; phylum Bacillota; class Clostridia; order Lachnospirales; family Lachnospiraceae; genus CAG-791. The sequence continues at coordinate 15,643 of CAMOGQ010000056.1, forward strand.
TCGGAACCGGCCATGGTCATGGTCATTCCCAGTTCGAAGTCACTTGCATCCGCCGTGACCTCCACATAATCCGGGATGTCCTCTTCCATCTCGTCCAGTCTTTCCTTCATTTTTTCATCGGAAAGATTCTCTTTCTCGGACTGCAGATTCAGGCTCTCCTTAAGGCCCGGAAAGGCCAGGCCAACCACTATGCTGTTTTCGCCTTCGGAGATCACTTTGCCGTTGGTGACTTCGATATTGCTGAAGTGGTCGGAGGGAAGGAGAGCGCCGCTGACCATGGCAAAGGGCACATAGATATTTTCCGTCTTACCGTTCACCAGGGCCTTTACGGTCTCATGATTTTCGTAGTCGAAACGGATGGTGACCCTGCCGCTCTTTCCGGCCAGGTCCTCGGGAGATATTTCCTTTCCGTCCAGTTTGTAGGACACCTTCACGTCCACAGGAAGGGCCCTGTCGGACTTTCCCCGGTAGTAGATATCGTTTCCGTCTGCGGACCATACCAGAGTCCCGTCTTCCTTTTTCGTAAAGGTCTCATAGCCTTCCACGTTTTCGATGTCTGTAAGGGAGGATCTGTCGGAGAGTTCTCCGGCTCCCTCTTTGTTTTTCAGCCATTCACTGACAATGATCTCTCTGGATCTGCCCTGAGGATCCGCCAGTACATAGACCGTTTCCTCTTTGCCGCTGCCTGCGGCATGGGACCTGTTTTTATCCTCTTCCGAAAGAAGAGCCTTTTCACTCTCTGTCAGCACCTGCTCTTCGCCGGAAGTATTCTCCGCTGCCTGCACCGTCCGGGCAAAGCTTCCGAACATGCTCATGCCCATGGTCACCGAGAGCAGGACGCTCAGTACGCGGGGGGATTTTCTTAAAGCCAGATTCCATCTTTTCATTGTATCAACACCTCTGTTTCATACGGGGCCGGCTTCACAGGGCCGGTCCGGAAAACTGCTGTTTCTAAACCGGTCCTTTTTAAACCGGTCACTGCTATTTTTTCTTATGTATCCTTATCTTTCTCAGGCTGTCTGCACTTCGGCTTCCTTCCTGTCCTTTTTCTTCCTGCCGCCTGCGGAGGTGGCCGTGATGACCCGGTCAAAGATCATCAGGAAGGAGGGCAGGATAAAGATGACGCAGCCCATGGAGATCAGGGCGCCTCTGGCCATCAGGGTGCAGAGGGAACTGATCATATCGATATTGGAATAGAGGCCTACGCCGAAGGTGGCCGCAAAGAAGGCCAGGGCGGAGACCAGGACCGACTTGGCGCTGGCGTCCACGGCCGTAGCGACCGCTTCTTTCTTCTCTGTTCCCTTCATCCTCTCTCTCCTGTACCTGGTGGTCATCAGGATGGCGTAGTCCACGGTGGATCCCAGCTGGATGGTGCCGATGACGATGGAGGCGATAAAGGGGATCACGGTTCCTGTATAGGCCGGTACACCCATGTTGATGAAGATGCCCAGTTCAATGACCGCCACCAGGATAAAGGGCAGGGAAAGGGACCGGAAGACCAGGAGGATAATGGCGAAGATCACCCCGATGGAGACGGTGGAGACGGTGGCAAAGTCATTTGCCGTCACATGGATCAGGTCTCTGGTGCAGGGGGCTTCCCCGATCAGCATGGCTGAGGGATCGAACTCCTTGATCACGCTTTCTATCTGATCGCACTGGGCGTTCACCTGGTCGCTTGCGATCTGATATTCGGATCCCAGAAGGAGCAGCTGCCAGTTCTCGCTCTCCAGGGCTTCCCTGAGGTTTTCCGGGATCAGCTCCCCGGGCAGGGCGCCGCCCTTTATGGTATTCAGGCCCAGGACATAGTTTACGCCGTCGATCTTTTTCAGCTGCCTGGCCATGGTCCTGACGTCCCTCTCGCTGACGGAGGAGCTGACCAGGATCATATCCGTGGCGCCTGTATTGAATTTCTCCGCCTGCTTTTCATTGGCCACGATGCCGGGCAGGTCCCTGGGCAGGGAGGAATCCAGGTTGTAGTAGACCTTTGTATGGGCGTAGCCGTAAAGGGCCGGGACAAGAAGCAGAAGGAAGGCCAGGAAGCAGATCCTGTAATGGTCCGTGACAAACTTTCCCATCCCCTTAAGGTCCGGCAGCAGAGGTCTGTGCCTTGTCTTCATCAGGGCTCCGTGCAGGATCAGGATCATGGAAGGCAGAACGGTCACGCAGGAAATAACGCCGAAAAGGACGCCCTTGGCCATGACCAGGCCCAGATCCAGGCCCAGGGTAAAGCTCATGAAGCAGAGGGCTATGAAGCCCGCGATGGTGGTGACGGAGGAGCCTACCACCGAGCTGAAGGTCTCGTCAATGGCCTCCGCCATGGCGTCCTCCCTGGACCTTCCCTTCTCCAGGCATGCCAGATAGCTGTGCCAGAGGAAGATGGAATAGTCCATGGTCACCCCCAGCTGCAATACCGCCGCCAGAGCCTTGGTGACATAGGAAATGCTTCCCAGGAAGAAGTTGGTCCCCAGGTTGTAAAGGATGGCCAGGCCTATGCTGGCCAGAAAAAGGAAGGGGATCAGGAAGGAGTCCATGGACAGCATCAGGACCAGGGTGGCCAGGATGACTGCGATGATGACGTAGATAGGGGCTTCTGCTTCGGACAGGTTCCTGGTATCCACCAGGACGCCTGTCATGCCCGCCAGGAAGACCTTTTTCCCGGCGATCCTTCGGATCTCCTCCACGGCCGCCATGGTACCGTCTCCCGAGGTGGACTCGTCAAAGAGGACGAACATCATGGTGGCGTCCCCTTCGTTGAAGGCCTCGTAGACCTCCTCCGGCAGCATTTCCATGGGGATCCTGGTGCTCAGGAAGGAGTCGTACCAGAGGACCTTCTTTACATGATCCACCTGCTCGATCTCCTTCTTCAGGTCCGAGACCTCCTTCTCCGGCATGCCTTCCACGATGCACATGGAAAAGGCGCCGGTCCCGAATTCGTCGATCAGGATATCCTGTCCCTTCATGGTGTCAATGTCCCCGGGCAGATAGGTCAGCAGGTCATAGTTGACCTTTGTGTGCAGGTAGCTGACCACCGACGGGATGGCCAGGACCAGGGCCAGGATCAGAATGGGGACTTTTAACTTTACGATCGTCTTACTGAATCCTTTCATAATAACCTCGTTTCCGGCCGCGTCTCTCTCTGCTTAAGAGAAGTTAACAGAAGAGAAATGTCTGTAAATTACGGCCGCAGTAATAATTTTGTCTGAATTTTTACTCAGATTTTTCTTGCAAAGTGATAATAACTGGGGTAGATTATTTATGACCGCCGGTCATTTTTCACCTGCACCCGTGTTATAGCACTAAAATGACCGTTGGTCAATAATTTATTTTCCAGAATTTCCAGGTTTTGGGACACAAAAAGAAAACTGCCCGGAAAAGGGCAGCGGTACAAGGCGGCAGATATGAGAGAAAGAAATGCAAAGGCCCCCGGCAAAGCGGAGGCCAACAAGAGAATGAAAAAGGACGCCCTGCTGAATACAGCCTTCGAGCTGTTCACCAATCAGGGCATCCATGATACGACCATTTCCAATATTGCGGAGAAGGCAGGGGTCGCCAAGGGGACCTTCTACCTTTATTTCAAGGACAAGTACGATATCCGCAACTTCCTGATCGCCAGGAAGGCCGGAGAGGTCTTCGCCAGGGCGGACGAAGAACTGAAAAATACGGATCTTACGTCTCTGGAGGACAAAATCGTCTTCCTGGCGGACCACATCATCAGCCAGTTCTCCAAAGACCGGACCCTCCTGGTATTCATTTCCAAGAACCTGAGCTGGGCCATCTTCAAAAAGCAGATCCTTTCCGCTCCCGACGAGGAGATGGATCTGCCCGGCATCATCCGAGAGGCCTTCGAGACCTCCCACACCCGCTACAGAAATCCGGAGGTCATGATCTTTATGATCCTGGAGCTTTTGTCCGGCACTATCTACTCTTCCATCCTCTATGAGGATCCTCTGCCAATTGATGAGCTCAGGCCCTATCTTTTCGACTCCATCCGGAGCATCATGCGCTCCCAGGAGATCTGAAAAAGCGTCAGGTGAACCACTGGATCAGAAGGACCGCCATGTAGAGCAGGGGCTGGTGCGCCAGATAGATCAGGAGGGAATGGCGTCCCAGGAAATCCAGGACGGGGATGCGGGTCCTCCAGAACTCGCCTCGAAGCAGCCCTCTCTCCCTGAGGAAGAGGTGGAGGCCGTAGCCGAACAGATAAAGGAAGATCCAGGGAAGGATGGGGAAGTAATCCGTGGACCAGAAGCCCCTGAAGGGAAATCCCAGATAGGCCGTGGCCCAGTTGGCGTAAATGCGGGAGGGAAGCTGGATCAGGTTCAGTCTCCAGATCCCCAGAAAGCCCTCGTTGATGCACCTGGTAATCAGGAAGAGAAGGCCGCTGACCACCATGATCTCCATCCCTCCCAGGTGCCTCAGGTAGGGATCCAGTATTCCCAAAAGGATCATGCAGGAACCGATCAGGGTCAGGACCCCGAAGATCACTCTCTGGTCCGGGACCACAAAGCAGGTGACCAGTGTCACCAGGGCCCCGCAGGCAAATACGATCAGGCCCCGGATAAGGGGTTTTCGCGAGAAGGGAATGCAGAATCCCGAAAGGATAATAAAGGTCCAGCAGATGGACTGCTGCCATATGAATGCCATTTCACCGTTGTACCAGCTCCAGTCCGCTCCCAGGAGGTAGACCGCGTCCCAGGCGGCATGATAAAGGATCATGCTGATCAGGGTCAGGCCTCTGAGAGAATCCAGAAGGGCCAGCCGGTGTCTTCTTTTTTTCTTGACTGCCATGTAACTTATCTTTCCTTAAACCATAAAAAACGGCAGATGCCCCCGGGGCAGATGCCGGAAAATCTTCATACTGCTTAAGACGGCGGAGATTCTGGATTCCTCTCCGGAGCGTCATATGGACATTATAGCATTTTTTATGCAGGGAACAAGGCAGAAAGCCCCCGGATATGTTACACTGATGCTGCGCAGCTGCCGTAAAAGTATCCGTGATAAGGCTGAAAGGAAAAAAGATATGGAAATAGAACGCAAATGGATGGTAAAGGGATGGCCCGAAAAAGATCTTCCCCTCTTATTCGAGCAGAGCATGCGGCAGGGCTATGTGAACGTAAGGCCCACCGTCCGCATCCGGGAAGAAGCCACCGTGGGCGGGAAGACGGAATATATCCTCTGCTTCAAATCTGCCGGCACCCTCTCCCGCAAGGAAATAGAATTTCCCATCGATAAGGAAAAGTTCGACGAGTTGGAGGATCTGATCTCTCTTCCCCTGATTCCCAAGACCCGCAGGACCTATCTCCTGCCGGACGGCCTTCATCTGGAGGTCAGCCTGGTGGACCGGGGCATGGCTACGGAATTTATGTACGCCGAGGTGGAATACTCCACCGTGGAAGAGGCCCTGGCCTGGGATCCTGCCTCTGCGGATCTTTCGGAATATTTAAGCGACGAAGTGACCGGACAGCCCGGTCAGACCATGGGGGCCTACTGGTGCGTCACAAGGCTCCGCCAGCCTCCTGTGGAATGATACCGAAAAGCACTGCAGTTCCGGAATAAAAACCATTCAGAATCTGACATTCCGCTTTCACTTGAAATGAGCCGGGGACGTGCCCCGGCTCATTTCGTTTTTTATGGCAGAACTTTCTTTACTTCTCGATGATCCGGATCACGGTGCCGATCCCCATATCGGGCATGGGCTTTGCTTCCACGTAGATGGTGCCGGGAA